>JBDRFP010000037.1:0-15083 GCA_043818555.1 bacterium | reverse complement strand
ATGCTCAAAGCAGGAGTGCACTTTGGGCACAGAACAAGCCGCTGGCACCCTAAGATGAAAAATTACATCTTTGGCGACCGCGCCGGCGTGCATGTAATCGACATTGAGCAAACGCAGACAATGCTCGAAAACGCACTCAACAAGGTGGAGGAAATGGTCGCCAAAGGCGGCACAATTATGTTTGTTAGCACAAAGGCTCAGGCCAAGCCGATTATTGAAAAATACGCAATCGATGCCGGCGTACCTTATGTTAACACTCGATGGCTTGGCGGAACACTTACTAACTTCAGCGAAATCCAAAAGTTAATTAAGAGCTATCTGGATCTCAAGGATAAACGCGCCAAAGGTGAGCTCAGAAAATACACAAAGCTTGAGCAGCTACAATTCGATCGCAAGATCGATGAGCTTGAAGAAAAGATTGGTGGCATTTCCGGTTTGGAAAAGCTTCCAGAAGCCGTGTTCATACTGGATGTTCGACACGACAAGACAGCGCTCATGGAAGCAAGAAAGCGTGGGATTAAAATAATCGCACTTTGCGACACAAATACCAACCCAACTCTTGTTGATGTTGTAATCCCGGCTAATGACGATTCAATTGGGTCGCTAACAATGATTACAAAGCTAATAAGCGAAGCTGTTAAAGTCGGAAAGGCCCGCGCAAAGGCCGGCAACGCTCCGGTAGCAAAGATAGAATCTGTAATTGTTGAGCAGGCTGAAGATGAAGTTGAGGTAACGGAAGAGTCAAAAGCTAGCGTTGATGATTTGGACGACGCAATGAAGGAAAAGCTTGCCCGCGAAGAGCTTGAGGCAATGAAATAAAATCTACAAGTGATTGAGTGGCTCGAGAATAAACCTCGTCGACCGACAATAAACTCCGCAGGACGCGGAATAAAACTCAGCAAAAAGAAATAAATTTCCCAACTATGACAATATCAGCATCAGATGTCCAGAAGCTACGCCAAATGACCGGCGTGGGCATGATGGAAGCAAAAAAGGCCCTTGCGGAAAGCGATGGCGATTTTGACAAGGCGATCGACAGCTTGCGCAAAAGCGGTGCAGCAAAGGCCGCGAAGCGCGCTGAGCGCGTCACTTCTGAGGGACGCGTGCATTGCTACACGCACTCTAACGGCAAGTTGGGCGTTGTGGTTGAGCTTCTGAGTGAAACCGACTTTGTCGCGCGGAACGAAATTTTTGAAGAGCTTGTGCACGACATAGCAATGCATATTGCGGCCATGAACCCGCTTTATGTGTCGCGTGACGATGTTCCTGAAGAGGTAGTCGCCAAAGAAAAAGAAATCATTGCCGAGCAGCTGTCACATGAAGGTAAGCCGGCGGACATGATCGAAAAGATTACAGAAGGCAAACTCGACAAGTATTTTCAGGAAGTATGCTTGCTTGATCAGGCATTTATTAAGGACGAGGATCTCACTATTGAAAAGCTGATTGAGTCTAAGATCGCCTCACTTGGAGAAAACATTCGCATGGGTAGGTTCGCACGAATTCAGATCGGATCGTAGAGTTACGAATTACGAAGGTTACGAAACTACAAAATTACGAAATTTATAAAAAGAGCCCCCGAGAGGGGGCTTTGTGGTATAATGCAGGAAATGCTAAATCCTAAATAAATACAAAATTCCAATTTTGGATTTGCGATTTATACTTACTTAGAATTTAGAGTTTAGAATTTCAAACTTATGGCAAAAATCGCAATCAATGGTTTTGGCAGAATTGGCCGTCAGACTTTTAAGGCCGGTTGGGGAAAACTCGGTTTTGATGTCGTGGCAATCAACGACTTAACCGATGCTAAAACTCTGGCATACCTTTTAAAGTACGACACCAACTATGGTAAGTGGAATGTATCGGTCCGTGCAGACAACGGCAACTTGGTTGTTGACGGTAAAAAGATCCCTGTTCTTGCTGAGAAGGATCCTGCTGATTTGCCATGGGAGCATATGGGCGTTGACATCGTAATTGAATCGACCGGGTTTTTTAGAACCAAAGAAGCTGCCGTCGCGCATATTAATGCGGGCGCAAAGCGAGTGATAATTTCGGCTCCGGCAAAGGGTGAGGGCGTACCAACCTACGTGATGGGCGCGAACACAAGCAAGCTCGGCGAAGAGAAGTCGGCCATAATTAACAATGCGTCATGCACAACAAATTGCTCTACTCCGATGATCGCGATTCTTGATGAGGCATTCGGGGTCGAAAAGGCGATGCTTTCAACTGTACACGGGTACACATCGACCCAGAAACTTGTTGATGGGCCACACAAAGACTTGCGTCGCGGTAGGGCGGCAGCGGTGAATATGATTCCTACATCGACTGGGGCGGCACAGGCAACAGCTGAGGCGTATGCTAACATCGAGGGCAGGTTTGACGGAATATCGATTAGGGTACCGATACCAACCACGTCGCTTTCCGATGTAACCGCAGTGCTTAAAAAAGAAGTTACGGTTGATGAGGTCAACGCAGCGATCAAAAAAGCGTGCAAGACTCTGCGATGGAAGGGCGTTGCGGATTTTACCGAGGAACCTTTGGTGTCATCCGATTTTGTCGGCAACTCTTATTCGGCCGTGTTTGATCTGCCAATGACCCGCGTGGTAGACGGCAACCTAGTTAAGGTGCTTGCCTGGTACGACAACGAGTGGGGCTATGCATGTCGATTGGCTGAGCTGGCTGTAATGGCTGGCAAGTCATATAAAAAATAATAATATGAAATCGAAAACTTTATTTGGACATTTTTCCAAGTGTACTAACCAGCAGTGGTTCGCGACCGTTCTGATAATTCTTAGGGTAGTGCTCGGAGCCATGTTCCTCTACGCCGGCATTACAAAGCTTGGTGATTGGAGCGCAGCCGGCTACTTGGCAGCGTCAACCGGCCCTTTTGCAGAATGGTTTCAATCCTTAGCCGGCAACACGACTGTAGACGCATTGAACGTATGGGGCCTGATTTTAATCGGCGCGTGCTTGATTCTTGGAGTTTTTGTGCGTCCGGCATCGCTTTTTGCAATAATCATGATGGTCTTGTATTACTTGGCAGATTTTGAGGGCAGTACTGCGCATGGCTTGATTGACGAGCATGTCATTTATTTGATCGTATTTTTAGTATTCTTGGCAGGCGGAGTAGGGCACATGTTTGGACTCGATGGATTGATTGCTGATAATATTCGACGCAAGAAATGGTTCACTAGAGTTTTATTTGGATAACATGGATTTGAGGAGGTACAAAGTCAAAGACATTAAAAAAGGCACGCGGGTGCTAATGCGCATTGAAGCAAATGTGCCTGTTAAGGCTGGCAAGGTTGTTGACGGCAAGCATGGTAGGCTTGCGCGAGTGGCGCCGGAGATTAAGAAGTTGGCTGGGAAGGGGGCTAAAATTGTATTGATGGCCCACTTTGGCCGGCCAAAAGGAAAGAAAGACCGGGAACTGAGTTTAAAACCGGTGGCGAATGAGCTTACAAAACTGATTGGGAAGAAAGTATTGCTTGCGCCCGGCATTATCGACGAGCCGACGATCGAGCAGGTTAGTAAAATGAAAGATGGGTCGATCCTGCTTCTTGAAAATCTGCGTTTTGATGCGCGCGAGCAAAAGAACAGCAAACGGCTCGCAAAAGCGCTGGCTAAGTTTGGCGATGTGTATATTAACAATGCGTTCGGAGTATGCCATCGCAAGGCCGCGTCGACCGTAGCGATCACAAAGTATTTGCCAAGTTTTGCCGGTAATTTGGTTGCCGAAGAGATTGAGGAGCTTTCAAAACCGTTTGATCGGCCTTTGATTTTGTTGCTCGGAGGGATTAAGCTTGAAACAAAGCTGCCAATAATCCAGCATCTCGGGTCTCATGTTGACGCGATTTTGACCGGCGGAGGGATTTCGATCACTTTAGCCGCAGCCAGGACGGGCAAGGCTTTTAAAATTGGCAGCAAGACTGTAACGCAGGGCGAGGTGAAGATCGCTAAAAAAATAATTAAAGATATTGAAGGCAGACTTCATTCGCCTATTGATTTCAGAGTTGACGGAAAGAGTTTGCATACGCGAGAATTAAAAGCATCGGACAGAATAGTTGATATTGGGTGCGAGACCGAGGAACTCTACAGGCGCATTTTGATAACATCGAGAAGTGTTGTTTGGAATGGGCCAATGGGCTGGATTGAAGAAACAGAAGGCAGGAAAGCGACTTTGAATATTGCTAAGGTATTGGCCGGTCTGGACGCGTCGCGTACAATTCTTGGCGGAGGCGATACGGTCGCGTTCGTTGAAAGCAATAAGCTTGCAAAAGATTTTAATTTTATATCAACCGGTGGCGGGGCAATGCTGGCGTTTTTAGCTGGTGAAAAAATGTCAGGGCTCGCGGCTTTGCAAAAGTAGCCAGTGGTCAGCAGCCGAACAATAAACCTCAACCTTCAGACAATAAACTTCGTTTTTCGACAATAAACCTCGTTGACCAATAATAAATTTCTCCATATGAAAGAAAAAATCGACTTTCTCCACGCGCATGAAATTTTAGATTCTCGCGGGAATCCAACTTTAAATGTAACTGTGGTGCTTAAAAACGGCACGCACGGCTCCGCCTCTGTTCCGTCAGGCGCATCGACCGGCATTCACGAAGCTTTGGAGCTGCGTGATGGCGACAAACGGCGCTATCGGGGCAAAGGCGTGTTAAAAGCGGTCGACAATGTGAATAATAAGATCGTCAAGGTCGTGAAAGGTATGGATGTTTTCGATCTTAAAGCAATCGACGACGCAATGCGGATTGCGGACGGGACAACAAATAAGCACAAGTTTGGTGCCAACGCGATTTTAGGAGTCTCTATGGCTGCGGCACACGCAGGCGCTCGAAGGTCGCGCAAACCTTTGTACAAACACTTGCGACAAATGTACGGCTTTAAGGAAAAAACTTACAAGTTGCCAAATCCGCTCATGAATGTGTTTAACGGCGGTGCGCATGCTGACACAAATTTAGATATGCAGGAGTTTATTGTTATCCCGCATGCGTTTAAAAAGTTTTCGCGCAAGCTTCAAGCCGGGTCGGAGATTTTCCACGCACTTGGCGATGTTTTACGCAAGGACGGGCTCGATACTGATGTCGGCAACGAAGGCGGTTACGCGCCGGATGTTGGTAAGACCGAGCAGGCGCTCGAATATTTGGTTAAAGCGATCAAAAATGCCGGTTACAAGCCCGGTAAAGAAGTTGGGCTTGGAATCGATATTGCCGCAAGCGAATTTTTTGATGCCAAGAAGGACCGCTATGTGTTAAAGACTGATCGCAAAAAACTGACCGCAAAGCAGATGATTGATATGCTCGAAAAGTGGAATCAAAAGTATCCGCTGATTTCAATTGAAGACCCGCTCGACCAGGATGCATGGGAAGATTGGGTAGAGTGTACGCGTAGGCTCGGCAAGAAGATGATGGTGATTGGCGATGACTTTTATGTGACCAATCCTGAGCGTATCCAGAAGGGGATTAAAATGAAGGCTACTAACGCGGTTTTGATTAAGATGAATCAGATCGGCACTATGAGCGAAACTATGGAAGCGATTATGCTGGCGCAGGCAGATAAGCAGAAGGTGGTTGTTTCGCACCGTTCCGGTGAGACCTGTGACTTTACAATTGCGGATTTGGCCGTTGCCGTTAACGCTGAGTACATTAAAACCGGCGCGCCTTCCAGGTCGGAGCGTCTATCAAAGTACAATCGACTGTTGGAGATCGAAGAAGAGTTGAGAGCACGATAAAAAATTCGTATGACAAAAAAACAGAAAAATATTTTGGGCATTGTGTTGATCGTGTACCCAATTCCATTGCTAGTACTCACTTTGGCTGGGTATGCAATCGCGAGTTTTGTGATCGTGTCTATTGGTGGAGAGGACGCTGCAATGATCGGTAGCGTCATTCAGTTACTGCTCGGCATCTGCGGGCTAGCCGCAATTTTGGGCATCCCAATCGGAATGCCAATTGGAATTTACTTGCTGGTGAAGAATAAGTAGACGGTCCAAAAAGCCGTCTCAATAACCGGCCTTTCCCCAGGCGATATCTACCGACTACTGGCTACTGAATACTGACTACTTTTGCTTCCTGGTCATATCTCATGATCATAAGTCCAGCCGGAGGTTCGTTCTTTTAGTTCTGTGCCGAGTGTTGCCACGCGTTGCCAAGTGCTTGCGCCGTAGCGGGTTTGGATTTGGTCAAGCGCTGTGAGTACACGGCGCATTTTTTGTTGTTTGGGGAAAAGGGAGTTAGGCATTGGTGACAAAATAAGGCCGCTGACACTTACGCCAAGTAGCCTGATGCCGCAGTTAGGATCGCGGATACGATTCAAAATAGCCCAGGCGTTTTTGTAAATTTCCAGCCCGTCGTGCATTGGCTCTTGGAAGCGTTTGCTGCGGCCAGCGCCGCTGAACCACGGCCTGTCACTCGGTGTCGGACTAGTTCGTCCGGCACCAAGTGACGACGAATAGCGCGCGTACACAGAGAGGTGCGTGCCAATAAACCCGTCGCGGCGCATACGCCAGGCAACGCGGTCGCATAAAACTAGAAGATTGCGTTTAATCTCATCGGCGCGGTCAAGGTCGAACGAATAAGTGTAAGAATGGCCAATTGATTTTGGCGCCTCGTCTGAGTCGACTACAGAGTCGTCGCCTAAGCCACACGCGGCCGCGTAGAGAAAATGGCCGTAGCTTGGCTTAAACTCGTCAACAAGTTTGCTAAGCGATGCTTTTCGAAGTGACTCCATTGTTGATATTCCAATCCCGTGTAAACGAGATTTGATCCTTGGGCCAATTCCGCAAATATCGTCGAGTTCGCGCGATAGTATAAAGTCGTTAACCAGGTCAGGTGAAATTACTGTAAAGCCGTTTGGCTTGACTGATTCAGACGCTAGCTTTGCTATTAGTTTATTTGGGCCAATGCCGATCGATGCCGTACAGGAAGCGCCGCACTCGCGTTTAAGGTCGGCTCGAATCATTTGGGCAATGATGGTGGCGCCAAAATAATCTCCGCAAGATGTTAGGTCGGCAAAAGCTTCGTCAGTTGAAAATTGCTCAACGGCGTCAGCGTAGCGGCGCAGTATCGACAGAAAGCGTTTTGTGATTTCGCTGTATTTGCGAGGGTCGCCCGGCACGATTATAAGTTCGGGGCAGATTTTTTTAGCTTCGGTTGACGACATGGCAGTCTTTACACCCATGCGTTTGGCTTCGTACGAGGCTGTGGTGACCACTGTGCGCTCCAGTTGAATGTGGGCGAGGTTGAATCGGGCTTTTGATTTGTGCGCTGCGGCTAAGTCGATCGACCGTTTGCCTTTACCGGCCACTGCAATAGGTTTGCCACGCAAAAAAGGGTTTGCCTGCTGTTCAACAGAGGCAAAGTAGGAGTTGAAGTCGATGTGTAAGACGATGGGCATGAGGTATAGTTTCAGAGGTTTCAAGGGTCGCAAAGGTTTCAAAGGTTCGATGAGCTAGCTAATCGGTGTAGAGCTCAACAAGGCGCCATTCGAGTGTTTCCGGGTCTAGTTTAAGTTTCATAAAGTTGGTGGAGTCGGAAACTGAAAAGTAAAATACTCGTTTAGATCCTTCTTGGGCGCCGTGGATCAAATTGACGGTTGTCATGTTATATTCCCGCCCATCCCAATGCACGCGCCTGGGGCGGACGCGCTTGCCGAAAAAGTCGACTGAAACATCTACTGGGTCGTTGAGGAGTTCGTGCATGGGAGGGAGGTTAAGGGTTATTGAGGGATGTTGAGGGAGGTTATTGCGGATTACGGAGAGGCCAGGAAAAGGTTAAGGATGAAGACGAGACAGCAACGAGCGGTTGAATTGCTTAAAGCGGCGACGGCTTAGGCGTGTGCGGATTTGGCGTTTAGTTGTGCGCAGTCTGCGATCGGCCTGAGTTGGGGTGTAGGCTATTGTGGAGGCGTAGTACTTGAGTGTTGTGGACGACATAGGCGTTGGGTTAAAATGAATTACTTATGTTCAAAACGTTAAAGTCGTTAAAGACGTTCAAGGCGATCGAATTAACGATTTTAACGAGGCCAAAGGCCGATTGAACGGTTTTAACTTCTTATGGCAGAAAAAACGGCGCTGGAGTGGATCCAGCGCCGTTTTGTATATCCGCTGGAGGAGAGCGGATACCGGAGCCTGCTACCAAATACCATTTTTGGCCTAAATCCTAGAAATTCGGCATATTTCTTCAAATATTTTTTCAATAATGCTCCGGCATTACTTCAAAAATCTTTGAAGAAATCTACTCAAATTTCTAGAATTTATGCTCAAAAGAGCATTTGGCAGCAGGCTCGCCTGAGAATCGAACGGATCCCGCAGCTCGATCCCAGGGCTTAAGTGGGATCCTCCGGAGTTGGAAGACTTAAGCGCTAAGTTTGAGCTTTTTGGGATCCTAATTGTATCGAGAAACTAAGAGTTAAAAGTCAGAAAGTTATAAAGTCGAAAGTCCAGTACACCTATTACATACTGGCGAATTTTCTGATAACTGCTCGGACTACCCCTTGAATGTTCAGGTCGCCCTTTACGATGATTGGTTCCATTGTGCTGTTTGCGGGTTGTAGGCGAATGTGGTCGGCTTCGCGGTAAAATCGTTTGAGAGTTGCGTAGGCGTTGTCTAGCAGTGCGACAACGATGTCTCCATTTTTTGGCGACGGGTTGCGTTCAATCACTACATAGTCTCCGTCGAAAATTCCGTCTTCAATCATGGACCGTCCTCTGACTCTTAGAACATACGAGTTTTCGACATCGACAACAAAGTCAGTTGGAATGGCGATCGCTTCGTTATCTTCAACAGCCTCGATTGGTTCCCCGGCAGTAATGAGCCCCGCAAGTGGGAGCATAACGCTGAGCGGCGAGAGCGACTCTGCTTCGACCAGCTCGATTGACCGCGCGGCGCCGTCGCAACCTGTGTTGATTACACCTTTTTCGCAAAGCGCCTGAATATGCTGATGCACCGTGGATGGGGAAGAGAGGCCTAGGCCTTCGGCGATTTCGCGGTAAGAAGGAGTGTAGCTATTGTCTTTAATAAAGCCTTCGATGTAGTCGAGGACTTCGCGTTGGCGTTTAGTGAGAGGGGGGAGTGGTGACATACTTGTGTTTCAGGGGTTTCAAAGGTCGCAAAGGTTTCAAGGGTTCTAAATGTGTTTTTCGAATTTCTAGAACATTTGAAACTTCTGAGACATTCACAGCATTTGTTCGTTTCCTGTTTCTATTTTACCCCGAACAGAAACCGAACGCAAGGCTTGGGTGTGGATAAGTCATTATTCCTCCTCACCGGGAGAGGAGAATCCTCACCGGGAGAGGAGAATTTTAGGGAGAGGAGAATTTTAGTAAAAAAATTACCCCTGCCTGGATTCGGATGGATCCGGGGCAGGGGAAGTGGGCTGGCTATTTGCCGGCCCGGATTGGTCTAGGTCATGAAGTCGTCGATCTGGATGAACTCGTCGTGCTTGAGTGTGATGGGCTGCTCCAGGGTGAGCGCCATGTCGATCGTTTCCTGCACCTGCTTGCTACGTTCGTCCTTGAGCTCGGCGAGCTTTCCATTACGCTCGGTAGCGAGTGCGAGCATGTCTTCATGGCGCGTCCGTCGCTCTTCATCTTCGAGATCTTCTTCGTCCTCGAAAAGTCCGTGCTCGCAGCAGTGCGCCAGTTCGTCATCTTCGGAGGTGTAGCCAATGAGATCATCGGCACGTTCGCGCACCAAGTCGTTGGCGGCTCTCAGAAACGCCGGGTCGTTCACCACGTCGAACGCCTGAGCGAGCGCGGCTGCAATGCCCCAGCGCTCCTTGTTGCAAGCCATCACGAACGCCTGCGGAGCCATGATCTGCATGACTTCGTCTACGTCATCCAGGCGATTGCCGTTCATCCCGGTCCTCACATTGACCAGACGGAGCTGCTTGCCAAAGAGCTTCAGGAACTGGAACACCCAGGCCGCACGACCCTCAGACAGGATGCGAATGAGTTCGCTTCCGAAGGTGCGCTCAGGGTGGTTCGTCGGATCGATCTGGCTCGAGGCCTTCCAGCCGCCTCGTTTGGAGAGCACCTGGAACACGGTCATCTGCCACGGAACCGGACCCTCGTGCGATGCGTCTCTCCACACGCGTTCGCGCACGGCCATGAGCGCCACTCGCAAGTCAGGGTCGACTAACTCGAAGCACTTGGCGCAAGCTACCGAGATCCAAGTGCTCGGATGCCACATGTTGCGCCTCAGCCGTTCGAGCAGCAGCTCTCGCAGCTCCTCTTTGCTTCCTCCGAGCGATTCCCAGCGGTCCACATGGCGGTTCAGTACCTCTCGGCGGTCTTCCTTGATCCCAGTGATCTTGTAGTCCGGGTCGAAGCTGTCCAGCTTGCTGATGTCTTCGCGCAGCAACGTCAACCGCATGGCGAAGAGTTCTACGTCGTGCCTGAACTTCGCATTGGGGCAAAGAAACCGCACAATATCGATGGTTCCGAGCATGGTAGAGTAGTCAGCCCTGGGTCCTGCAGAGATTGTGCAGTTCACAACTGCCTCAACCAAATCCTTGAACCGGAACTTGGATGACCGTTCGCACATGAACCCGCTCATGTTTACACGCACCCTGTTCTCGATGGCTTGCAGGTCGTCGAACGGCTCCTCGTTGTGGATCACCAGTGTGACGTTAGCGAATCCAGAATCGCGGTTACGCTGTCCTTCGAAGAAGGCGCCGTGCTGAGCTGCGTAAGATCGAGTGAAAAACGCGGTTTGCGTCTTCACAAGTTCGGAGATCAGCGCGTAGGCCTCATCCTTCATGTCGTGCCGGAGCATCAGCTCCAGCCGTTGCCTGGGGTCGGTTAGTCGAGCTAACGCTCGTTCGACTCTTGCTTTCATTCTTCCATTCCTTCGAGCGTGCTCCGTATCGGCTTGTGCCGAGCGAGTGTGCTCTGAGCGGGTGACGAAGGCCTCAAGGGCCTCCGGGCCATAGTCCCTACGCACCATTGCGAGGAACCTGGTTGCTTTAGCCTCTCTGGGAGGCCAAGACTTTAAAGCACATCTTAGCGCCTGGTTTGGACTGAGTGTCCTTGCCAATTCAACCAGCTCTGCATGCGCAAGAGCCGGCAGAGCGCGAATTTGCAGCTCCTCCAAGCTTATTTTGCCCATACTTTGCTCCTTTGTCAATGAACATTGAATGTAAGAATTTAGCAAAATTTGGTGTTCTTGTCAAGCTGATAGGATATTCGTTACAGAACTACAGATTTTACTGAACTACGGAAATTAGGAGCAAGGTTTATTGATCAATCCGATCGATTATGATAAGTTGGAGTCGACATGCGGAAGAGCTTAAAACTGTTCACGCAGAGCTTAAAGTGAGCTTAAAAAGAGCTTACAGACTAAGCTCCTTCAGCTCAACGCATAGGCTCCATCTGTTCCTCGATTAAGCTCCACGCCTTCTGTAATAAGCTCTCTGCTTCTCGCAATAATCTTATGCTAAAAACAGTCGAAATCCCACTAGCAGGCCATCCGGACAAGGTTTGCGATCAAATCGTCGACGCTATTCTCGACGAGTATTTGAGGCGCGATCCGAATAGTCGGGTTGATCTTCAGGCGCTTGGTTCTCATGGCATGGTGATGATTGCCGGCACAGTTGATTCTCGTGCTGATTTTGACGCTGCCGCGATTGCAAAGAAAGTGTACAAGGAAGTTGGCTATGACGACGACATTGAACCGTTTGTGAATATTGAAAAGCCAAGTGAGGATTTGGCAAAGTCGATTGTAAACGGTGGCGCGCAGGGAACTTGCGTTGTGCACGGGTACGCTACGCGCGAGACGCGTGAGTTTTTACCGCGCGCCCTTGTGTACGCCAACGCAATCGCTCGGAGGATTGACGACTTGCGCAAGACCGACACGACTTTTAAATGGATGTGCCCGGACGGCAAGGTTCAGTTAACAATGGATGGGGAGCGTCCGGTTTCGGTTACAGTTCTAGTTCAGCACACGCACGGAATGGATTTGGCGCTTGTGCAATCCAAGCTTGTCGAAGCTGCAATTGAGCCGATTTTAGGTTCGAACACCGGTGTCAAAATGTATGTAAACACTGCCGGCACTTTTTGTTCAGGTGGATTTTCTGCAAGCGGTGGCGCAAGTGGTAGGAAGACTTTGGCTGACACTTACGGCGGTCTGCTTCCGAGCGGAGAGGGATTGTTTAGCGGTCGCGATCCTCTGCACCCAAGTCGAGCAGGGGCCTACATGGCGCGCTACGCAGCAAAGTATTTGGTCAAAAATGGACTAGCAGGCAATGCGCTCGTGAGTGTGGGCTACACAATCGGCGAGCCTGAACCGGTATTTATGGAAGCTCGATCCGGCAAAGGTGAAGACTTGACCAGTTTGATAAAAGAGAAGTTTGATTTTAGGCCAGAGGCGATTGTAGAGCGGCTCGATTTGAAAAAGCCGATTTATCGAAGCGTGTCGACTTTTGGTCAGTTTGGCCGCGAAGGAGTGCCGTGGGAGGGAGTTGAATGACGGAGGTCGTTACAGACCTACGAACTATACAGACTTACAGACCGGCAAGCGGGGTTTGTTGGCAGGTAGCGTGATGCGCGGGTTTCAAATGTTTCAGAGGTTTCAGAAGTTTCAAAGGTTCGAAAGGCCTTTTTTTAGTTCTCAGAACCCTTGAAACCTTTGCCGCCCTCGAAACCCTTGAAACTTGCGAGACCTATTGACAGATCGCCGTTTTTTTGTTAGTTTATAAATAGTTCCTTTTCGAGGCACTGCTAGGGAGAGCGTCTGGGTTGAACCTCCGAGGTCGTCCGTACGCGATCTGCATCTTCTTCTGCCTGCGCTGACTTTCTTCAGCGCCTCGACTTTTTGCCCGGAGCAAAGCTCGCAAGAGCGAAAGCTTCAAATCTACTGGATGTGGTAGGGGAGCCGTCTCAGCGTCTCCATCTCAATGGCCACCCAGGTTCTGGCGAACCATAGGGCGGTCTCTGCCGGTTGTCTCCTACCACATCCGGTTTTTTGTTTTTGCGATCCTCTGTTTTGATTCAATTCGCGGCTCGCCTACTTACTAATATCTACTAACTCACGCGACTCGTGCTATAATGCCTTCATGCGAAAGAAAACAACATATTTATTTCCGATTATCATAATCATAATCGTTGCGTTATCGATCGCACTAATTTTTGCTGTTGATCCGGAACAAACTTTGGTTACTTCACCGGACGGAGTTTTAACAGTTGAGGGCGTTGCCAGGATTACCCAGCCGTTTCAGATCGACCTGACCGATCCGGCCGGAGGCGATGTTCTGTTTGGCTCAGTGTATGATGTGGATCCGGGGGTATATTTAGATGAACCTGCCACACTTACTTTTACGCTGTCCGATTTTGAAAGTCCTGACAACATTGTTGTTTATCGGTACGACTCATCGCTTATGATGTGGGAGCGTATGAATCGCGAAGTTGAGCGAAGCGCTGAATTGATCGCTATTGAAGCTGATACGCTCGGCCGGTTTTCGCTTGGGCGTATGCCCGAAGTTGAGGCGCCAAACTTTTTGACATCGTACGATGATTTGATCGGCATGGCTCCGGAGGGCGCAGTCGGGTTTGAAATGGCGACCGGGTTCGTGATCAATAACGGCCCTAAAATCAAACTTAGCGACTCTGATGCCACCGGTGGGTGCGGAGGAATAGTCGGCCAAGGAAATTCGCAAGAGGTTTCCAGGGTTGAGCAGGAAGCGGTTGTGTTATTTGACGATGCGCAGACTCAAGTCACATTTATTTTTACAGCAAGGTGGTTCGTGAGCGACGCAGGAGGGTGTGGCAGCAGTCGTGGTTTGGAGTTTTATTCAGACTTGTGATATAATCCTGACTAAGTTCATATAAACTAATTCACAGCTAGGAGGAAAGTTCTTTATGCCTATCAAAAAGGTCAGTTCAAATAAAAAACAAAATGTGAAAGAGGTGAAAAGTACACCGGCAAAGAAGAAGCCGGCTCTGAAGAAGGTGAAAAAAGTTAAAGAGGTAAATAAGACGCAGGCCGCTATGCCGGCAATGCCAAAGGTTTGCCGGGCGTGTAATGCGCTACCTGCAGGATCAATTGAAATTGTAAGTTTAATGTTGGTAATGATTTTTGCCCTAACGGCAGTTTTGTTAACATCTGTATATGCTATGGATCAGCAGGCAGATAGAATCGACGCGCTCGAAGCTCAGCTTGGGAAGTAATTTGGAAATTTAAAAAAAACGGAGGTGAGTGCCTCCGTTTAGGTTTAAATCGATAACATGAAAAATATGGACAAACGCACACTAATAACTTTCGGCCTCGTAATTGCGCTAGTCGGCCTGGCGGCTTGGTATTGGAGTTCGAATCAGGAGACGGAAGAGCTAGCGGGGCCAGAAGAGCTAGCGGAGCTATCCGAGTCAGAGGACTCAATAAATACTAACGTAGAAATTATGACATATTCTTTTCCAGGCGTGCTCGATTCTGAGCGGATTGATAACAAACAGGTGAGTATTTCAACCGACAAGGGCGATATTGTGTTTGAGCTTTATGCCGACACAGCGCCAATGGCGGTTTCGAACTTAGTTTATTTGGCTGAGGCCGGATATTTTGACGGGTTGACTTTTCATAGGCGAGAGGAAGGTTTTGTAATTCAGGGCGGTGATCCTGCGGGAAACGGCACCGGCGGGCCGGGCTACATGTTTGCCGATGAGCTCGATG
This sequence comes from bacterium, assembly GCA_043818555.1. GTDB lineage: Bacteria > Patescibacteriota > Patescibacteriia > UBA9934 > UBA9934 > JAUYIW01. The sequence goes on along the minus strand of JBDRFP010000037.1, from coordinate 423 downwards.
ATGACTATTCGTACGACCGCGGAATTGTCGCAATGGCAAATCGAGGACCAGACACAAATGGCAGCCAATTTTTTATTATGTTGGCCGACTATCCTTTGCCAAAGAACTACACAATTTTCGGTCGCGTAACGTCGGGAATGGAAGTGGTCGATTCGATTGCGGTTGGCGATGTTATGAATACAGTTGTTGTGGGGGACCCAGAAACAAAGTAGACAGTATCAAGTAGCCAGTTATAAAGGGCCGGTTTGACCCCGGCCTTTTTGGTTTGCACGTCTGCTGTGGTAAAATCAATGCATATGAAACCAGGATCAAGAATGCTTAAAGAAAAATTTGGCCTGCATACCTCTGAGGAAGCAGGGCGCGCAGTTGCGCGCAAAGAAGCGAGAACCGGCGAAAAGGTGCCAAATGAGCCCGGAGAGCAGA
>JBDRFP010000036.1:0-40424 GCA_043818555.1 bacterium | reverse complement strand
AGAAGGGATAATGTTTCGTGGCGCCACGAAGTACAAGGCGATAGAAATCGAAACCGACACCCACCCCGGATTTATGACCGACTGGCAACAGCCTTTTCTGGTCGTGCTAACGCTTGCTGAGGGAAAATCGGTTATCCACGAGACAGTAATGCAAGACCGCTTTGGTTATACTGAGATTCTTGGTAAAATGGGCGCAGATATTGAATTGTCGAAAGATTGTGTTGGCGATATTGAATGCAGGTTCAAGGGCAAGAATTACAAACACTCCGCAATAATAAACGGCCCGGTCGAGCTTGTGGCCACAGAAATGACCGTTCCCGACATTCGCGCAGGGCTCGCCTATGTGATTGCTGCGCTTGTGGCCGACGGCACATCCGTAATTGACGGTGTTGAACACCTGGAGCGAGGTTACGAAGATTTATACGAAAAACTCCGTGCTATTGGCGCGGAATTAACAATCGAATAGTATGAAAATAGCCAAGGTTTTGTTTGTATTTTTGTTTGCAGTACTTATTTCTGGCTTTGCCGCCCCGGACGCCCGCGCAGAGTATGCGCTTGGGATTTCACCGCCAAGCGTAGACATTAAGATCCCACAGGGAGAAAGTGTGCAGTCATCGTTTTTAATCTTGCGTAGCGAACCGGATAAGGAAGAGTCGTTTACTTTAACGGTTGGAGAAGACGGCTATTTAATATTACCAATCGGAGTTGAGCTCACTTTGCCTTTAGGAGTTGAGCAGTACAGGTATGATTATAGTATCGATACGGCAGGCTTGGAGCTTGGTAGCTATAAAAATACTTTTGAAATTTTGCAAGAGAAGGCAAGAGCTGTCGGAGAAGGAGTGGTGCTTAGGTTTGGCGTGGAAGGAGTATTAAATTTTGAAGTGGTCAGTAACGAAGATTTTCTCGCGTTTTTACAGTCAGAAAGAGTTGCTATAGAAGGCATTGATCTCGATACACACTCAGGCATGTTTAATAAGTCGGCCACCGGCACATTTGCGTTACGCAACTACAGCCTTAATCCAATTCCGAGCTTAGAATATAAGGTTGAACTGTACGACAGTAACGGAGATTTTGTTAAAACTATTGTTTCTGACAGCACAGATTTACTCTGCCTTGAGTTAGACCAGGTAGATTTTACCGTGGACGGTCTTGAAGAAGGAGAGTATAGAGCGGATTATATATTGTCTTATGAGGGCACGGAATTGTTCAGCGCAAGCGAAAGTTTCACTGTGTTGCCGTATGTATGGACAGTGGACGCGACGATTATCGTACTTTCTGTTGCTGTTGCGCTAGTAATGGTAGTAATGATGTATTTGATAATAAAAAAACGCCGATAGCAGGCATTGGCATGGGTTGGGTCTAGTCAATAATAGGAATTGCGCGCACAATTCCAACTATGTCATTTCTGGGTATTGTCCCGTAACTTCGTGAATCTGTACTGTGAGCGCGATTATCACCCATAAGAAAGTATTCACCTTCTGGGATTTCATAATCAAAATTACATCCACGCAAGGGGAGGGTCTCTATGTCAGATCCAAGGTAGAGCTCGATAAGTTCGTGTTCATCTCCGTTCGTATCCTCAATGAGCACTCTGCCGTCACGCAGTATTACTGTTTCACCGGGCAATCCGATTATCCGTTTTACAACCAACAGATTTTCATATTCACCAAAAGCGCTGACAATTTGTCCGCGCTTTGGTTTTGTGGTGAGCAGAGTGAGCTTGTCTATAACTATTAATTCTCCGTCCCGAAGGGTTGGCTCCATGGATCGTCCATTCACCTCGCTGATTTCAGCGACCAGAAAGTTAAAAACTCCTCCAATAAAAAAAATTACAAAAAGTGTCAACAGGGATCGCTCTAAAAATTTAAGCATATCTTGAAACATGGTATAATCATATCATGGATAACCTTGTACAAGGAATAGAGGCGCTGATGAAACTTATGGCGACCGAATTATCTGTGTTAATTAGTTCCCCGTTAATACAGGGATTTATTATTGGCTATGTTGTTGCAACATTGATTTACGGATTTGTCTATTCCAGAAATCGTCACGGCAATGACAAAAAAAAAGAAACTTAGGAGAGGTATGAAAATCAAATTATTGATCAGGCGTTCGTTTTTACATTGTCTATTGGCAGTACCGTGCATTATTTTCCTATTTACCTTGTTGCCGGGAGATTGTTTTGCAGACTATTCCGTTTTAGGCATTTCTCCGCCAACTATTTATGCAGACGACATCCTGAGGGATGTTCCGTATTATCAGGAAGTTATTATAGGCAGGTCAGACTCAACTACGGAGATGCCAATTGAAGTAAGCGTGCTTGGTGAAGATGCGGAATTTATTATTGTGGACGACGGTTTTGTGTTTCAGGTTGGAGAATCCCAGCATTTATACTCGTTTTCTATTCTGCCAAAGGGAGCACCCATAGGTGAGTATAATGCCAAGATCGAATTCTTGCCTACGGAGATTGATACGGGTGACATGAAGGGCACTGCCGGAGTAATACTCAGACGTGGAGTAGGGTTGGGCGTTTACTTCACGGTTACGGACAGACAAACTATAGAGTTTGAAATCCTGGATTTTAAAGTTCTGCCAAGCGAAGAGGGGTTGCCAATCATGGCAAAATATACTGTTGAAAATAGCGGGAATGTTGCATGGAGGCCTGACATAATTGATTTTATAGTTTACGACGCAGGTAGCGGGGAGACCATGTTGTCAACTTCTGTAGAGGGTGCAGACATTGATTATGTAACAGCAGGGGCGACCGAAGAAATAACACAGGAAATAGGTATCTTGGAAGTGGCCGGGGACTACATTTTAACTGCGAATTTCTTTTTTAATAACACTCTTGTATATTCAGCGTCAGAAGCATTCGAGGTTTTTTTATCCGGAACATTAAAACAATTCGGCGAGTTTTCCGGGTTTACGAGCAATAAAACCGAATACGAAGTTCGGGAAACAATCGCTCTTTCAGGGCAGTTTGAAAATATCGGCGAGATCCCGGTTGTAAGTAGACTTGTGGTTGAAATATATTCAAGCGATGAAACACTGGTCGATACCCTAATGGGCGAAAGCGTGACAGTTGGGGTAGGGGAGACCGTTACATTGCGCGGGGTTACCAGATTAGACCAGCCCGGAGTGTATAAATTTATTGCCTATGTGGAATATGGTAATAAAGTGTCCGGTACGAACAGTATAAATATAACCGTGCTTAGGGCCTATAGCCCGTTTGTTTTGGCAATGTCCGGGCTTGGCGCGCTGTTATTTGTGATTTTAGCAGTGTTCTTGCTTGCTTTGTTAAAACGCAGGAAAAAGAAATTGGAGCCCCCGGTAGTAAACGCGCCAATTTATGCCAAATCAACTGCAATAACCGGCACATCCATAACGGCAGACGGCTCACTTGTGGAGGTGTTTATCGACAATAAGCCATTAGGAACCGCCTTTGTACAAAATAAACAGTGGGCTTTGGCCGTAACCGCAGACAAGTTGTACGCGGGCGCGCAGGTAAAAGCAACAGCTCGTATTGATTCAAATAATGACAACAGGGCTGAATTATCTGACAAATCCAGCAAAATGTCCGCAGGAGTTGTTGTGCAATCGCCACCGTTACAACCGGCGGAACAGCAACCTGCCATGCAAGTCCCGATAGCTCCCGTGGCTCCGGAAACCCCTCCGGTTCCACTAGCCCCCAAGCCCCCGCAGTCAAAGCCCTCTCAGCCACAACCCAAGCAAACACAAAGACCACAGGCAGATTCCAGCAGACTGACTCAAGAAAATAGTGACGATGACCTGTGGACAATTTCACTCTAAACAAGAGGATTAAAATACAAACAATGGTATAATAATAATACTCGAATTTGGGTAGGTCGAACCAAATTTGTATTATTCAATTAAAATATTAATTCATAAATTAAATTTATGGCAGAAAAAAATAACACAACAAGCCTAGTGCTGGGAGGCGCTCTCCTCTTGATTGGCTTGTTTGTAATAATCGCGCTTGTATTGGTGCGTTCGCAGGCCGAAGAGGCGACTGTGTTAATTACCAATGTTGCGCCAGTGGTCTCCGCTGTTAAAATTTGTCCTAATGATGGAGTGCCTTCGAGCTGTAGTCATATTGCAAACTATACATCCGGTACTGGTACTACTCAGCTCTCAGATATTATTGCAACAGTCACCGACACCAATGGTATCGATGATATTGACCCAGCCACAGGCGTTGTGGCAGTCGTGTATAGAACCGGCTCAGGAGATAGTTGTGGCAGTGATGGAAATGATTGTTATATCTTAACATGCGCGAATGAAGTGGGTATCGGTCCTACATCGGCGTACTTTAAGTGCGACATCGCCACTCAGCATTATATGGATGCCACTACTGTAGCTCCTTTTGCTTCTGATGACTGGACCATCAAGGTTACGGCAACGGACGCAACAGCAGGTTCACATAGTGCCACCAATACCTTTGAAGTTACCGAGAATGCATCCGTTGCCTTCTCGCCAAGCCCCATTGACTACGGTGAGCTGGCTCTTGGAGGTACATCTGCTACCGGATTCGAGGTAACGGGTACAAATAATGGTAACGCTGACGCGGATGCGCAGATTAGGGCAGATGGAGCGAACATGACTTGCTCCATTGACGGTACAATCCCGGTCGGCAACCAAAAGTTCGATACTGCAACAGACGCATACGCGTCAATGACCACAGCGCTTACCACAGGTGACCAGCAGATTGATTTTACTGATGAAACCGGTGGAGTAGACAGTGTGGCATCTTTGTGCAGGCGAACAAGCGAAACTTACAAAACCAGCGACACTGCATGGTTTGGAATTACTATTCCGGCAAGCGGAGTCGGTGGAACTTGTACTGTAGGTGCTACGGTAACTACAAAGACAGAGATCGACGACTGTACAGGTAACGGCGCTTAATCGAAAAAATTATGAGCAAAAATGTCCTAACGACACTCGCCGTTATTGTTACGCTGCTTGCAGCGTGGCTCTTGCTCGAACTTGCCGGCGTATTCGAGGCCGGAGTGCTATCGGAGATAGGTTTCCCATCAGCGGATGACGAAGAGATTTCAAGCGAAACTGAGGTTGAAATGTCTGTGGAAGTCATTAGTGGGAATGTAGAAGCCACTGTCGAGATAGCGGAGGGTTAGTCAAAATTTACCAAAAAGACCGCCGAGTCAAATCGGCGGTTTTTTGGTACTTGAAGCTGGTTTACCTACAGACTACAGATCGGTACAGATTTACAGAATGGATTACGAGCTTCTCGATCTGTACATCTGAAAAAAATCCGTAGCCTGTATGTGCTAATAAGCTCTTCTAAGCTCATTTTAAGCTCCGCGCATACCGCAATAAACTCCTTTTTCACATCCCCAATTCCTCCCGTGTTTGCTCAGCCAGCGCCGGATCTTGCAGATTTAGCTTATCAAGCAGGATTTGAGCCGTAATATATTCACTGGCGTAGGCGTGGATTTTTGCCCGCGCGCGAAGCGTTGCCGCGTTGGTCTTAAAGAATGTGCCGACCTGGTCCAGGTATTCAACCGCCTGCGCAATGTCCATTTCCTCAGTGTAGCTGTCAGCAATCCGTACAGCCAGTCTGGTGTCTGTATAGATGTCGTAATTCATATCCCTTGCCATTGAAAGCTGGTGAAAACCTTCTTCAAAATCTCCCATTGCCATATACATTTCCGCAAATCTCAATCTTAAAGCGCCGTAGACCTTGGGTGTTTCTTGGGCTCTATCAAACGCCTTCACATACCAGGATACTGTTGAGTCAATATCGCCTCGCGCCAGCGCAATTTCAGCCAGCTCTTCATAGCCTTCGGAACGCATAGGGGCCAGATCGATCGCCTGCAAGGCCCAATATTCCGCTCTGTCCAAAGCTTCAGGATTGTACTCTCCGTACAGCCTGTATGCCTGCGAAGTAGCGTACAGGGTTAGGAAGTCGTAGGTCCGTTCATTGGCGGATTTTTCCATTTCTTCTGAGATGAATTTTGTAAGCTCTTCAAGCTCCGGAGATGTAATCTGGGCGTCAAATCCCCAAGGATACAGTTCTCCGAGAATTATTTTGCGAATTTCATGAATGAGGTGCGTTTTTGTATCAACTGACGATCGGTAATATTGAAGAGCGGCTACATGGTCAGAGCTTAGGATGTTGCGCCCCTGCAGCTTTTGATAGTTTTTCACAGCTGGCGTAAAGTTGATTTTGTATTGGGCAAAGAGCGTCAGGAGCAATATAGGAGCGATAAGAATGTAACTTAAGCGGCGCGAGCCTGTGGCGCGGTTGGCTGGCTCGGTAGTCAAAGGCCGGTTATGTGAAATCGCAAATGTAGCAAATGCAAGAAGAAGATAAGTAATTAGCGCTGCGGCAGGGGTGTCGAACGCGAAGATTTGTTGGACAACATGGGCGGTAAATAAGATGAATAACGCTATCAGCCCTAAGCGTTGTTTGTGATCTTTATTGCGCCAAAGTTGCATTGTGAGCGTCCAAAACAAGACTATCCAGATCGATAGAAAAGCAGCGACCCCCACGATTCCAGTTGCCACGAGCATATCCAGGTATTGGTTGTGTACACGGTCGTACCATTGCTCAATGAGGTTGGTATGGGTATTCACAGGGTCAAATCGCGCATTGAACGGCAACTCGAACATTTCAAGGCCCCAGCCCGCGATTGGGCGTTCCTTGAATGAGTCAAGGGCAATAGACCAAAGCGCTAATCTGTCAAAGCCAAAATCGGAATAAAGCATGCGCGCAATGAGCGGAGGCACAAACTCTTCTGTCGCTGCCTTACCTGAAGGCGAGCGCATCCAAAGGGCTGAGGAGACGGTCGTAATCAAAATGATAATTGAAATTACGGCAAGGAGTTTTTTCTTTTTTCGTTGAAGTTTTGAAAGGCAAATGAACAAGGCGGCGCCTATTGCTGCGGCAACGCAAAAAGCCAGAGTCGGCCCCCGGCTCGCCGTTAGAATAAGAACGCAAAAATGTACTAGCGCGGAAAGTGCGAAAAACCGTTTCCAGCTCGACCGTTGCTCCGTCACATAAAGGTAGATTGCAATAAAAATGTGCAGTAGGGCATAGGCCGCCAGGTAGAGAGGGTTGCCGATAGTTGCGATTACCCTGGTGCTGACATCGAGCATTCCATTGACCTGCGTTATGCCAACGGCGCCTATTGCAAGAGCAACGCCATTTGTGACAATTAGCAGTGATCGCCAATCGGTCCATGTTTTGTTCGTGGAGGATAAAATTATGAACCAAAACCAATAAAGGATGTAGTTGAATACTCCCATCCGCCTGTAATCAGACCAAAATGAAAGCCAAGGGTCGACGCTGAATGGCAGAGTAACCAGAAGAGAAAGCAGGAATATGGTGACGGCAATGATGAGAGGGTTTTTCCAATTTGGTCGATATTTCCGGTCTGCAACAATGAGCAATATCCAGGCCGCGACCATAATAAATATCAGAATCTGAAAGATTGTCACCTGAACAAAGTCGAACGGGTGATGAAAGTACATTGAAAATACAAAAGGAGTGAAAAGGGCGAGCGTGGCGCAGGTTCGGATTATTTTCAGCAGCCATGCTGTGTAGGAACTTTGTTTGACGATTTGATTCATATTGTTTAAAGAATTATTCCAGCCCCAGTTCTGTTTTAAGATTTTCAGCGAGCGCAGGGTATACATCGGATAACAAGTTAATAGTCAGACTTGTTACTGTTTTGTCTCCGGCTTCATAATACATCAGCGCGCGGGCGCGCAGAAGCCCTGTGTGGCGCGGATAGTTGACCCAGGTTTTTTCCAAATAGTACAGAACCAGACCAAGGTCGAATTCTTCCGTGTACGCATCCGCAAGCGCGAGCGCTACGCGAGGGTCTGACGCGATTGAATAGCCGTCCGCTTCAGCGCCCTGAATCCAGATTGGGATTTGTTCTATGTCGCCAAGGTAGGCGGCGATTACAACTATGCGTGAGCGCAGGTAGCCTGAAATTACCGGAAGCTGGCGCGAGCGTTGACCGGCCTCGATGTAGAGCGATAGCGCTCCTTCGTAGTCGCCTGATGCGATCGCGATTTCTGCCAGTTCCTCGTACGCTTCAGGTCGATTTGGTCCAAGTTCGATTGCCTGCATAGCTAGTTCTGTGCCTCTTGCAAGCCCGGAATCGTCGTAGGACGCAAGCCAACGGTAAACTTCGGCGGTTTGTACAAGCGCGCGGTAGTCGTATGGGCGTTCGCTGAGCAGTATTTCCATTTCCGTAGCCAGACTTTCCAGATACCGCTGTGTGGCCTCTGACTTTGGTTGCAGGTCGGCGCGAGCTTCAACTGCGTCGCGCATCAGGAATCGGTTTTCATTGTTAAAAATTGAATTTGAGTCGAGCGAGTCGTTAAAGTCTGCGAGCGCGGCTTCAGAATTCGACCCTGCCGATAAGTAGCCACTGGTCGCCTGAATGGTCTTTTGATACGGCAAGATATTTGTAAAGTACTGAAGCGGAATTATGATTGCGACCGCAATGATTGTAACTATGCCGGCAGTCAGCGGACGGGCGACTTTCTCTTCAGATTGGCCGGGCCGAGTGGAGGCGATTAGGGATGCGATCATTGCCAATATGGCAAAAATAACCATATTCGCCATTGAGGTATCGAAAATAAATTGGAGCTGGATTATGTGGGCTGCAACCAGCAAGCTAAGAATTAGCGTCGCTATACGCTCTTTTTTTATGCCCGCAAGGCGGTAATGGGCTATTGTTTGCCTCAAAACCTGCCACCACATCCAGACGAATGCCAGGAATCCAACGACCCCTGTGAGAACTAAAAGTTCAATAAACTGATTATGAACGCGGTCGTACCAAGTTTCGGTCAGTGCCTGGTGCTCTCCGGCCTGGTCGATGTATAGGTTGGAAGTTGCGGCAAAGTTTTCCAGGCCCCAGCCAAAAATAGGCCTGTCCTCAATCCCGCTTCTTGCAATATTCCAAATTTCAGTTCTGTCGCTCCCAAGGTCGGCATAGATCATTCGCGATACCGGAGTTGGTAAATTTTCCTGTCCCCATAATTCAAGTCGGCCAGATCGTAGAGCGAAGAATGAACCAATGAATACAATCGCTAGGATCGCGACGGCAATAAACAAGATTGTTCGTCGACGCTTAGTGGTGTAGTGCCAAATTAATCCACAAACCAAGGCTATGCCGGTTACAGCAAGCGCCAGCATAGATCCTCGACTGGCCGATAGGATTAGGGCAATGGTATGAATTGCCGCAGCGCCGAGAAACGCGTATTGCCAAGACTTGTTTCGCTCTTTTGACCACAGGTACAGAGCTATAAAAATATGAAGTAGTATGTAGGCGGCAAAATAAAGTGGATTGCCAAATGTGGAATCTAGGCGAGTAGCAGAATAGGCTCCGCCATCCTGCACGAAGCCGATAATATCAACAACAAGCGCGGCGGCAGTTGATGTTATTAAAAGGGCTCTCCACCCGCTCCATGATTTGTAAACTGACGCAAGCACTAGGAACCACGCGGCAAAATGCAAATATTGGAATACACCCATCATTCTGTAGGTTGATGACCAGAAAGATTGCGCAGGGTCGATGCTGAAGGGAAGGGTAATTAGAAGCGCGAGGATGAAGATTGCCACGGCTCTGACGACAGGGTTTTTCCAGTCTGGGCGGTATTTTTTATTTATGGCCGCAAGAATAAGCCATGCCGCAACCATGACCTGTACAATAATTTGAAAGGCGGTCGCTTTTGGCAGAACAAATGGGAAGTAGACATTGTATGCGACTACGAGCGGCGTTAGTACTGCAAGAACTGCGCACGCGTTGATTATTGTCAGAAGAGCGCGTTGGAGTTTTGGTTTTGTCATATTCTCGATGGAGCTTAACGCAGGAAGCGCAGAGCTTAAAAGGGCTTAGTGGAACTTAGTTCGTAAAGTTATCGCCCCTCGCCACGGAAAAGCATAGCAATGGTTTTTAAAGCGATTTTAAAGTCAAAGAAGAATGACCGGTGTTTAATGTAGTAAAGGTCGTAGGCCAGCTTGCATTTTGCGTCTTCAACGCTGGATCCGTAGCGGTAGTTGATTTGCGCCCAGCCGGAGATGCCCGGGTTTACCAGGTGGCGAAGCGGATAGAAGGGAATCTGGTCGCTGAGAATATCTACAAAGTTCGGCCGTTCAGGGCGCGGGCCAATGAATGACATATCGCCTTTAAGAATATTGTAGAGCTGAGGGAGTTCGTCAAGGTGCGTGTGACGGAGTATTTTGCCAATCTTGGTCACTCTTGGGTCATTTTTGACAGACCACTGCGGCCCGTCTTTTTCTGCGTCGTGAGTCATTGTGCGGAATTTGACCAGTGTGAACGGTTGTCCAAATTTCCCAATTCTATCCTGCTTGTAGAAAATCGGACCTCGGCTTGTCAATTTTATCACAAAAGCAATAATAACCATCAGCCACGACATTACGATTCCAATAATGAGAGTTAGGTCAATATCGGCCACTCGTTTGAGAAAATCAAATTCTTTGTTTTGAATATTGCTAAAACTATTGATTGCCCAGTCGGTATTTGCAATATCGACAGGGGACTTTCTATGATAGTGCTCCCAAAATGTCGTTGCGGTTGTGATCGTGGCTCCCTGAAGTAGCATTGGGAACAGGTCAGCGCGCATGCGGTCGAGTGCTGTGTCGCCAATTACAATCATTTCGATTTTTCTTTCAGCAATGATTTGTTCGATTCTTAAAAATGCAGGCATTAGTTCAATGCCGGACGAAAGCGGGGAATGGCTTTGTTCATCAGGCGTTATAATGCCGGCGACCTTGTATTGCGACAGCGGATTGTTTGAAAGCTCATCTGCAAGAGAAAGCGACTCGTTGCTGACCGCCAGGAACAGCACAGCTTTTTTCATTTCCTCATGGGTAAGCAGTTTGCCTACGACCGCTCGCCAGGCGAGGAATAGAATTGAGAACGCAATGACAAAGATAAATAAGTTTGTTTTTGGCGTAACTCCAAAGTCGGGCACCAGGTAGAAGAAGATGACTGTCGCGATCGCGTTCACGAGCATTGCGCGCCCAAAGCTTTGAATAAATGCCCCGGAGATTCGGAAGTGATGGTGCGCGTAAAGGTCGTTAATATAAAAAATAACAACCCAAATAAGGTTGAGGATTGTAAACGGCACAACATGCTGCGTCCAAAATTCCTGCAGAAAATCTCCGCCTCCTCGAAGGAACAGTGTGAGCGCAAGCGCCAGGTACAGAATTATTACATCGCCGATCAGTAATATCCAGCTTCGGATTTTAGTTCTGCTCTGCATAAGTTCTTTCGTATGCCTCCATTGTTTTTTCTATTGTGCTTTTTTCTGTGAAGTTGTGTAGTATTTTTTGGTTTAGCCGCGCCGCGCAGCTTGCGGCCGACTGGTGATCGTCAGCGAATCTGATAATCGCCCTGGAAAGCGCTTCAGCATCCATGCTCGGGATCAACTGGCCGGTAACATTGGCTTCTACGATTTCGTTTACGCCGCCCACGTTCGTAGCGATGATCGGCACTTCGGCAAGACCGGCCTCAAGAAGCGTGTACGGGAAGCCTTCATATCGGGAGGATAGGACAAATATATCAAATGCTTTAATCAGTTCTGCCGGGTGCTCAATATCGTTGATGAGCGTAACTTGATGTAGATTTTCTGTTTGTATTCGATTTTGTAGCCGCTCTTTTTCAGGTCCGTAGCCCAGAATAATGAATCGATAAGGCCTATCGCGTAGCAGGTTCGCCGCGTCGAGGATGAGGTCAAGGTTTTTTGAATAATCCAGCCGCGCAACGGTTCCGATTACGAACTCGGCATCGTCGAGCCTGGCTTCAAGCCGCTCGCGTGCTGAGTCTCGCGTTGCAAATTGATAATCAGCAGGGATTCCGTTATGGATTATGTTGCAGTTGTTGGTCGGGGAAAGGTTCCTGCTGAGAGCAAATGCGTGATCGGCATGGCATACAAATATTACACGATCGGCCTGCGGAAGTAAAAATTTTGTTGCAACACCAAATAGCAACTTTTTAATACGCGATCCCTGCCATCCGGGGTGCAATACACTCCAGCCGTGGATCGTGGCGAAAAATTTTCCGTCGCGATGACGCTTTGGCATGCTGAGCAGCCCAAGAAGCGCGTTTGAGCTATGAAAATGAACAATGTTGAATTGATGAGTTTTTAACAACTGTCGCAGCTCGACCACGTATCGGAACGACTTAATCGGATTCCAAGATCGTGAAAGCGACCGGATCGACATGGTTGGAATGCCTACCTTAGCGCAATGATCGGTAAGCCAGCCCGGTTCACCCGTAGCAACACAAACATTATGCCCGCGCTTTTTCATCCCACGCGCAAGCGAGAGCGCATTAGTCTGCGCTCCGCCCCGGTCACTTCTTGTGATTACGTAGAGGATGTTCATAAAAATAGTCCAGCCAGCATACCCATCCCTTTTTGAAAATGGCCGGCAAGAAATTGTCGTAAGATCCAGCCGGAGGTCGACCAAAAAAATCGCATGTAATTAATCACATTTTTCGTTGAATGGTGTTTAAAAATGAGTTTCCGGTTCACAGTTTCCTTTTTCCCAGATTGAAATGACGACTCGCCTTGGTAGTTATTGTGGTCGTGGGACGCCCTGGCTCGAGGTTCATAAATAAAATGATACCCTTGTTGTTTGGCGCGTAAACAAAAATCTACATCCTCAAGCCCTGTCCTCCCACCTGAAAAGGTACTAAAGGGGATGTGTTTCATGTAATCTTTATATAGGGAGCATAGACCTCCATGCGTGTAGTAAGCCCTGGTTTTATGCTCTATTTGTTCATCCCATGTTTGAAAGCCGACATCTGTAATATCCCAAGGTGTTTTAGAACGAAGTCCAAAAAATGTATGAAATAATTTTTCCCATCTTGTTTGTATTCTGTTGTTTGTAATTTTGCCGCCAACCCCAATTAACCAGGCATCATCAGAATTTTCCCATACTTCTCCAATGCATTGAATAAAGTCTTTTTCCAGAATAATGTCATCATCAAGGAACAGAAGGACGCTTTCTTTCGCTATTGAAATTGCAATATTTTTGGACTCAGATAAGCCGCGCCTTTCTACTGAGTGATCCTTTTTATAATACGCAAGCTCGATCCCGAGACTTTCCATCCTCATCTCAATGTCTTGGATATAATCCACGGGCAGTATTCCGTCATCGATGATTACTATTTCTGACGGCAGGACGGTTTGTGTGAAAACTGAAGATAAACATTTTTCCAGATGTTCTTGTCGGTTGTAAGTAGGGATTATGACGCTTAAATTCATAAAGTGCGTTTGATGGGCGCATGAAGAAATAGTAACGGCTAGTTCATGTTCGGAAATTGTTTCGGAACAGCTGTTTAATATGAGTGGGCAAATTAAGAGGAGTATTTATACATTTTTTTATAAACCTTGGCGCACGGAAAAAGAGTAATCCCATTATTGCGGCTTTGCGTTTTTCTGTCCCAACTCGGTCCCTGGGAAGAATGAATGTTTCAATCTCTGCTATTGAGCTGTCTGCAAGATTTATTTTTAGAAAGTCAGCTAAAGCCGCGGCCGTTGCAATGGGTGAGTTGATTATTTTTTCAAATTCTATGTCAAGAAATGGGAGTTCCGGGTGCCTGTTTTTGAATGAGTCAATTTCGTGTATATATTGATTCGCAAGAGATTTTGCGTATTCATAATCAAGTTTGGCATGCCTTTGTAGCGAAGTTGCAATGCCTTCAGGATTCCGCGAAACACACACAAAGTAGGGGTTTGTTAAATGTGGCAAAATAATCTCGATTGTCATGCATGTAAGCGGGTCTTTCCAGCCCCACGGTCTGTCGATTGACGATTTTCCCTTGACCAGCTGCCTGACCTCATTCTCAAATAAATGCTTTGTTTGGATTATGTCCGTAATCGTAGGTGGATTTTGGTAAAAATGCGCGCCAAGAGAGTCAAAAATTCGAAAATTTAAATTCCGGAATTCCAAGTCTTCAAAATCTCCACGCGGATTCCAGCCCCCGCAGTGGATATCAGAGCCCATATTAACGCCCATCATGTGCAAAATTCCAGCGGTCATAGATGTGCCGCTTCTGGCCATTCCAAGCACGATGACGGTTTTTTGTTGGTTTAAAGCCATAGAGTCGAGGATATTTATCAAGAATCAGGATTCTTTTTGTATCTGTATAGCAAACTGGTTGACGATTTTGACACCGGAACTAGAAACGCGTATAACTGGGATATATTATACCTTATCAAAGTAAGAATAATTTGGAAACACAGATTTGTTTTAATATATGCTATGCCAAATTAAAAAAGAACCATGTGTGATTTGGCTTACCGGGCTGTCAGGCTCAGGGAAGTCCACGATTGCAAATCGAATTTGGTCGATTTTATCGAAAGAGAGAATTCCGTGCGTGTTACTAGACGGCGATGCGTTGCGGTGCGGTTTGAATTCCGACCTTGGATTTTCCGCTGCCGATCGAGCAGAGAATATTCGCCGCGTGCGCGAGATTGCGAAGTTTTTAGTAGATTCGGGAGTGTTTGTTGTGGCATCTTTTGTGTCACCGTATAGATGCGATCGTGATGCCGCTCGAGAATTAATTGGGCAGGATCGTTTTATTGAAGTTTATGTTGATTGCCCGCTTCATGTTTGCGAAGCGCGCGATGTTAAGGGACTGTATAAAAAAGCTCGCGCTGGCGAGATTAAGAATTTTACTGGCATTGATGACCCGTATGAGGCTCCGGAGAATCCTGATGTGGCTGTGCGCACGCATGAAGAGAGCGTTGACGGGTGTGTGCAGAGCATTTTTGATGCGCTCGATTCAAAATTATGTTGACCTTTTTGGACGAGCTCGAATCAGAGGCAATCCATGTTATTCGCGAAACCGCGGCGCATTTTAAGCGTCCGGTTATTTTATTTTCCGGCGGGAAAGATTCGATCGTACTGACTCATTTGGTTCGGAAAGCGTTTTACCCGTCCCAACTTCTGTTCCCACTGCTTCATGTCGATACCGGATATAATTTTCCAGAGACCATTAAGTACCGCGATGATTTTGTTCGCGATCTCAGCGCCAAGCTGTATGTCGCGAGGTTTGACGACGCAATCGCCGGGAGTCGGAATTCAGCCCAAAGCGCAGTTCTGAGAGATGCGTTAAAAGAGCACAAGTTCGACGCGGCG
This sequence comes from bacterium, assembly GCA_043818555.1. Classification (GTDB taxonomy): domain Bacteria; phylum Patescibacteriota; class Patescibacteriia; order UBA9934; family UBA9934; genus JAUYIW01. Next base: position 25,252 of record JBDRFP010000036.1, on the reverse strand, counting down.
CTTGGCGGAGGTCGGCGCGACGAGGAGAAAGCACGAGCTAAAGAGCGATTTTTCTCTCACCGTGACGCTTCGGGCGCGTGGAATCCGGACTCGCAACGGCCAGAGGTTTGGCGGCTAGTTAACTCATTTTGTGCGAACGATGAACATTTTCGAGTATTTCCAATTAGCAATTGGACCGAGCTCGATGTTTGGCAATACATTGACCAAGAGAAAATTCAGCTTCCGGATTTGTATTTTGCCGCAGATCGACCTTGCGTTCATCGAGATGGCAATCTGTTAGTTCATGCCCCTGTGATTAGCCTGAATGACGGTGAGTCGCTGGAGATGAAGCGTGTTAGGTTCAGAACCATTGGAGACGCAACTTGCACGGGCGCGGTTGAATCGAACGCCTCGACTGTGGCCGAGATCATCATCGAGCTGGAACTATCAACTCAAAGCGAGCGGGGTTCCAGGGTCGACGATCAGTTAAGCGCGGTTGCAATGGAGGAAAGAAAACGAGCAGGATATTTTTAGTATGCCCGGTAGCACAACTTCGATATTGAGTAGTGTACTACGCTGAGCTGGTAATAACCCTTAAATTAAATTCATGTTTCACTCCACAACTTTGATGCCACGGCTTATCGTTGGCATCATTCGAAGTTGTACTACCGGGTATGAATCATCAAAAAGAGTTAATGAGGCTTGCTGCGGTTGGCAGCGTGGACGATGGAAAAAGTACGCTCATCGGTCGTTTGCTGTACGATTCTGGATCGCTGACTACGGACCAGATTGAATCTGTAAAAGCTGCGAGCGCAAGTGGCAGGCTCGATTATTCATTATTTACCGACGGTCTTAAGCGCGAAAGGGAAGAGGGTATTACAGTTGATGTTGCGTACAGATATTTTGAGACTGCTCGGCGCAAATTTATATTTGCAGACACGCCTGGGCATGTTGAGTTTACCCGACATATGGTAACCGGAGCGTCAACAGCGAACATGGCATTAATCCTTATCGACGCAACAAAGGGCATCCAGGAGCAGACTCGCAGGCACACATACATTAGCTCGCTTTTGCAGGTGCCGCATTTAGTGCTTTGCGTGAACAAGATGGATTTGGTCGATTTTAAAGAAGAGGTGTTTGAGAAAATAGTTCAGGAGTTTACAAAATTTTCTACCAAATTTGCCATTAATGATATTCATGTCATTCCGGTTAGCGCTCGGGAAGGGGACAATATTGTGTATCGGTCTGACAGAATGCGCTGGTACGATGGTCCGACGCTTAAATATCTGCTCGACCATGTTCACATTGCGAGCGACTGGAATTACATTGATGCTAGGATGCCTGTGCAGGCGGTTATGAACGGCAATGTTTGCAAGGTGGCAGGTAGTATTGTGAGCGGTGTATTAAAGCCGGGTGATGATGTTGTGGTGTCGCCTGGTGGAGACGAGGCTACGATTGAGGCTATTGCGATTGGTGACAAAATCGTTAACAAGGCCGTGGCTCCATCGTCGGTCACGATCGATTTGTCAGGTGGCGTTAAGGTTAGCCGAGGAGATATGATTTCGCGTAAAGGTAACCAGCCAAAGGTTGCAAACGAGTTTGATGCAATGACTTGTTGGCTCAGTGAGGAACAGCTAAGCGTTGGCAAGCCATATTCGATCATGCACGGTACAATGAAGGCAACCGCAACGATCGACAAGGTGGTTTATAAGGTAGATGTGCAGACTCTAAAGCGTGATGCCAGTGATCGTGTAGGCTTAAATGACATCGCAAGACTTACCCTTAAGACCGATCGTCCAATCTGCTTTGACCCTTACCGACGAAATCGGTCGACCGGTAGTTTTATTTTAATCGATCCTGAGTCGCGCGAAACCGCTGCGGCTGGTATGATTGTTTAGTATGAGCTTACTCGAAACTGCAAAAAAGGCAGTTGAAGCAGCCAACAAGACGATAATCGAGGTCTACGAGGCCGGAGATATTGATGTTGAACAAAAGGACGACGGATTCCCTGTGACGATTGCCGACCAGAGATCGAACGAGGTGATTGAGTCGATCTTGTCCGAGACCGGCATACCGTTTCTTAGCGAAGAGAGCGCCCATACGCCTTACGAAGAACGCAAAAATTGGAATCGGGTTTGGATTGTAGATCCGCTCGATGGGACAAAGAGTTTTATTGCGCGCACAGGGGATTTTGCAGTGCATGTGGCGCTTGTTGAGAATGGTGTGGTGATTCTGGGAGTTGTTGGTGTGCCTGTTTATGGGCAGGTTTATTGGGCAGAAAAAGGGAAGGGTGCGTTCCGACAAGGCCGCGACGAAACGATCGAACAGATCCACGTTGGTCAAAACAGCCCAAAGCGTATTTTTGCAAGCCGCTCGCACATGAACGAGAAGACTCAGCAGTTTCTTGATGAGCATCCGGACGCAGAAATTTTGCACATGGGCAGTTCGCGCAAGTTCCTGGCCGTAGCTGAAGGTGAGGCTGACCTGTATCCAAGGTTTGGCCCTACTATGGAGTGGGACAGCGCAGCACCGCAGATAATCGTGGAAGAGGCGGGTGGGAGTGTGCTCGAATCAGAATCTCAAAAGCCTTTGAGGTATAATAAGCAGGATTTGTATAATCCATTTTTTATAGTTAGCGGTGAATAGATATGTTCATGCTCCGGTTAGCAAAAAAACTACCAAAACCAATTAAGTCATTGTGCAAGAAGATTGGCCTTGATCACATTGCTCACAAGGTGTATGACAAGTCCGATGTTGAACTTGCGTACCAAAAGGAGTGGGGGATTGAGTTTGCACAAAATCAAGACAAGGTTCGAGAATATTGGGAACGGTACAGGTTTTTTGATGAAATTTTGGGCACATGTGAATTAAATGAGGAATCAAGGGTTCTAGATGTTGGATGCGGGATTAGTACAGTGCTACATTTTGTTCCTGGCAAGAGGATTGGGGTAGATCCGTTAGGTGATCAGTATCAGGACATTTATAGTTATCCAAATGACATGCGGATAGTTAAGGCATCTGCTGAGCAGATTCCATTTTCGGAAAATCAATTTGATGTTGTTTTTTGCACTAATGTAATCGACCATGTCACCAGCCCAGGCTCAGCCTTAGATGAGGTAGAAAGAGTGTTAATGCCCGGAGGTTATTTTATTCTCACGGTCGAGACATTCGCTTCGCAAAAAGAGCGCGACCCAGCTCACCCACATTGCATGACCAAGGAAGATGTCCTAAGTTTAGTAAAAGATAGGTTTGACGTTCGGTTTTTGGGCGAATCTCCTTGGATTGGTCTTAGGCAATATGTGCAAGGAGTTGCCGGCACAGATAACAAAGAGATGATCTTAATTTTACAAAAATCGGTTTAATATGGCTTTACCAAATTTTATAATCGCAGGTGCTCCAAAGAGTGGTACAACGTCGCTTGCGAGTTATTTAAGCCAACATCCCGAAGTATTCATGAGCGACCCAAAAGAGATTAGCTTTTTTCAAATATAAAGGGCGAGCTTGAAAGGGGTACGGCCTCCAAGGGGGCACTTGGTTCAGATCCGCTTGGGTCTGGTTATTTCCATAAAGGATGGGAATGGTATAAAAGCCTTTTTTCTCCAAATGAAAACCAAAAAGCAGTTGGCGAAGCTACGGTAATGTATTTTTACTATCCAGACTCGGCAGATTTGATCGGCGAGCATCTTCCTGACGTTAAGTTAATATTTCTGCTCCGCAATCCTATCGATAGGGCGTTTTCTGATTACTGGCACGAGAACAGGTTCGGATTTAAAAAGTCTATTTTTCCAAACTTCGATGTAATGGCCAAGGAGAATCATCCCAGGTTCCAGCATTACCGCAACGTAAGTTCGTATAAGAAGCATTTAGGCAAGTATTACTCCTTGTTTCCAAAGGAGAACATATTGGTGATGCTCTTTGATGACTTCGTAGCAGACACTCCAGGGGCAGTAAAACAAATTTGTGAATTTTTGAATGTGGATTCGGAATATGAATTTGACTTTGAGCGGAAATCAAACCAGTTTATTGAGCCAAGGTTTGGGTGGCTTCAGCGCGCAATGGAAAAAGTGAGCTTTAGTGGAATTGGACGCAACATGCCAATTTTCCTTCGCCGACCCTTAGGCAAGGTTAAGCAGGTAGTACGCAGAGTTGGGTCGAGTAATAAGCGTCCGGAGATGAGTTCTGAGTTGCGAGCAGAACTTGTACCAAGGTTTGAGGAAGATATTGCCTACGTTGAAGAGTTACTTGGGAGAGATTTGTCACACTGGCGCGAGGTCTAGTCAGAATCGGCAATTTGGTGTATGATCCGCTCGTATGTTTTTAAGCCTACTATTTAACTCACCGGCCATAGCGATCGTATGGATTGTGGTGATTTTTTTGTCTATTACGGTTCACGAGTTTGCGCACGCGTATATGGCAAATCGGAAAGGCGATCCGACTGCGGCTCAGGCCGGTAGACTGACTTTGAATCCGATCGCCCACATTGATCCGATCGGGTTGATCCCGCTTTTGCTTTTAGGTTTCGGCTGGGCCAAGCCGGTACCATTTAATCCGTATAACCTTAAAGATCCAAAAAAAGACGCGGTGCACATTGCGCTTGCAGGCCCATTTGCAAATCTTCTACTCGCAGTCGCTGCCGCCTTGGCTCTTAGGGGGCTGGCATCTGCCGGAATGTTAGCCAGCTCGAGCCTGCTTCCGGTTTTCCTCGTGTTGCTTGTAATAATCAATCTGTTCCTGCTGTTTTTCAACATCATACCGGTTCATCCGCTCGACGGCTCCAAGCTCGTCGACGCACTGCTTGTAAAACCTCAGCACCAAAAACTCCGCAACGCAATTGCAACTTACGGCCCTCAGGCGTTGTTGATCCTGGTGCTTATCTCAATTATCGCCCCAGCGTTTAATGTATTTTTCTTTGTTAGCTGGCCAGCATATGCGTTATGCAACGGCCTGGTAGGGGAGAATTGTTTGTTGCTATTAAGTCTGATTTTCGGATAGCTCCAATAGGGGCCAGAAGAGCCAGAGGAGCTAAAAAGCTAGCTCCACTAGCCCAGATAGCTCCGTTAGCCCTTTTATTATATTGTCAACTCTCAAATATTGACGAATTTTACTGGCTATGATACATTTCGGCCATCTAAAACAGGAAATTACCAATTACCAAATAACCAATGACCAATGAACTTCCAATGACCAATAACCAATTGGGAATTGGGTACTTGAAAATTGGGAATTAGATGATTATGCCAACAATTAATCAACTTGTAAGAAAGGGCAGGAAGACTTCAAAAGTGAAGTCAGCATCTCCGGCCATGCAATACACTCTTAATACACTTCGTCGCCGACGCTCTGACCTTCCAAAAGGAGCGCCGTTTAAGCGTGGCGTTTGCGTGAAGGTGACAACGATGACACCGAAGAAACCAAACTCAGCGCTTCGTAAATATGCGCGTGTACGATTGTCAAATGGGACAGAAGTAAACGCCTACATTCCGGGAGAGGGACATAATTTGCAGGAGCACTCAATCGTAATGATTCGCGGTGGACGCGTAAAGGACCTTCCTGGTGTACGCTACCACATTGTTCGAGGAAGATACGACACCACTGGAGTGGAGGGGAGGAACCAAGGACGATCTAAATACGGAGCTAAGAAGCCTAAAAAGTAACAAACATTCAATCAGCCTGGCGGCCTTGTTAAATGCGTTAAAGACGTTAAAGCGAACAATTAACGATTTGAACGATTTTAACGAGCGAGCCGGAGGCGAGCGATTTAACAGAATATGCGCGGAAAACAAGCACAAAAAAGAAAGATCAAGCCCGATGTTAAGTTCGGCAATGTTTTGCTAGCCAAGCTCATCAACTATTTAATGCTGGATGGCAAAAAGTCAACAGCACAGCGCGTGGTATATGATGCGCTTGATGTTATTTCAGATAAAACTAAGCAGGATCCGGTGGACGTGTTCGACACGGCACTCAAAAATGTTGTGCCTAGTATGGAGGTGAAGTCTCGCCGTGTTGGAGGCGCAAACTACCAGATTCCTATGCCTGTACGCGGCGATCGTCGCTACGCGCTTGCTCTTAAGTGGATGATTACAGCTGCGCGTTCCAAAAAAGGCAGGCCAATGGCAGAGAAGCTTGCGGACGAAATCATTGCAGCGTCAAACAACGAAGGGGATGCAGTAAAGAAGAAACAGGATGTACAGAGGATGGCAGAGGCTAATCGAGCGTTTGCCCATTTTGCGCGACGTTAAAACCGTTCAATCGGCCTTCGGCCTCGTGAAAGACGTTAAAGTCGACCAAAATTAACGATTTTAACGAGCGAGCGGAGCGAGTGATTAAACGTCTTCAACGATTACAAATTACTTACTACTACCTACTTACTACTTACTTTCGCATACCTATGCCCCGTGACTATCCACTAGAGCGCACCCGGAATACCGGAATCATCGCTCACATTGACGCTGGGAAGACAACCGTTACCGAGCGCATTTTGTTTTATACAGGAAAGAAGCACAAGATTGGAGAGGTGCATGAGGGCGAGGCTGAAATGGACTGGATGGAACAGGAGCGGGAGCGCGGTATTACCATCACTTCTGCTGCCACAACTTGTTTTTGGAAAGATCATCGAATAAATATTATAGACACTCCGGGGCACGTTGATTTTACAGTGGAGGTTGAGCGTTCGCTTCGCGTGCTAGACGGCGGCGTAACTGTTTTTGACGGCGTTGCCGGCGTGGAGCCACAGTCAGAAACCGTGTGGCACCAGGCTGATAAATATAAAGTGCCTCGAATTTGTTTTATTAATAAACTTGACCGAACCGGCGCTGACTTTTTTAAGGATTTGGAATCAATCCACGCGCGTCTTACGAAAAAAGCTCATCCAATTCAGCTCCCAATTGGTTCCGAGGCCGGCTTTATTGGCATCGTGGATCTGTTGAAGATGAAGGCTTTCATGTATAGCGATGATCTTGGGCGCGATATTGAGGAAATTGAAATTCCGGAAGAGTATGCTGAGAACGCAAAGGAGTGGCGCGCAAAACTCATTGAGGCGATTGTTGAAAATGACGAAGAGCTAATGGAAAAATTTCTTGCCGGAGAAGACATCCCATACGAGGATCTTGCCAGGGTTCTTCGCAAAGCTACGATTTCGCTTGAGATTTTTCCGGTTCTGTGCGGATCTGCGCTCAAGAACAAGGGCGTACAGCTGTTGCTCGACGCGATGGTTGAGTATTTGCCATCGCCGCTCGATGTCCCGGCTGTTGAGGGTTTTGACCCGGCCGACATTGAGAAGAAGGTTGTCCGCGAAGCATCAGACGATGTTCCGTTTTCAGCGCTCGCGTTTAAAATCGCAACTGATCCGTTTGTTGGAAAGCTGGCTTTCTTCAGAGTGTATTCTGGTACACTCAAGGCCGGTAGTTATGTGTTGAATACATCAACCGATAAAAAAGAGCGAATTTCGCGAATTGTTCGAATGCACGCAAACCATCGAGAGGATGTGGATCAGGTTTATGCAGGGGAGATTGCGGCCGCAGTCGGGCTTAAGAACACTACAACCGGGAATACTCTTTGCGATCCTGACGATGCGGTTGTGCTCGAATCAATCACTTTCCCTGAGCCTGTAATTTCTCAGGCGATCGAGCCAAAGACTAAGGCCGACCAGGAGAAGCTTGGTATTGCGCTTCAGAAACTGGCGGAAGAAGATCCGACTTTCCGAATTCGAACTGACGATGAAACTTTACAGACCATTATTTCGGGAATGGGTGAGCTTCACCTTGAAATTATCATCGATCGCATGAAGCGAGAATTTAATGTTGACGCCACAGTCGGCCGGCCTCAGGTTAGCTACCGCGAAACCATTCGCGCGACTGCAGAAGGGGAGGGTAAGTACATCAAGCAATCCGGAGGACGCGGTCAGTACGGCCATTGTTGGTTGCGCGTTGAACCGATTACCGATCCTGAAGGGCCTAAGTATGAGTTTGTTGACGAAATTAAAGGCGGCGCTATTCCAAAAGAGTATATTCCTGCTATTCAAAAAGGCGTGCGCGAGGCGCTTGACCGCGGAGTTGTTGCGGGGTATCCGCTGATTAATGTGCGAGTTGCGGTTTATGACGGGTCCTACCATGAAGTTGACTCCAACGAAGCAGCGTTTAAGATGGCCGGCTCTATGGGATTTAAGGCAGCCGCAAAGAAGGCAAGCCCGGTTTTGCTGGAGCCTATGATGAAGGTTGAGGCCGTAACCCCTGAAGAGTTTCTTGGCACCGTTGTAGGTGACTTGAATTCCAAGCGCGCACAAATTCAGGAAATGGGCGAGCGTGGAAATGTGAAAACCGTTGCTGCTTATGTGCCTTTAGCTGAAATGTTTGGCTACGCTACAGCGCTTCGATCAATGACCCAGGGCCGCGCAAGTTATTCAATGGAGTTCCATGAATATCAGGAAGTGCCTTCAAATGTTGCGAAAGAGATTATTGAGAAGCGGTCGTAGGATCGGGAGGCTACAAGCCTGCAAAAGGCTACAAAACTACATAACAAAGGACGCGAGCAATCGCGTTCTTTTGTTTATCACTACCCTTGTCATCCTGAGGAGATCGCTGATTGCGACGAAGGATCTTTCGCAATTGCTCAAGATGACAATTGACTATGAACTGTCAACTATGAACTCTCGTACCTCGTTTCCCAATTTACTATCTACTATATACTCCTGTGTTTCAGACCGTGGATAATGGACTGTCAATTATGAATTTAAAGCTCTTTTAAGCTCCGCGTTTTTCGTTTTAAGCTCACTTTAAGCTCACTTTAAGCTCCTCTACGACTTATACCAAGCCCTTGACATCCCGCCCCAATTATGACAAGATCGCATCACAACGTTCATTCAAGGGAGTAAGAAATGATCGATGTTTCAGGAATCGGAGTTCATGAAGACAGGCGTCTGCCGCATGCAAAGCGCGTATGCGAGCAGCTTTTCGGGAGTGCCGATCTTGTCCCCTGGTACGATGAGTGGCTCTCAAGGATCGAAAATCCGCCGCTGCAGCCAGAGGCCCCCGAACTGGATACGCTGATTCTGGCGCCGTCTCCGCGATCGTTCGGGCTGGTGAAGGCGTGCGAGCTTCTCGGCGTGCGCTACCTGGGAGATGACACAACGTTGGTGGATTTTGCAGAGCGTGAACCAAGGCGTGGATTCTACTGGATGTGGGCGCACAATGGGGTGAACAACTGTAGGATCAAGCCAAAGGTGTGCCGCGGAACATTCTTTAACGAACGCAAACAGCTGACGCTCGGCGCTTGGGAGGGGATTTGGCTCTACGCAGCTGACCCGACCTGCCTGGACTACCATGACATGTTCTTGGCAGCTTCGGTGCACGCTGAGGCGCGGGACAATGTTGCTGTGCTACTGAAGCACAAGGACGGAACAGTGGAGCTCACCTGGGGGTGGGATGAAGCCCAGGGTGATCGCCAGGGCTGTGCTACTCGGCATGGCCTTCCGCTCAGGTAGCGTCGATCGACATGATCGAAAATCGACCCGGTACGAAAGTGCCGGGTTTTTCTTATTGCCGAGGGGGCTAATAGAGCGAATAGAGTTAGCTCTTCTAGCCCTGATAGCTCCTTTAGCTCCTTTGTCCAACGACCCCCCTTGACTCAATTTTCAGATGCGATAAGATACCTTGCATAAATGACCAATTCACAATTTTTCAACGACCAATGAATCTCCAACGCATATTTTACAATTGGGGATTGGAAATTGGGAATTCATTGGGGGTTGGTTACTTGGTCATTGATCAATTACGTAAAAAGCAATATGGACAATTTTCAACTTCAACGCCTGATCAAATTGGCGCAGCGCACAGGCGACACGCTTATCGTCGCAGGGGAGGGCGAACCGGTGGTTGTGATGCCGGTTGATCAATACGAGGAACTTGTCGGATTCGGTGGCGACCTTGACTGGGTCGGCGATGACTTTGACGAGATAGACGGGATTGAAGATCTCCCATTCGACGATATACCGGTGCCCGCTATGGAATGGCACGATGAGGATGACGATGACATAGATAGTGATGGCGATCAGCCAATCACCGTTGAGGAAATAAACGCAATTACTGAGGCGGCGATGCTCGAGCTCGAGGCTGAAAAAGCGGCAGAGAAAGATTTAGAAACAGGGGAGAAGCCAGAAATTACCGATTCTGAGTCTGGCGAGGAAAGGTTTTACTTGGAACCGATTGAATAGGGAATTTATTCGAAAAGCTGAGGTTTATTATTCGGCCTGCGGAGTTTATTGCTGTCGACGGGGCTTATTATCGGAAAACGAGGTTTATTGTTTTCAACTAACCCCTGCGTCTTTCGCTATAACCCCTTCAGTATCTAGTTACTCCCTCGGTTCCTCGTTGACCCCTTCATAACCTAAAGTCTACAAAATTTGCTCAACCTAGCCCAAAAATACCCTGAGGACAGACTGAGAACATAATCCTTGCCCAGTACTTGCAATATTTTCGGGGTTTTGCTATACTTGCGTCGCTTAAGTAAATCATAATTTACAGGACTTTATGGGCATTTTTGCCCAAGCCTGTAACAAATGTAAAAATCATATGGCAGAACAGTTTGATCGCTCAAAGCCGCACGTAAACGTCGGTACAATTGGTCACGTTGACCATGGTAAAACTACTCTTACGGCAGCACTTTCCGGACTCTTTTCTCCGGCGAGCCAAAAGAAAGGATTTGACCAAATCGACAACGCTCCGGAAGAAAGGGAGCGCGGAATTACGATTTCAACCTCACATGTTGAATATGAGTCACCTGCCCGCCACTACGCTCACGTAGACTGCCCGGGACACGCTGACTATGTTAAGAACATGATTACAGGCGCCGCTCAGATGGACGGTGCGATTTTGGTGGTTTCGGCCGCTGACGGCCCAATGCCTCAGACACGCGAGCACATTCTTCTTGCGCGTCAGGTGGAGGTCCCAGCGATCGTTGTCTTCCTGAATAAGGTTGATATGGTTGACGATCCAGAGCTTATTGATCTTGTAGAAGAGGAAATTCGCGACCTTTTGAAGCAGTACGAATTCCCTGGCGACGAAGTGCCTATTATTCGAGGTTCAGCTCTTAAAGCTGTTGAAAATCCTGATGATGCAGAGGCAACAAAGCCAATCCATGAGCTTTTAAAGGCTCTTGACGAGTATATCCCGCAGCCAGCGCGCGACACTGAGAAGCCATTCTTCATGCCAATTGAGGATGTGTTTTCAATCGAAGGACGCGGTACTGTTGTAACAGGACGCATCGAGCGCGGAACAGTGAATCTGAACGACGAAGTTGAGATGGTCGGACTTATGGACCAGCCACGAAAGACCGTTGTTACAGGGATTGAAATGTTCAATAAAATGCTCGATAAGGGAATGGCAGGCGACAATGCAGGACTCTTACTTCGGGGGATTAAGAAGGACGAAGTGGCTCGCGGAATGGTTCTTGCAGCTCCTGGAAGTGTAAAACCACACACCAAGTTCGAGGCCGAGATGTATGCGCTTACAAAGGAAGAGGGTGGACGACATAAGCCTTTCTTCAAGGGCTACAAGCCTCAGTTCTTTATTCGAACAACTGATGTAACAGGCGACATCGCTTCGCTTCCTGAGGGTGTAGAAATGGTAATGCCTGGAGACACTGTACACACAGAAATTCACCTCATTCAGCCGGTTGCTATTGAAGAGCAGATGAGATTTGCTATCCGCGAAGGCGGACGCACGGTTGGCGCAGGAGTTGTAACAAAAATTATTGAATAAGAAGCAGATCGGGGAAGGGGTGAATTACTCCTTCCTCGTTCATGTTTCAAAGCTCCTTATCGTACATTTATGGCAGAAGCCAAAACTACAACTGAACAAACGCAAGAAGAGTCAAAACAGCGAATACGAATTAAGATCCGCGCGTACGATCATAAAATCATCGACGCAGCCGCTGATACGATCATCAAAACCGCAAAGCGGACAGGTGCCAGCATATTGGGCCCTGTTCCGTTGCCAACTGAAAAGCGGCGCTTCACTGTTAACAAATCGACATTTGTGCACAAGAAGTCGCGCGAACAGTATGAGATGAGAATCCACAAGCGACTGATAGATATTCTGAGCCCGTCTGAGAGTACAGTTGATTCGCTTATGACGCTTAACTTGCCGTCAGGCGTAGATATCGAAATTAAGATGTGATTACGAACGCGTTGCCGAATACATATTTGGCCTAAATCTCAGAAATCCGGCAGCTTCCTACAAATATTTTTTCAACGATGCCTCCAGCATCGCTTCAAAAATCTTTGAAGAAATCTGCTCGAATTTCTGAAATTTATCCTCAAAAACTATTCGGCAACACGTTCGTAGCGTGTGCTCAAATAACAATGTTCCCATTCGAACCAAGGAGTTAGGTCTGTCGGGATTCGGCAAGGCAAGATACCCTCCTTGATGCTTTGAGAGGAACTGAAAGGAACCATAAAAATTTGTAAATTTCTAAGCACAATTCAGCGCGCTTAGACTAGGGGCTGTTAAATATCTTTTGATGTTTGACGACTTCTAGTTTTTCATTAGCTAGATGATAGGTTCAATCGGACATATCCGACCTGTTATTATGAAAGCATTAATTGGAAGAAAATTAGAAATGACCCAGGTCTTTAAGGAAGACGGCACAGTTGTCCCTGTGACGTTGATTCAGGCAGGGCCTTGCACGGTAACTATGGTCAGGGCGAACACGCAGGGGAAGCAGACCGCTGTTCTCGGATTTGGCATTTCAAAATCAGTGAACAAGCCACAGAAAGAGGAATGGAAAGATTTGGGCGCGTTTGCTTTTGTGAAGGAGTTCGAACTTACAGAAGGCGAAAATCCTGAGCGCGGGCAGACTGTTGACGCAGGAGCTTTTGAGCCTGGAGAGACAGTGAATGTGATCGGGACCTCCAAGGGAAAAGGTTTTCAGGGGGTTGTTAAGCGCCATGGTTTCCACGGCAGTCCAGCGTCGCACGGGCATAAAGACCAGTTGCGCATGCCTGGATCGATTGGATCAGGCGGGCCTCAGCGCGTGTTTAAGGGAACTCGAATGGGAGGTAGAATGGGAGGCGACCAAGTTACAGTTAAAAATCTTGAAATAATCCAAGTAGACAAAGCTAATAATGTGATTGCGGTAAAGGGCGCAATTCCTGGCAGCAGAGGCAGCTTTGTGAGCATTACCACATCGACAGGAAGCATATGGCAGAAGTAAATGTATACAAATTTGACGGAACCAAAACCGGAACAATGGAATTGCCGGACATCTTGTTTGGCGTGGCAGCTAATCCGGCGCTTGTTCATGAAGCGGTAGTAGCGCAAGATGCTAACAGCCGTGTGCGCATTGCCGAGACTAAAGACCGCAGCGAAGTTCGCGGCGGAGGGCGCAAGCCGTGGAGGCAGAAGGGAACGGGTCGGGCGCGTCATGGATCACGACGATCGCCGATTTGGGCTGGCGGAGGAGTTACTTTCGGACCGATCAAAGAACGCGTATTTGGCATAAAGATTAACAAAAAGGCGAAGCGAAAGGCACTTGCGGTAATGCTTTCAGATAAAGTGGCTTCTGATTTGTTTGTTGCAGTTGAAAGTTATGACATGCCGGAGGCAAAGACAAAGTCAATAATCGGCATGCGCATGAATTTGCCTGGAAAGGAAAAGAAAGCTCTTGTTGTGACCACAGAAGGCGATAAGAATCTGGTTCGCGCAGCGCGAAACATTGATAATACCAGAACAATTTCAGCTACAAGCCTGAATGTTAAAGATTTGGTAAAGTATCCGTTTGTGATTGCGTCAAAGGCGGCGATCGAGATGATCGTTAAGACGTATTCTGAGACCTCTAATAATCGATCTCCCCAGCCGACTTCAGTTGGCGATCATGATCGAACCGGACTAGGGTCCGTTGGAAGTTAAATTATGAGCTTCTTCGATAAATTTAAAAAGAAAGGCGAACAAACAGAGTCTGCAAGCGTTGCACGACAGGTTGTTGATGCTGCGAAGAATGAAGAGAAGGTGAAGGAGGTTAAAGAAGAGAAAGAAGAGAAAGAAGAGAAGAGAGCGCCCGCAAAGATGGAAAAGAAGCTTATCACTGCGGCAAGCGCGCAGTCACTTTCAACAATCATTGAGCCTATAGTATCTGAAAAAACCGCACAACTTTCCGATCAGGGAGTTATGGTGTTTAAGGTGAACCCAAAGGCTACGCGAATTGCGGTCAGCAAGGCATTTAAGGAAATGTACCGTGTAACTCCGGTAAAGGTGAACATTGCTAATGTTCGTGGCAAGCGATTGCGATTTGGCCGGATTCAGGGCAAGCGGTGCGATTATAAGAAAGCCATGATCATGCTGCCAAAGGGAACAAGAATTGACATTTTCGACGGAGTATAAATTTGAAAGTAGCTGTTCGGAGATTAGAGAGTAGTAATAGAAAGTAGAAAATGGATTTCAGAAAACCAATGTCCGCAATCCAGTTTCCATTACTAATTTCCAATCTCCAAGCAGCCAATCTCTAGGTCTATGGGAATTAAAGTCTACAAGCCAACAACAGCAGGAAGGCGCCGATCAAGCGTCCAGACTTTTGACGATCTTACAGCCGACCAGCCACACAGGAGGCTGCTCAGAAGTAAGAAGCAGCAGTCTGGCCGTTCACATGGCAAGATTTCTGTGCGACATCGCGGAGGCGGGGCGAAACGGCACGCGAGGATAATCGACTGGAAATTTGACAAGCTGGAAATACCTGCGACAGTGAAGACTATTGAATATGATCCGGGTCGTGGCGCGCGTATTGCGCTTGTGGCGTATGCCGACGGCGAGAAGCGCTACATTCTTGCGCCTAATGGACTGCAACAGGGCATGACGATAGTGACGTCTAAGAAGAAGGGTGAACCTCAGGCGGGGAACAGATTTCCGCTCGAACTTGTTCCGCTTGGAATGTCGATATTCAACATAGAACTGCAACCGGAGAAAGGTGGGCAGTTGGTACGAGGCGCAGGCACAAGCGCGATTTTGATGGCCGTTGAAGGTGAAATGGCGACAGTAAAACTTCCATCAGGTGAAGTACGGATGCTCCCAAAGACCTGCATGGCGACCATAGGAAATGTTTCAAATCCGGATTGGCGACTAGTCCGCTGGGGCAAGGCTGGAAGAACGCGACACCGAAGCATAAAGCCTACAGTACGAGGAAAGGCGATGAACCCGGTTGATCACCCTCATGGAGGTGGAGAAGGAAGGTCGCCTATTGGACTTAAGAGGCCAAAGACTCCAACCGGCAAACCGGCGCTTGGTGTGAAGACGCGTCGAAAAGGGCCGTCAGACAGATTAATTGTTTCGCGACGAAAAAGTAAGAAGCGATAATTATAAATGGGAGGTGGGTTGCTTGGTTGCTTGGAGAATCGGTTACTCGATAACCGTTTTCCCAGCAGCCCAGCATCCAAGATCCTACGAATTTATGTCAAGAAGTCTTAAAAAAGGACCCTATGTAGATGCCAAACTAATGGAAAAGGTTGGGAAGCTTAGGGTTGGCGATAAAACAGTTATCAAAACATGGGCGCGCGCAAGCACGATAACCCCGGAAATGGTTGGGTTTTCGTTTGGCGTGCACAATGGAAAGGATTTCGTACAGGTGCGAGTTGAGGAGGGCATGGTGGGGCACAAGCTGGGTGAATTTTCCCCAACAAGGCGCTTTAACAGGCACGGCGGAAAAGTTTCTGAGGTTTTGAAGAAGCCAGAGTAATATGAAAGCGAACGCAATAGCAAAAAACATCCATATATCACCACGGAAAACTCGTCTAGTGGCCAGTCTTATTCGTGGCCTTTCTGTGGATGAAGCTCGAAAACAGCTCATGTTCAGCAAAAAAGATGCTGCAAAGCCGGCTTTGAAGGTGTTAAATTCAGCTGTTGCCAACGCAGAGCATAACCTCAATGAAGATGCTTCAAATTTATTTGTGCTAACATCGTCTGTTAATGAAGGGCCTACTTTTAAGAGATATCGTCCTCGCGCGCGCGGAGCTTCAGCTACAATAAGGCGTCGGATGTCGCATATTTCAATTACGGTTGGGACCGCTGAGGATCGGAAGGGCACCGCTGGAAAAGCGAAAAAGATCACAGAAGTGAACGAAGGTGATAATGGTGAAGATAAGAAAAAGCCCGAGACTAAGAAAACGGTCAAGAAATAAATCACGATATGGGACAAAAGATTCATCCAAAAGTATTTCGTCTTTCGACGATTAGAAGCTGGGACTCCAAATGGTTTGCTCCCCGCAAGAATTTTGTTTCTTATCTTGAAGAAGATGTAAAGATTCGTGAGTACTTGAAAAAGCAGCTGAGAGAGGCCAGCGTAGACGTCGTTTTAATTGACCGAACTGCCGATACTGTAAATATCACGATTGCATCGGCAAAGCCTGGGTTTATTATTGGTCGCGCAGGAGCCGGAGCGGAAGAATTGAAAAAGAAGCTGAAAAATGAATTCTACAGAGGGCGACGCACGAATATCAACATCAATATTCAGGAAGTTTCCAAGCCTGCGTTATCGGCGCGGATTGTGGGGCTTCAAATTGCGCAGGAGATTGAGAAACGAATGCCGTTTCGTCGTTCAATGAAGACCGCTGTGGAGCGCGTGGTAAAGGGCGGAGCTAAGGGAGTAAAAATCACAGTTGCCGGAAGATTGAATGGCGCTGAAATTGCACGAACCGAAACAGTTTCACAGGGGAGCATCCCGCTTCATAATTTACGCGCAGATGTTGATTTTGCTCGTATTCCAGCGCGTACAATTTATGGAACAATCGGAGTAAAGGTCTGGATTTACCGGGGCGAGGTGTTTGAGGAGGATGAAAAGAAAAATTCAGAAGACGGTTCTGTTGTAACACGAAACAAATAATGGAAGCTCGACTATAAAACAACTTGGAAGTCGGTAATGGTTTCTTGGAAGGTCGGATGTAGGATCCCGCGTAACCAAGCGACCAAGATATCGTTACCGTCTTCCAAGCAGTCAAGCGACTAAGATACCAACAACCTATGTTAATGCCTAAGAAAATGAAGTACCGAAAGCATCATAAGCGGCGCACGAAAGGCGACCGCCTAGCTTCGCAGAAAACCGAAGTCGCTTTTGGCGCGTATGGCCTGAAGGCGATGACAGAGGCGTGGGTGACCGCAAGACAGATCGAGGCATCGCGTCGCGCCATGACACGCTATGTGAAACGCGGTGGTAAAATCTGGGTTCGAATTTTTCCAGACCACCCTATCACCAAACATGGAGCGGAAGCGCCGATGGGAAAAGGGAAAGGCGCAGTTGAATACTATATGACGCCGGTTCGAGCAGGTACGGTAATGTTTGAAATGGATGGAGTAACCGCAGAACAGGCAAGGGAGGCGTTGCGGCTTGCAGCGCATAAGCTTCCTATGAAGACAAAGTTTGTAGAACGATAATATGGAATGGAAAGAATTGGAAAAAATGAGCGCAAATGAACTTAAGCGCTTGCTCAAGGAAGAGAGGGCTCAGTTACACGAAATGTGCCTGAAGCTTTCAGTTAATCAGATTAAGGATGTGAGGGGCATCAGGAAGAGTAGGCGTCAGGTAGCCCAGATCCTAACTCGTCTGCGTCAGTTGGAACAGACAGCTCAAAAATAACATATGACCAAGCAAGAAAAACAATCCAAGCGACAGCTGAGCGGCATAGTGGTTTCCGACAAGATGGAAAAAACTGTGGTAGTTAGGGTTGAGCGAACGGTGGTGCATCCAAAATACAAGAAGCGCTACACGCTCAGTAAAAAATATAAGGCGCATGACGAAGATAACGCTGCCAAAGTAGGGGATAGCGTGGTAATCGAAGAAACCAGGCCGATTTCAAAAGACAAGCGCTGGAGAATTGTTAAATAAATGGAAACTGGTTGCTGGGTTGCTTGGAGAATGGTTGTAGATCAACTGACTTCCAAGCAGCCAAGCAGTCAAGACACTAACACGATATGTTACAGCACCGATCAATGATTAACGTGGCAGACAACACCGGAGCCAAAAAGCTCCAGGTTATTCGCGTACTCGGCGGGTACAGGAAGCGTTACGCGCGAATTGGCGACATTGTGACCGCTGTTGTTAAGGAAGCGGTACCGCATAGCAGTGTTAAAAAAAGCGACGTTGTCCATGCTGTTATTGTACGAACCAGAAAGGAAACGCGTCGTCAGAATGGCACCTACATCCGATTTGATGAAAATGCCGCAGTGATTATTGACAAGTCAAATAAGGAAATGAAGGGAACGCGAATTTTTGGACCTGTGGCGCGTGAACTTCGCAATTTGGGCTATAACAAAATAATTTCCTCAGCACCTGAGGTGCTGTAATGTAGAAAAGAGCTGTTGGGAAATTAGAAAGTAGTAAAAGTAGAAAATAGATTCCGGGAAGCCAATATCTGATCTCCAATTTCCATTACTATTTTCCAATTTCCAAACAGCTAATCTCTAAGATGTATGAAAGTTAAGACCGGAGACAATGTAAGAATCCTTGCCGGCAAGGACAAGGGCAAGACCGGAAAGGTGTTGCAGGTTTTTCCTATTCTCGACAAGGTGGTTGTGGAAAATGTAAACAAAGCCGTTAAACACTTGCGACGACGCGGAAACACTCCAGGCAAGCGCGTTGATTACTTTGCTCCGATTCATGTTTCAAATGTGAGAGTAGTCGGGAAAGGCGGAGAAGGAAAGGTTGGCTACAAGTTTATTGAAAAAGACGATAACAAGAAGAAGGTCCGAATCTTAAAGACCAAGAGAGGGGCTGAGGACCTAGAATAATATGAGCGAACTTAAGACAAAATTTCAGAAAGAAATTGCGCCTGCGTTGATGCAGGAACTTGATCGCAAGAATGTTTTGGATATACCGGTGCTCATGAAGGTAACGATTAACAGCGGCCTGAGTAGCGGTCGGGATCCGAAGTCGATTGAAACGATTGTAGAAACTTTGGAGCGCATTTCGGGCCAGATGCCCGTAGTAACAAAAGCTCGTCATTCGATTGCTGGATTTAAGGTTCGTGAAGGCGCAACGGTTGGCGCAATGGTAACATTGCGCGGCGAGCGTATGTGGGATTTTGTAGATAAGCTTGTTAATACAGTTTTTCCTCGCGTGCGCGACTTTCGCGGCATTGCTGAATCGGCTGTGGATTCGGCTGGGAACTTTAACTACGGATTCCGCGAGCACACGGCGTTTTCGGAAATAAGCGCGGATGAAATCGAAAAAATTCACGGACTTCAGGTGGTAATCACTACAAGCGCCTCAAATCATGCGGAAGGAATGGCATTATTCAAAGCATTAAAATTCCCGTTTAAAAAATAACTGAAACCAGAGTTGCTTAGTTGCTTGGAAGCCGGTTGTCTGACAACTGTTTTCCCAGCAGCCAAGCAGCTAAGATACCAGCGAAAATATGGCAACAGAAAACCAAATCGCAAAATCAAAGAAAACTCCGAAGTATATGACTCGAAGAGTCAATCGGTGTTGGAATTGTGGACGGCATAGGTTTTTTATGCGCGCGTTTGGTTTGTGCAGAATCTGTTTTAGGGAGTTGTCCAATAAAGGAGAAATCCCAGGAATTAAAAAAGCAAGTTGGTAATATGATGACAGATCCCATTTCAGACATGTTGACTCGAATTCGAAATGCTTCCATGGTTAAGAAGCCCGTGGTTGATATTCCGCTTTCAAAGATCAAGTTCAATATAGCAAAAATCCTTGAACAGGAAGGCTATGTTGGGCGTGTTGAGAAAGTTGAGGACGCGCCTAAGCCCACCCTTAGAGTTCATTTGAAGTACGCGCATGATGGTCACAAACCGGCAATCACAAACATTCGACGAATCAGCAAGCCGGGATTGCGTGTGTATTCAAGGGCGGACGAAATTAGACGCATTCGTTCTGGATTCGGAATAACCATCATGTCTACCCCAAATGGCCTTATGACAAATAAGGAAGCAAGGAAGCGACGGCTTGGGGGCGAGGTAATTTGTGAAATTTATTAAGAATAAGATGCCAGGTTCCGAAGATGTACAGATTAGTACAGATATACAGATGTACCCAGCTAAGCTGGGTGTACGAATACTGATCTGTATATCCGTATATCTGTAACAATCCGTAGATCCTCGGGCCCTGGTAAACTGAAATTATGTCAAGAATCGGTAAAAAACTTATTGCTATCCCAAGCGGCGTAACGGTCGAAATCAAAGATCAGAATGTTAACGTGAAGGGACCTAAAGGCGAGCTCAATCTCGTCTTGCATTCATGTGCGCATGCAGAGGTAAAAAAAGGCGACGATGGCGATAGCTTAAGTATTACGGTGGATAATGCAAAAGAGGATGCTGCGATGTGGGGAACTATGCGGGCGCTTGTGGCAAATATGATCCATGGAGTTACAGAGGGATGGTCAAAGTCGCTGGAGCTCAATGGAGTTGGTTTTAAGATGGCGCTCGAAGGAAATAAGCTTGTGTTGAAGCTGGGTTTCTCGCATGAGATTAAGTTCAAGATCCCGGAAGGCATCTCAGCCAGCATTGATGGCAACGTACTGACCGTTAGCGGTGCAGATGCCGCGCAGGTCGGGCAAGTAGCCGCAGAGATCCGTGGCTTTAAGAAGCCCGAGCCTTACAAAGGAAAGGGTTTCCGATATACTGATGAAGTGGTGCGACGCAAAGTCGGCAAAGCCGCCAAGTCTGAATAATCAATAATCTGATATGGAACGCAAAATGTTACAAAAGAAAAGAGAAACCGCTATGCGACGAGCCAAAAGGTCGCGCGCAAGGATTAAGGGCAAGGTTGACGCGCCGCGTCTTAGTGTTTTCCGTTCGTTGAAACATATTTCCGCGCAGATCATTGACGACGCAGCTGGGAAGACTTTGGTATCGGCATCGGATTTGAAGCTCAAGGTAAGCGGGAAGAAGCCGGTTGAGGTTGCATCGCTGGTCGGGGTTGAGTTGGCGAAAGCGGCAAAGGCAGCCGGAGTCGAGAGGGTTGTGTTCGACCGCGGTCCATATAAATATCACGGACGAGTGAAAGCGTTGGCAGATGCAGCGCGAGAAGGGGGATTGAAGTTTTAACCGATACATATGGAAGAAGTAACAAAAAAGAAAAGGCCCGGTGAGATCAGGAAGGCACGGCCAAAACGCAGAGGTCGCCAGCGCGAACAGCGTGAATTTGAGCAGCGAATTTTGGATTTGGCGCGTGTTACGCGTGTTACCAAGGGTGGGAAGCGAATGCGTTTCCGCACATGTTTAGTTATCGGTGACCGCAAGGGGCGTGTGGGCCTCGGCGTTGCAAAGGGCGCAGATGTTGCCGCTTCTGTTGAAAAGGCGTTCAGACAGGCAAAGAAAAATATGGTTACTATCCCGATGGTGAATGCAACTATCCCGCATGAAGTTAAAAGCAAATTTGGAGCCGCCGAGGTTCTGTTAAAGCCTGCTCCGGAAGGAACCGGGCTCAAGTCAGGCGGTGCGGTACGAATGGTACTTGAATTTGGAGGCGTGCCAAATGCAGTATCGAAGATTTTGGGATCAAATAACAAGATCAATAATGCTAAAGCTACATTTGTAGCTTTGCGATCCTTGACTCCGATTGAGAAGAAGGTGAAGGAAGTGAAGGCTAAAGGGACTAGGGATGAGGGACATGTGACTAGTGAAGGAGATCCAAAAGAAACCGCTGTAACTTCTTCCGGCAGTGAAGCCGGATCCGGCACAGCAGATGTTGCCGGAGAAGCCATTGAGGCCCCTGAAACTGCGCCGAAGGAATCTGACAAATAAAATATGCCTATTACACTACACAACCTGACGCCTGCCAAAGGTTCAAGAAAGTCCAAAAAGCGAATTGGGCGTGGATTTACGAATGGTAAAACCTCGGGTCGCGGGCACAAAGGACAGAAGTCACGCTCAGGCGTAGGCGGGCTGAAGCGCCTTGGAATGCGAAAGCTTACCCTTTCCACGCCAAAGGTACGCGGATTTAAGTCTCAAAGGCCTAAATTGGAAGTCGTAAATCTAAAAAGTATTTCCAATTTTTTCGCAAAAGATGATATTATTAGCCCAGAGACTTTATTGAAGAAAAAACTCATTAGCACAAAGAGCGATGGAGTAAAGATCTTAGGAACAGGCGAAATTGAAATTGCTGTAAAAGTTAAAGGATGCACAGTATCAAAGGCTGCCGCAGAAAAGATTTTGGCAGCTGGCGGAAGTGTTACAGCTAACTAAAATTTTCAATATCCAATTTATCAATCCCCAATGAATTCCAAATCACTAATTCCCAATAGATTAACTCATTGGTCATTGTGCGTTGGATATTCATTGGTCATTGGGTACTTGTGAATTGGTCATTAGATTATGGAGATGTTAAAACGAATATTTAAGATCAAGGAGCTGCGCAACAGCCTTCTCTACATTTTGTTTGCGCTCACAATTTTCCGAGTGGCAGCCCATATCACAGTTCCGGGAATCGACGCATCCGGGATTACTTCCATGCTTGGCGACAACCAATTCCTTGGGCTTTTGAATGTTTTCTCAGGTGGAACGCTTGAGAATTTTTCTATTGTAGCTCTTGGAGTGGCGCCTTACATTACCGCCTCGATTATTTTCCAGCTTTTAGGGATGATCTTCCCGGCTGTTGAAGAAATGCAAAAAGAAGAGCAGGGCAGGCGCAAGCTCAACCAATGGACTCGCTACGCAGTAGTGCCGCTCGCGTTTGTGCAGGGCTTTGGGCTTATTAAGCTTTTTGGCCAGCAGGCGGCTTCAATCGGAGGGTTTGATGTAAGCGGCTTCACGCTGTTTACAGCGCTTGTTTCTATGGCTGCCGGTACGGCATTCCTAATGTGGATTGGCGAACTCATTACTGAGCGCAATGTTGGGAACGGTATTTCGATTTTAATTCTTGCCGGTATTGTTTCCGGGATGCCAAGTTTTGTTCAGCGCACGCTCGCGACCTACACTTCGGCTGATTTGTTCAATGTAATTCTATTTATTGTTTTGTCGATTGTAACTGTTATAGCGGTTGTTGTGGTGAACGAAGGCCAGCGGAACATCCCTGTCCAGTACGCGCGCGGAGTGCGCGGAGTAACAAACGCTAAAGTTTCTTCGCACCTACCAATGCGAATAAACATGGGCGGAATGATCCCGATTATTTTTGCGATTTCTGTGGTAGTATTTCCGCCACTTGTGGCCCAGTTCTTTGTTGAGGCAAGGACTGAGTTTGTCCGCCAGGCAGCCATGTTCGTACTTGAAGTTTTTGGAAACAATATTTTCTACGCAGCGTTCTACTTCTTGCTGGTGTTTGGTTTTACCTTCTTCTATGCATCCGTTGTGTTCAAGCCGGACAACATTGCTGAGAATTTGCAAAAGCAGGGCGGGTTTATCCCAGGTATTCGGCCAGGCGTTCAGACCGCGCAGTATTTGAACTGGGTTCGAAATCGAATATTGCTTACAGGCGCATTTTTCCTTGGCGCGATCGCAATTTTGCCGCTCATTGTTCAGGAAGTTACAGGTAGCCCTAATTTGATTGTTGGGGGCGCAGCGATTTTGATTGTTGTGTCTGTTATTATTGATCTTGTTAAGCAAGTGGAAGGACAGGTTGCTATGAGACGCTACGACATGTAGGAGTTCGTTACAGAATTACAGAAGGCACAGAACTACAGAATAAAAAACGAGCCGAACGGCTCGTTTTTGGCTAATGTTAGCGTGGGCGGCTTGACAAAAGTGCGATATTATGGTTGAATTGAGTTAATTCGTGCCATGACGGAGGCACGGAATCAAGGCCGGATCTGCCGGTACCTTGCTGACTGACCGTCATCTGGAGGTCTTAAATGACCACTGCAACACTGACGCGTACTCGTGACGCACTTCGTACAACCGCAATGCCCCGCCTCATGGGTGTCATCAAAGACATGCCCAACGGTTACGGTTTCATTTCCGAGATCGTGACCCTTGACGGCGCGCTTTTCAACACCAACGGCGACGTGTTTGTCCACCAGGATGAAAGCACTGTTCCACTGGTCGTGGGTGCCAAGGTCGAATTCAGCTTGATGAACGACCCGAAGCGATCTGGCCAGTTCCGTGCCATGAACGTGAGTACGGCAGCTGATCTGCCTGCGATCGCGAGTGATGTGTCCGACCTGCCTGCGCTCGC
The DNA here is from genome assembly GCA_043818555.1 of bacterium. Taxonomy (GTDB): domain Bacteria; phylum Patescibacteriota; class Patescibacteriia; order UBA9934; family UBA9934; genus JAUYIW01. The sequence continues at coordinate 1,168 of JBDRFP010000036.1, read as the reverse complement.
AACCCGACGGCCCTACCACCACCGCGCCAAGCCGGTTCCGCCCGAAGAGGTTCGCAAGGCGGTGAACAACAAGCCGTTCAAGGAAGTGATCGGCGTGGAGATGGAGGAGGCTGTGCACTTGCATAGCGAAGACGAGGTCTCCATGTTCGTGAGAGCGTTCCTAGAATACAGCTACCCTGGACTCGGTGCCTACGATGTCTCGTTCGACATTGATCGCGCCGGCGAAGAAGCTGAAAAGCATGGCGTGCAAACCGCAGTCGACCTGCAGCGCGAGCTCGGATTCGCTACCCAGGCAGGCCTGATCGAGGCCGAGTACGGACTCTACTTGGCCACCACGGACATGCTCAAGTCCTTCAGGGACGCCGGTGTGTTGGTGCCAGGAGCCAGGATGTCGCCTACTGCGCTCAGCATGCTGGTTGGCAATTCGGGCAACCTGCGTACGAACCGAAATCATGCCTCCGCAGGGAGCGTGGAAGAGCAGATGCGCACGACCGCTCTGTTCACCGGGACAATTCGGTTCTTGCGTGACGAAGGACTCATGCAACCCTGCTCGGTGATTCCCATGACCCACATAGCCGACCTGCTCATGGCCGCGCCCGTGTGGTTCATCGAAGCCAAGCAGAATCTGCCAGATACCTGGAACTATGCTGACCCTCGCCCGGACGCGGCAGTACAATACTTTGCCGGCCTGCTCGGAACACAGGAGTGGGCGGATGCGTACCAGATGTTCAATCGTCGTACGCGTCGGCTGAACCAGTACCAGGGTGACATCATCCCTCCGCGTATCCTGCGCGCCATCGCCAAGGCGCGCCAGCACTTCGACTTCGTGGTGATTGCCACGCCGTATGTGGACATTGCCGGTCGTGAGTGGGAAGACCCTGCCTGGCAGGCGCTGATCGACCCGTTCCTGTTCGGGTTCAAGGAAGGCGTGCCGTACATGTGTACTAGAAGGGTACTTCGGTAACACTTTGTGATATTTGAAATGAAAATTAATTGGTGGAGCGTAATCCAGGCTCTGGTGAGGTCGTTTGAAGTTGTATTCTACTAGCCACTCGGTGAGTCTTTTGTTGAAGAGAGAGCAGTTATCGGTCATGTTGCCTAGGGCGACGAATTCATCCTGCAAGGTTCGGTTGAAGCGCTCATTTACCGGGTTGTCTTTTGGAGTCTT
>JBDRFP010000035.1:0-32417 GCA_043818555.1 bacterium | reverse complement strand
GAAGGACTGCCGACAAGTTTTGCGTCTGGTGGAAGCCCCGATATTGAATGCTTGGAAGAAAAAGACACTGTTTTGGTCGAAGTAACTTTACTAACTGGAACACAACAGCATATTAGAGAGTCATTTTCTATACATCGACATCTGGAAGAATATGTAAAAAGAGGCACAAAATCATATTCCGTGTTTATCTCGCCAAAATCTTTTATTGATACCGAACGTTATTTTGATTTTATCAAAAAAGACGGTTTGGAAGTTAGAATCTCAGATATTGATAAATTTGTTAATAGCCTTGAGGCAAAAACAACTTTAAACGCAGTGACTTTGTAATTTTATGAGCATAAACGATCAATTCCTAAAATTTCACGAAAATATTAAATTAATAGGAGCCCGGGGCCGGGTCGTGAATTGTGGGGTTTGGTGATTTTTGTTGAGGTTTTTGAGTGTTGGGTGGTGATGTAATATTCGTGCAAATCCAGGGTCATGTTTTGAATCTTGAATTTTTGGGCGGCATATGCGGGCAGGGCGCGGCTCTTTCGTATTTCCGGAAGGGCTGTTTTATTTCAAATTTGATTTTTCTTCTGGGACGGGGATTCCTGTTAAAGCTAGGATGGATTTTGATTTTATAGATGGATTGTGGGAGAATAGGATAGAATTAAGAAAAAGTAGATTTCGCTGTATTTTTTTAAAAATTTCTTATTTTACATTTATCGAGGGAATATGGTGTTTTTCTTCACTCCGCTACAAGAACGATTTATTTATTAGGGTAAGATGGTTCCAATAATTAATTATTGACCGACCGTACAGTATGCAAGTACAACAATTGCCGATATATCAATTTTTAGAAGGTGCTGGTAAAAGTTTTACTATACCCGTATATCAAAGAGATTACGCTTGGACAAAAATCAATTGCCAAAAGCTTTGGGAAGATTTAGAAGGATTGAATATCGATGACAGAAATGATCATTTTTTAGGTACGCTTGTTACAATTGGTAGTGGGTTTCAAGAATATACAATAATTGATGGCCAGCAAAGGCTAACAACTGTTTCTATATTACTTATTGCATTACATGCATTTTTAAAAAACAAGAAACAAAAAAATGATGAAGAAAATATATTATTGGAACAACTATTAGATTTTCTGATTAATAAATATTCCCAGGAGCAAAATAAAAGAATTAGATTAAAGCCCAACAAGCAAGACAAGGAGCATTTTGAAAGTCTTTTTGAAAATACGGACAACCTAGATGCTAATTCAAATATTGTTAATAATTACAAGTTTTTTTACGATAAAATATCCTCCGGAACGTTGACGCCTGAGCAGATATTCAAAGCATTTAGAAAAATCAAAGTAGTTTTGATAGATTTAGTCAGGGAGCAAGATGACCCACAATTAATTTTCGAAAGTCTAAATTCAACAGGTGTTGATTTGACGGCGGGCGATTTGATTAGAAACTACATTTTAATGGACTTGGAGCCAACTGAACAAGAAAGAATGTACAAAAAATATTGGATTGAGATAGAAAAACTAACGGGTGATATTGCGGAGTTTGTTAGGAATTATTTAATTTTTAAATTAAAGATTTCCGTTAAAAAAGATGATGTTTATGATGTTTTTAAAAAATTCTCATTAAAGAATTTTAACAAAGATAAAGAAAAGGTTTTACAAGATTTGTTATTTGGTGCAAAAATTTACAGTTGGCTTGTGCAAATTCAAAAACATTCGAATCCCAATATTAATAGTGAGTTATTAAACTTAAATCGATTGGAATTTACAGTATGCCATCCATATTTATTGGATATTTTTAATGATTTAAATTCTAAAATTATAAATGAAGAAACAATAATTAATATTTTAAACACAATAAAAAGTTATGCGTTTAGGAAGATCCTCGTTGACAATACAACACAAGGATTAAATAAATTATTTATTAGTTTAGCTAGGGATATAAAAAAAGAAGAAGCATGGAAAGATCAATATATCAATATTTTGCATTATATATTGCTTGAAAAAAGAGTCTCTCAAAGATTCCCAAATAACGAAGAGTTTGTGAATGCCCTTATTAATAAAGAGGTTTACAGACTGCAGGCAAAGAATAAGAATTTCCTTTTAGAATCATTAGAAAATTATAACTCCGCGTACCCCGTAAGTGTAGAAAATTTAACAGTGGAACATATAATGCCGCAAACACTTACAAGGGAATGGAGAAATACATTAGGAGAAAATTGGCAGGAAATTCATAACAAATATTTACACACATTGGGAAACTTAAGCCTAACGGCAAAAAATAGTGAATTATCAAATAATTCTTTTGAAGATAAGCAACAAATTGACTTTCAAACAAGCAGATTGAAATTGAATTTTAAACTTGATAACCTTATAAAATGGAATGAGGATGAAATTTTATCAAGAGCAAGAACCTTGATTAAAGATGCTGAAAAGATCTGGCCATATCCAAAAACAACATATTCAAAGCCGGTAGCACAAGAACAAATTTTTGATTTAGACGCTGAAGATAGTTTTAGCGGAAGTAAGCCTTCACGTTTATATTTTGAAAATGATGAATTAGGTATTGAGCTGAAAACCTGGAGAGATCTACTGATGAAAACATGTAACTTTTTGTACAAATTTTCACCGACGGAATTTGTAAATATAGAAAAAAGTGATGAGTTTAAATGGTTATTTGAACTTGATAAATCATTACCCAATGCTTTAGAGTTTATTGAAGGGCATTTCATTGAAGTTGGTCTTAGCTCGAATCATATTGTTAGGATATTGAAAAGGCTTTGTGAGCGTATGAATTATTCACCAGAAAATATTCAATTCTCATTAAAAAATCGGAAAGAATAAAAATATAGGAATACGGGGTCAGGTCGTATCCTGGGGTCAGGCATCTATCATAAAGTCAAGCTCATGCGGCGGTGCCGAGACCGACTTTCTCCGGATCGAATGCCTCGCCTTTTGTTATGCATTGATGTACAACCGTGGCAAACTTCCTGGCGACAATGCCGCAAGCCCGGGGCCGGGTCGTGAATCGTGGTGTTTGGGGAAATTTACTAGGGTTTTTGGTTGGGATTGGGAAAGGTAGAGAATCGTGACGCTTGCGGGCAAGGGCGGCTCTTTTGGGAATCCGGAAGGGCTGTTTTGTTTTCGTCGCTTATGGTCATTTTGGAAAAAATGGGTTACGATAGGAGTGGATTTAGAATCAAATAGCGAGATCTATCCTTATGAATAAAAAATTTAAAAGTTATATTGACCAAATGCCGACACTTGCGAAAGAGTTTGATCGATGTCAGTTGGTAATTTGGGGAGACCGTAAAGATTTGCCGGATGCGGGCGGAATTTATGTTTTATATGAAAACGGTAAGCCTATTTATGTTGGGAGAACAAGGAATTTCAAAAGAAGATTAAGAGAGCATGGCTCAAAGAGTTCAGGGCACAATAGCGCACCCTTTGCTTTTAATCTCGCTAGAGAAAAATATACTAAGGAACACAAACTTCCACGAGTTGAATTGGAAAAGTTGCCTGAATTTAGAGAAGAATTCGAAATAGCAAAAGAACGAGTTAGGAACATGAGATATAAAATTGTTACTGTGGAGGATCCCATCGCGCAGCATATGTTCGAAGTGTATCTTTCGTTTGAACTTCACACAGAGAAGTATAATGATTTTGATACTCATTAATCGTGGCGGGGTCGGGAAGTAGTGGCGCTGAGTTTTGGGAGGTGGTATTTTGCAGCTTTGAAGAATGAATAATTTGAAAATATGAAAATTTTGATTATAGTTTTTGTGGCGATATTTATGATGCCACAGATTAGGAGCCCGGGGCCGGGTCGTGAATCGTGGTGTTTGGGGGAATTTACTAGGGTTTTTGGTTGGGATTGGGAGAGGTAGGGAATCGTGACGCTTGCGGGCAGGGCGCGGCTCTTTCGGATTTTGGAAGGGTTGTTTTGTTTAAAAATAGCCAATTTGGGGGAAATGAGCTAACATGATGTTATATTAATATAAAATATATTTCATAATGTTTCTAATATGAAAAAAGCAATACTTATATTTTCAACGTTTCTTTTAGTCGGTATGGGCTGTGCTTCAAGGGTTGGCGTGGATGAGGCTATGGGGGTGTGTGAAGATTTTCGTGATGATTGTAGCAGTTATATGCAGTTCAACGTCGAGACTGGGCGGATAGAAGAAACAATTCCAGAGGGCGGAAGGATTGAAGGTTGCGTGACAAAGAAGGAGTGCGTAGATGCGGTCATGAATGGTGACAATCCGTATTCACGATAGTATAGTGGGGTCAGGTCGTATTGTGTGCCTTTTCGGATGTCGTAGATTTTGGTGATTGAAATTCAGCATTTTTGGATGTTTTGAATCGTGATGCTTGCGGGCAAGGGGCGACTTTTTTGGTTATCGGAGGGTTTTTTTGAAAAAATGGCCATTTTGCAAGCCCGGGGCCGGGTCGTGAATCGTGGTGTTTGGGGGAATTTACTAGGGTTTTTGGTTGGGATTGGGAGAGGTAGGGAATCGTGACGCTTGCGGGCAGGGCGTAGAGAGGCTGTAACCCAGGGTCAGGGATTGAATCTTGAATTTTGGTGTTTGCAGGCAAAGCGCGGCTCTTTTGGGAATCCGGAAGGGCTGTTTTGTTTTCGTCGCTTATGGTCATTTTGGAAAAAATGAGTTACGATTAGAGCGAGCGTATCGACAAAATTAGTTTAAAATCTCGACTATGGGCACTATTGAGTATCTTCGGCAATTTCGAATTTTAGGATATGCTGTATTCGATTTCGCGGTTTCTTTTATTGCCATCTTTTTACTATCCCCACTCCTGTCAAAGATGTTTAAAAAATTCGGCATTAATATTCCAAAATGGAGTTGGCTGTACCTTACGCTCCCAATCAGCATCCTAACGCATCTCGTGTTCGGGATCATGACCCCGATGGTGCAAAATTTTCTAGACCTGCAGGGGCACTATATTCTAAAGCTTTTAATTATTGTCTTGATTGTTCTTGGGGTAAAAGATGTACGATTGGTAAAGACCAAAAAGCGTTCGTAGAATTGGCCGGGTTTTGAGTTTTGAATCATTGTAAAATAATTTTGTATGATCGATCATGTAACATTAAAAGTCAGCAACCTAAAAAAGAGCGCTGAGTTTTACGAAAAAGCTCTAGCCCCGCTTGGGTATAGGCGTTTTATTGGAGATTTCGACGGAGCTGAAGGTTTTGGTTTTGATCATCCGGAAGACGACTCTGGCCATCTTTGGATGTTCGATGAAGGAAACCTTAAAAACATTACCGAAGTTCACATCGCTTTTAAGGCAAAAGATGAAGAAATGGTGCATGCTTTCTATAGGGCGGCTTTGGATGCAGGCGGGCGCGATAACGGCCCTCCGGGGCTTCGTCCCGAATACGGTGAAGCGTACTATGGCGCGTTTGTTCTGGATCCGGACGGTAACAACATTGAGGCGACATGTTATGTGAGGTAGCGGGGCCGGGGGCAGGGCTTGGGTCTTGAATTGTGAAGTTTGGCGGTTGTGGGCAGGGGAATGTTGCTGGATTGCGTCTGATATGTGAAGTGTTTGCGCATAAAAACGAGTTGTGGCGAAATCGCTGCGCTCCTTCGCCACAACGGCCGGCGGCTATCGCCGCCTGTCGTGCTCGTCGCTCCGCGACATCGCACAACAGTCGGCTACCCGAAATCCCGTCAGGAACGCAAGCGGTCCTTCCGGGACTTCGTATAGCCGCCGGCCGTTATCCGAAATTGGCTTTTCATTTTTTAAATTTTATCATATGGGAAAACGAAGAAAAATAAGTTTAGTTCTTTTCATAGCGGGAATCTGTATTGCGCTAATTGGGGCAGGAATAATGTTTCATGGGCACATCTTTGGAGAAAGGAATTCAGGTATTGCCACGATTATAGGAATAGTTGGTATAGGGTTAATAGCTACATCAAACTTTAGATTGCTAAAATAAAAAGGCTCATAGTCAGGTGTAAGGGGGTTGAATTTTAAATCGCCTCTGCGGGGCCGGGGGGTTGCAAAATGGGGCATTTTATGATAAGGTGGCGGAAACATTCATTTGCGAGGTGAAAAATGACCAAAGATAAGAGCGAGGGTGAATCTCCGAGCTTTATGTTCATCGGTGGCTCATTCGCATTTATTGCGTCGATCATCTGCTTGTCCGTCCCGGTGGTACAGTGCATCCGCGACCCGCAAAGCCGGTTTTTTGCCCACGACCCGCAGTGCGTGGAAGAAAATGGAACCGTGGTGATCACGGTTGACGATGTCTTCTTGGATCCTGGCGACCAGCTGTACACGGCTCAAATGAAGGTCGGCGAAACCAACGACCTGTTCGGCTGTACGGTGACCAGCATTGAGAAGACCGAGGACGGTAGCTACAATGTGGTACTGTGGATTGATTCGTACGACGTCAAAGAGAGGAAATTTACCGTAGCAGCTTGCTCGCGCTAGGTCGCCAGTCGTACACTCCTGCCAGCAATAGTCGGCAGGATTTTTTATTATGGTCATTTTGGGGGAAATGAGCTAATATGGGAGAAAGTTTAATATTCGGTATGGATCTTCCTAGAGAAATTGTGATGAAGTTTATTGATTGGACGAAACTAAAAATTTGACTTCACGCAAAGGATGATGAGGTTGGTAAAAAGTTATTTTACCGAGAGAGGGAAGTTTGGTGGGCACATCTTGGAAAAAATATCGGCTACGAGCAGGATGGAAAGAACGAACAATCCGAACGCCCGGTTATTGTTGTGCGAAAATTTAATCGATTTTTATTTTGGGGAGTTCCAACATCGACTAAGATCAAGCTGGACAATAAGCACTATCATAAATTCAACTATAACGATGATGTTTATTCAGCGATTATTTCCCAGTTAAGGCCAATAAGTTCAAAGCGACTAATCCGTAAGATTGGTAAATTACAGCGACCAGAATTTGAGCAAATTACAGAGAGAATAGCGAGATATATAAAAAACGATTCCCGCACCAACAAGTGATGCGGGATCTCGGAGCTTCTCTGTTGAGATGCCATTTGTATACAATTTATACCAGATAGACGCAATATTGTCAATGTGGATAAAGCATGGGTGGATTTTTGAAAATTAAGTTAATTTTGCTAAGTTAACACAAAACTATGTCAAATTTTTACAATCCACACAGAGGTGAGTCATGGAACTACGGTGGGAAGAATTGGAAGCTCAGCCGGTCGAAGATCGGTTTGTTTAATGAATGCCCGCGGTGTTTTTATATTGACAACAAGCTTGGCACAAAGCGGCCGCCTGGGTATCCTTTTAACCTAAACACCGCTGTAGATACTTTGCTCAAGCAAGAATTCGACGTTCATCGCGCGAGCGGAAAGCAACATCCGCTTCAGAAAAAGTACAAAGTTGACGCTGTGCCGGCGCGCCATGAAAAGATCGACGAGTGGCGAGAGAATTTCGTTGGCGTCCAGCATTTGCATGAACCAACAGGGATGGTGGTAAGCGGCGCGATTGATGATTTGTGGCAGAATAAAAAAGGCGAGTACATTGTTGTAGATTATAAGGCAACGGCAAAGAGTGAGCCTGTGACTGCGCTTGATCAGGAATGGCAAATAGGCTACAAGCGCCAGATGGAGGTTTATCAGTGGTTGCTTAGGCAAAATGGCCTTAAGGTGAGCGACACTGGATACTTTGTGTACTGCACAGGCCGGCCGGACGAAGCTGCGTTTGATGGCAAGTTGGAGTTTGATGTGAATTTAATTGCCTACACGGGCAAGGACGATTGGGTAGAGGGCACGCTTGGTGAGATCAAAAAGACTCTTGACTCTAAAAAAATCCCTAAGGCCTCCGCTGACTGCGACTACTGCCGGTATCGCGAAGCTGTAAAAGAAGTTGAATAACCCCTAATCTTCATGGTATCATTCGCACGAATGTTACAACGTTCACATGAAGGAACTAGAAAAAATACTTAAAGCTTTGGCAAATCGACAGCGACTGTCGATCCTTTGGCATCTAAAGCAGCGTAAACAGGCATCTGTGAGCGAGCTTGCGGGCGCAATACATTTGTCGATGAAGTCAACGTCTAGGCACCTTGCGATACTCAAGGCTGTCGGAATTGTTCATCGGGAAAGATATGGAAAGAATGTTATTTATCATATTAAGGCGCAACCAGACCTGGCAACTGAGGCAATCTTAAAGCTATTAATGTAACATTCGCACGAATGTGAGAATGAGAAAATATGAAAAATTTATCGCTATTATTAGTCGCAATTATTTTAATCGGTGCTGGGTGTACGGCAAGTTCGGATGTGGTTGTGGAAAACTTTGACGACTGCGTGGCAGCCGGGAATCCGGTTATGGAAAGTTATCCGCAGCAGTGCAGGCATGGAGATGAGACATTTACGGAAGAGATTGGGAACGAACTTGAGAAGTTCGATTTAATCATGGTCGACTCGCCACGACCGAACCAGCTTGTTGAGAGTCCGCTAAGCATCACCGGCCAGGCAGTTGGCAATTGGTACTTTGAAGCCACTTTCCCGGTTGTGTTAGTAGACTGGGACGGACTCATCATCGCCGAGGGTTACGCTACAGCAGAGGGCGAGTGGATGACTGAGGATTTTGTTCCGTTTACAGCCACACTCGAATTTGAAACACCGGACTTGTATAACAGAGGATCGTTGATTTTACAAAAAGACAATCCATCAGGCTTACCGGAATACGACGATGCCTTGGAAATTCCGGTGAAGTTCTGGGACTAATTCGTAAACAATAATTGTATGGTAAAAGTTTTGCAATTTCCTGGAGTTGGCGGTAGGCCACCTGAACGGCCGCCGGTTCCCGATGAACAAGGCATTGATGATTTTGAATTAGATGATGATAACACAATGGAGACGCTTGAGAATTTACAAGCAGTAGAGGAGGATGAGGGTGGCGCAGAGGTTATTTCTTTGGGAGCTCGTCAGGAGGGGAAGGCCCGGGAAGATACAAGAAGCGCAATGTCGAAGATGTTTACAGCATTCGGCGGCAGAGGAGGAGTTCTTGGAGAATTAGCTAAAGAAAGAATGTCTCCGGAAAAGACAGATGATTTTGATCAGTTCAATGAAATGAAGCGGCATATAATGAGTCTTCAGGGCAGAAGTGGAGGCGGGAAAAGGGCAAGCGCTATTCAGCTTAGAAAGAATTTACTGAAAGACTACTCAGAAGAGGAACTTGCTGAAGAACTTAGGAATAGCTCGCCGAGCGAATGGACAGCTCGACCAAGTCATTACGAAGCGTTGGCGCAACTTTTAGAAGAAAGCGGATACTTTTTCTACTAGCAAGCGCATGTAGATAACATTTGAACGCCTTTTGTACTACAAAGGCGTTTTTGTGATATAATCCCTACAGAGAATTATGATGCGAGTATTATTTGTATGCGAGGGGAATGTTGGTCGAAGCCAAATGGCTGAAGCTATGCTCCGGGCATACGGAAACGGATACGACCCAGCTTCGGTTGGTACGCGCGTGGGGGAAAAGATAGGAGAGAGAATTGGAGACTTGCCGGCCGCAAAGCATTGTGTAACCTGCATGAAGGAGGCCGGTTTTTGTATTTCGGATTTACGCAGAAATGGGATTCAAAAGGCATGGGTCGATTGGGCTGACCGCGTGGTTGTAATGGCAAATCCAAAAACTTGCCCGGAATATGTTTTTAAGCACGGCCGGGTAAATTTCTGGGATGTTGAAGATCCGTATTTGCTAACAGAAGAAGAAACCCGTGAAATCATTTCCGATGTTCGAAGGCGGGTGCTTGCAATGATCGAAGAAGACAAGCGAATGGTGAAATTGATTCTGACACCGCCGCGTCGCAGTAGGTGGCACTTGATCTCGATCCCGTTAATCGTCCTTGCGACTGCGCTTGCCGGCAGCTGGCTCACTCAGGGCGGCATGGATTGGTATTCGACGATCGCACTACCTGTGTGGACGCCTTCGGGGGAAATCATCGGCATGGTTTGGACAACGATTTTTATCCTCAGCGGAGCAGCGGCAATTATCGCCTGGCGTAGCATGCCTCGCAACACCATATTTGCAGCCACATTTATCGCATTTATCGCAAACGCATTCCTAAACATCTTTTGGAGCTTCCTATTTTTCCGCCTGCACATAATTGACGCGGCATTTCTTGAAGCCGGGCTTCTTGCCGGATCGGTTCTATTTCTAATTGGACTCACATGGGAACGCGCACGCATAGCATCAATCCTGCTAATCCCGTACTTGATGTGGGTTAGCTTTGCGACTTATTTGACGTTTAAAATTTTTGAGCTCAACTCATGATCACACACCTTTGGCACACAATTTTAGGAATGCCTAAACAGGATGAAGCATGGCACAGACAGGATGTTGCCGACGAAATGGACGAGCTTAAAGAAGCTCGTGGTTTTTTTGCCCGCTGGAGCGAGCTGTCTGACGTTGCCTACACTGTTACGCGCGCGTGGTGGAGCGGGCACGAGTCGATTAAGTGGCCCTGGTCACGGCGCAGGCGCTGGTGGGGGAGCTTGTACATGTTTCCAAAGTATACGCTGCGATGGTTGTTTTTCTGGATTTTGGGCAAGAGGTTTGACCGCCGGTTGGGCATGACCGAGGTGCGGAATCCTGCCAAGGTTCATAAGTTGCACGAGATTGCTGAACGCAACGGCATCGATCCTGTTAATTTTGAGCGTGCTGCCAAGCGATTATTAAGGTTCTGGCCATTGCTGAAGTGATTCGATAGGCGAGAGTAGACAGTATACAGTAGTCAGTAGACGGGCGGGACTGCACGATTGCCTGTTTTTTCTTGCATAAATTTCTAATCTGCGAGAAAATGTGAGTATTGAAAATATACCTATGCAGGCCGAGTAATAAACCTCGTTTCTCGATAATTAACCCGTAATCAAAATTTATGCCACACTATATTTGCACAGGAGGCTGTGAGGGCGTGTCAGACGCCCCCGGAGTCTGCCAAACTACTGACTGCGATAATTATGTTGAGGAATTGGAAGAATGTGACTGCAATGATGACGAGCATTTTGGCGCGTTTGCTGTAGGAATAGAAGATATAGAAGAAGCTGCAGAAGACGTAGAAAACGTTGAAGTCGAGCCAGAACAAGAGGCCGAGTTTGATTTATAACCAACAAAATATGGTAGTTCCAGATAAGTTTGTGTTTATTTCAAATCCGATTATACAGGCTGTACCCGTGAAGGAAAACAACGAGCCTATGGTCGATTTGGCTGCGTACGCAGCTGACCGCAACTCGTCGATCAAATCCAATGAAGGTGTGCGTGTGCGCGAAGGAGTTGCCGACAAGCTAATCAATGCCCAGCAGTTTTTGCCAGATGGGTATGATTTGTTTGTGGTAGAAGGTTACCGGCCGGCGAAAGATCAGGAAAAGCTTTGGCAGACGCATCGGGACGATTTAGCGTCGCGTCACGCTGATTGGGATGACTCTATGCTCGACGACGAAGCTTCCAAGCTCTACTCGCCGCCGGGGTCGGTTATGCCGCATGCGGCAGGATGCGCGGTCGATGTTACCGTGGTCGATAGGAAGGGCGAGGCGCTCGACATGGGGACGGGCATTAATGTGGATTCTGAAAATACCGAGTTCCGCACATACACATACGCAGAGAATATTACAGACGAGCAGAAGGAGAATCGTAAGGTGTTAATCGACGCCATGAATGCCGGACAGTTTGTGAACTATTCGACCGAGTGGTGGCATTGGTCCACGGGCGACCAGTATTGGGCGTTTATTACCGACCAGGCGTTTGCTGTTTATGATGAGGTGGGGGAGTAGGGTGATATTTATTTCGGTGAGCCGAGATTTATCCCAAGAGACTCAATTTTATTTTAGATTGTGGAGTTATATTTTCGGAAAGCATGGTTTATTTTCAGGAAGCAAGGGTTATTGCCGGGATGGTGAAATTTGTTAGGGTTTTATCAAAAAAAGTGACTTAAGGTCCGTACGGACCTTAAGTCACTGATTTTATGAATTCCTACGGAAAACGCAAAAATCAAGTCTGAAATTCGAAATCCAAATTCAAAAAAAATCCCGGTCGGTGGTGACTGAGATTTTACTTTTGTCTTCTCGACTTTAGACTTTCCGACTTTCCGACTTTCGACTCTATTGCAACAAATGCGTTGCAGTAAAACTCAACATCTTAGTCGGTGTGGCAATGATGATCATCTTGTCAGTTTCGCGTACAAACATTTGCATGCCCTCGTGCAGGTCGTTGGCAACATACTGTGTAACGAGCGCGCCGTTTTTGTTGATTACGACCACGCGACCTTCGCTGGCTTCGAACAAGTAGATATAGTCGCTGTCAATGCTCGTCCAGATGTCGGAAATGGTCGAGAGCTGAGGGTCGACCAAAGTAATGTCAAGTGGCTGCTCGCGGCCGGAAGTAAACTTGATTAGTTTGCCGCCTGCCGCAATGTAAACATCGCCGTCGATTGCGATGTCGGTAGCGTTTGTCAAATCTGACGAAATTGAGCTTGCCCAGGCGGTGCCCGCTTCAAAACCATCTCCCTGAGGCCGCATCTTGATAATCTGCTGGCCTTCAGCTGTAAGCACGTAAAGATTGTCGTTATACACTACCAGGTCTTCAACGCTTGGAAGATCGTCCATGCCGCTCACAACAGGATTCAGTGTGCCTGCGGCAAGATTTGCCCTGCCAAGATTATTGCTGGCGTCAACAAATAGGAATCCTTCGCTTCCCGCAGTGGCAAGCACGACAGTATCAATTGTGCCGAGCGTAATGTCTTCTTTTACTAGCGTTTGGTTGAGTTCGTTAAAGCGATACAGCGCCGGCGCACCGGTTATGCCGTAAAACACACCGCCAACATCGACCGTGGCCGTCCAAGAAGAGGAAGGATCGACATCGGCAAGATTTGCCATGGTGTTTACGCTGACTTCTGTAATGCCGCGAACAGCGAGCGACACGGAGTTCAGCTCGCTGCGAAGCCTGTCGATTTCCGATTCAAATCGGCTGCTGTCGGCCGGTAAAGACTCGAGGAGCGCAATAGCTTCGGAAAGCAGTGTGCGCGCCTGCTCGGTATCGTCGTAGATAAGGCTTGCCTCTGCCGCATGCATTTTTTCTTCTATACGAGTCACTATTACATCGAACGCATCTTCTTCCTGCTGCTTTGACCGGTTTGTCTGCACTAGCGAAACGCTTACGGCAAGTACGATTATTATTGCAATAGCTGCCAGGGCGCCGTATTTTTTAGCCGGCGGTATGTTTACGATTGAGTCTTTCAGGCCGAGCGCGCGTTCTTTTATAGTCGGCCTTTTCACTTCTTGCTTCTCTCTTTCCTGTTTCTGTTTTGCGATTTTAGATAACGCCAAGCTAGCGAGTGCAATCAGGCGTTTTATAGCGGTAAAGATTAATACAACAACCAGCGCCACAAGTTTAATTGCAGCCCGTAGAATTTTTAGCAATGTCCCTTTGACTCCGCGCGTCCCTTGAACCGAGAGTTTTTTAACGATCGGGGCTGTTATGCGCGCCACGAATGCCTTAAAGTCAGGACTTTGCTCGCCAAGAATTTTTTCCGTTTCATCTTTTGTTTTTCCGAGATGCTCGATTGATGTTAGCGGATTAGTCTTTTTTGGAGGTCCTGATGTGTCTGATTCCAGCACCTGGAAACAGATTGCTCCGTAAGCAGTATTTGCATGAAGATGCTGCTGGATTCGTTTGAGCGCGCCGCTTGGTGGGAGTGTGACTAATATATCCTGAAGTTCGCCCAGGTTAATTTCTCGCGCAGGAACTCGAATGCCAATGTAAAACACATCTCCCGGATGCAGTTCGCCGTCAAGAATTGTAATAAACGGCTTACTCCACGATTGCTCGTCAGGATCGTTTATTTGAGCGTCCAGTTCGTATATTACATAGCGCTGCTTTGCTGTCCTGTGCAAAAATAGGGCGCTTAGATTGCCTATGCCGCTTATAAATACCTGCCCATGATGAATAATCCCAATAATTGCGTGAAAATCCGAAAATGTGAATTTGGCCCCTTCTGAAATTGTCTTATCAATATCCTGGTTAATTGCCTGCAATACCTGCTCAAATCGCCGTGGTATGTTCACTTCTTCGCCGGCAGTGTCCTGTAATCGTTCAAGGTGATGGTGGATAACTTCAGCAATTTGCTTGCGGTTTGCGTCCGGTTTGCCCAAAATTCGGACCAATCCGAATATTGAGCCGCAGTCATTTGGCAAAGAAATCAAGATACTTGACACAATTGGGCTGTTTTGCCCTGGCAATGCGACAAACTTTGCTGATTTTATCCTCAGGTTCTGCATACTGAAATTCGCTTTACTTATTCTTGATTCCATTTTACTATATATAGAGTTCAATACAAGCCTTATTGAACACAAAAATTATTTGTCCTTATGCCAAAAAAAGCCACCAATCAAATAGAGGAAAAGGAGGACATAGCAAAGTTACCCACAGCCTTTAATGTTGAACAGCTTTTTGGTTCAAAGACCAGAGCACGGCTATTAAGCCTATTCTTAGAAACACCGGAAAGGTGCTTTTATGTTAGGGAGCTTACCAGAAGGATTGACGCTCAATTAAACTCAGTGAGGCGTGAATTGCAGAACCTTGTCGAGCTCGGCGTGGTCCTTGAAGTGGAGGGCAAAATCATTTCAACTGAGAATGATGTTGAGCCGGGCAAGCCTAAGAAGCGGTCTGATAAAAAGAAGTTTTACCAGGCCAACAAGGGCTCTGCCTTTTTTGATGAGCTTCGTTCGATTATGAAAAAGTCGGCCATAATGACCAACCAGGGTCTTGTAAAAGAGCTCAAGCAAAAAGGTAAAATCGACCTTCTGTTTCTTACAGGAAGGTTTATTGACAACACTGAAGTTAACTCCGATGTTTTAGTAGTTGGGGCAATAGATGCGGGCGATTTGCAGTCTGCGATCGAAGGCGTGGAGCGTTCAATCGGACGCGAAGTGAATTATACCTACATGCCAAAAGATGAGTTTCTGTACCGCCGCGAAGTGAAAGATAGGTTTGTTACGTCTCTTTTGCAGACCGACAAGGTTGTTCTAATTAATACACTGGGAGGAGACATATGATGCTCTATGTTAACGGACAAGATATTGAGCATGTAATTATTGGAGTGGTCGGAATGGAAAAGGAGATTCCGCTTCGAATTGTGGATGTTGGTCCTGAGCAATTCCTGAAAGCGCTGGATAAGTTTCTCTCTGATGCTAAAAAGGGAGTCCGTGATATAAAAAAGATTTTCGCTGTCGTGGGACCGGGTTCGCCAACGGCATTAAGAACGATTTTGACAATTCTAAATACGATTTCATTTGTTCAAGGGGCCGAGTTATATGCGGTTGAAAAGAAGCCGCATGAACAAGATATTGATACACTACGAGGGGTCAAAGAAAAAAAGATACCCACAAGCAAGGTCAGGGTTCTTGAGCCGATTTATACACACAGGCCAAAAATCACCTTGTCCACAAAGGACAGGCTCGGCAGATGAGGCCAAACCGAGGTACAATATTGATATAATTAACCCAAAACCTAATACCTAATACCTAAAACCTAAACATATGCCAGAATATATAGATGTTTTGCAGGCTGCCTTTGTGGGGCTGTGGGCGGCTGTAGTCCTGTTTTTGCCCAAACTGTTGTTTGCGCTAATTGTTTTCCTGCTCGGGCTGTTAGTGGCGAACCTATTGCGTTCAGTGGTTGTGCGCCTGGTTAAGGCTATAAAACTGGATGAGTTGATGGAAAAGCTCGATGTTAAAAAGGCGTTTATAAAAGCCGGGATCAAACTCGATGTTGCTGCATTCCTCGGCTGGCTCGTAAAGTGGTTCATTATAATCCTGGCCTTGATTGCCGCGGCCGACGCGCTTGAGTGGGATCAGATTACAATTTTCCTTTCCCAGGTTGTTTCATACCTGCCGAATGTGATTATTTCGGTAATAATCCTGTTGGTCGGTTTCATTCTGGGCAACTTTGTACAGACAATTGTAAAGTCTGCGCTTGAAGCTGCAAAGATGGAAAGCGCTGGATTTTTGGCAGGGCTTTCCAAG
This sequence comes from bacterium, assembly GCA_043818555.1. Classification (GTDB taxonomy): domain Bacteria; phylum Patescibacteriota; class Patescibacteriia; order UBA9934; family UBA9934; genus JAUYIW01. The sequence goes on along the minus strand of JBDRFP010000035.1, from coordinate 16,377 downwards.
TGGGCAATTATTGTGTTCAGCTTTATGGCCGTGCTCGTACAGCTCGGAATTGCCTACACAATGATCATGACTCTTTTCACCGGTTTCGTTGCCATGGTAGCGCTTGCAGGCGGTTTGGCGTTCGGACTCGGCGGACGCGACCACGCAACTCGAGTTTTGAATAAGCTTTCAAAGGACTTGAAGTCAAGGGAGTAGGGAAGAACGAGATATAAAAAACCGCCAGTCGTACTGGTGGTTTTTTGGTTCCCGGACAGAGATTCGAACTCCGATTCCCAGGACCAAAACCTGGTGTCCTGCCATTAGACGATCCGGGAATATCGATCGTCATTGATCATCGTGTGAGCCGACTATACAACAAATCAGCTCATTTGTCAACGCCATGATATACTTTACCAATGCTATTTAAGCGCATTCTGATAATTAGTGGGCTTCTGATCGTTATCGCAATACTTTTACCGGTATTGATTGTTAGCTCTGGAAAAAAGTCAATTTATGCAAATCTGGAAGATGCCCAGCCTGCGAATGTTGCAATTGTCTTTGGAGCCGGGCTTGTTGATCAGGATACTCCTTCTGACGCGCTGTACGATCGCCTCACAGTTGCGGCCGATCTTTACAGTAGCGGTAAGGTCAGCACAATTTTAGTATCTGGCGATAATCGTTTTGAAAATTATAATGAGCCGGAAATTATGCTCGAAACGCTTGTAGCGGATTTTTCAATCCCTGAAGACGCGATCGTAGCCGACTATGCCGGGCGGAGGACTTATGATACATGCGCGCGGGCAAAGGAAATTTGGGGAGTGGAAAAGGCGATTTTTGTTTCTCAAGGTTATCATCTACCGCGAGCGATTTGGACTTGCGCGCGATTGGGAGTAGGCGGTGCAGGGGTGTCGGCGAGTTTGCGCGAGTATGTTCACGAAGCGGAATATAAAAGAAGGGAAGTCGTCGCAATCTATAAGGCGTTTTTAGATGTTTATTTCATCCACCCGGATTACATTGGAGGAGACTTTATTGAAGACATTGATTCGTAATGATATAGTTTTCACATATGCCAAAAAAGTCAGTACAAATCGGTCATGTTAAACTCACGCCGAAAAATTCAGCGTTGCTTGTAATCGACATGACAAATTTTTGCGCTCATGAAAAATGTGAGATTAAACAATGGAACATCATCTTTAAGAAAATCCGCAAAATGGCCAAGCGTTTGGTAAAGTTTATTGAGTTGTTCAAAACAGAGTTTGGGGGGAAGGTGATCTATGTAAACTGTACTCCTTGGGAAAAGGAGTATTTAGCACCGAACATTGTCGAGCTCTACAAAGATCCAAAGGCTCGATACTACTCAAAAGACACGAGCGGCTTTAGCGAGGAGTTTCATCTTGTCCGGCCAGAAAAGGACGATTTTATAGTCACAAAAAATACTTACGACGCTTTTACTAATCCAAAGCTGGAAAAGTATTTGAAAAAGAATAAGATCAAATATGTGATCGTAACAGGAATATTCAGCGAGGGGTGTGTTCATGCAACTATCAACGGAGGGTTTTCCAAAGGATTTAATTTTGTGATTTTAAAAGATCTTGTTGAGACTGCCGACGACAAAAAGAGACAGCAGATGCAAAAGGATCTCATCGACAGAACCTGGCCATTAATGTTTGGGAAAACCGTTTCGTCGAAAGAACTCGTTAAGTAATCGGAATGCAAATGAATAACTCGCGAGTGATCGCGGGCTTTTGTTTGCTGAGCTCTATTTTTCGCACTGTGGCGTGCTACAATACGCATGCTTGATTTATTTGTTTAAATATGTTAAAAGAACAGAGCGAAAGCCTAATAAAATTACGTGGGAGGTATCGAATAATGAGAATGGAAGAGCTAGAGGAACATGCCGACGATTTAATCTGGCATGACGAGGAGAAGTCTCGATACGAATACATTCAACCATTGCCCAAAACGCCTTGGAAGGCCGGGTTCTTGACGTTTCGAGGCTGGAAAACACTTGCCGAGCGAACGATCGTCGACAAGTGGCGCAGGCCGTATGCTCTGACGGAGCAAATGCCACAGGATGAGCTTTACGAGCGTGATGGCTTTTGGTGCGCTAAGAGTCCCCCGACTCACCTGAGCTGCTTTCTGCACGCCATTGATTATTTGGTTCCCGATGGCACGCCTGTCTACGCTATGATGGACGGAGTGATCACTGAGTTGATCGAGAATAATGACGAGTGGGGCGATGAGAAAGACGAGCATGGCGAGTATATACATCGCAATCACCTCAACTTTGTTACGATACAATCAGGTGCTGAAAAGTACCAGCTTTGCCACATTGCGAAAGGTTCGGTGTCCACATTGGGCCTCAAGGTTGGCACGACTGTGAAGGCGGGGCAGTTGATCGGAAAGACTGGCAAGAACGGCGTTACCGACCGTGATCATCTGCACATTATCGTATTTCGTGACGATCCACGCGATGAGAATCCATTTGGATTTAAAAGTCTCGTACCTCGATTCCGCTGCTGATCCCATATTGGGTCGCGGCGGTTTTTTATTTTTCGCAATGTCTTTCGTAGCGTGTTATAATTCCAGCATGCAAGAAAGGAGGAAAATTCGACACAAGAAAGTCTGGAGAATGATTGCGTTTCCGCTAAAGCGAAACTGGCGATATTTTCCGGTATTCTTTGCTTTTGCGTTTGTTCTGTCCATGCTCACCATTGCCGAGCCTTATATTTACGGAACAATTATCGACTCAATCATAAGCTCGGTTGGTGCTAAGGCGCCGGTAGGTGTCGGGATCAATCTGATCTTCCCGCTGCTCGTGGCCTGGGCGCTGGTTGCTTTGTTCCAGTCGATCTTCAACGCCTTGAATTTTTACACCGTGTTTCTTTACGGTAACAAGGTGCTTGGCGAGTTCACGCGCGAGCTGTTCAGGCGAATGCTCAGGATGGACATTGAAATTTTTTACAAAGAACATGCCGGGGGGATTATGCGTAGATTTGACAGCGCCTGGGACGCAATATGGCGCATTAACAACATTGTTACGCGCGATATTTTTAGCGCCGGTTCAATATTCATCGTGGCGCTCACAGCAGGGTTCATAGTTGACTGGCGGTTAATGCTTATTGCGCTCATACCAATTCCGGCAGTTGTCGCAATCGGCATGTTCAACTATTTTAATACCGCTCCTCATCAACACAACATTTACAAGTTTTGGGAGATGATGTTTGACCATGCCGGGGATTTCATATCCAACATTGCCACAGTTAAAAGTTACTCAAGCGAACAGAGGGGGGTTAGCAAGTATTCGCGCGTGTTTAAGAAGGCATACTCTAGCCAGAAGGAGGTGAATAAAAAGTGGGCTGCGGGTGAGGCCGGTTACGGCGGAGTCTACATTGCCGGCAGGCTTTTGATTTTTATTATTGGCGCGTACTGGGTCCTGAACGGTTCGCTGTCGATTGGAACGCTGATTATGTTTCTTGGCTTTGCCACTTATGTCTCCGGCGCTGTTCAGCAATTAATGCATGCTCTTCCTGATTTTTCAGATTCGCTTGTCAAGATGGATCGGGCAGCGGACTATTGGTATAACATTCCAAATATTCAGGAGTCGCCCGGAGCTAAGGTGTTGCGTCGGATAAATGGTAAGATCGAAGTTAAAAATCTGACTTTTGCATATCCGTCAGTAAACAAGCCGGCGCTTAATAACATCTCGATTGATGTTCCGGCAGGGAAAACTGTGGCATTTGTTGGCGAGTCCGGGGCAGGCAAATCGACTTTTGCCCAGCTCATGATGAGGTTTTATGACCCTCAGGCCGGATCGATTACGATCGACGGGATCGACTTGCGCGACATTAAACTCGCGAGCCTTGAGAAAAATATTGGCTTTGTAATGCAGGAGAACTTGCTGTTCCACGACACTGTGCTTGGGAATATTCGTTTTGCCAAGCCGTCTGCCGGCGAGCGGGCAATTATCGCGGCAGCTAAACGCGCGCAGGCGCACGATTTCATTAAAAATCTGCCGAATGGGTATAAGACGATTGTTGGCGAGCGGGGGATTAAGCTTTCAGGTGGGCAGAAGCAAAGAATCGCGTTGGCTCGCGTACTGCTTGAAGATCCTCCAATACTCGTTCTCGACGAAGCGACCAGCGCGCTGGACTCAAAAACCGAGCGCGAATTGCAGTCAGCACTCCTTGAGGTTATGAAAGACCGCACTACAATCGTTATTGCACACCGTTTATCGACAGTGATGGCCGCGGACAATATAATCGTCCTTGATAAAGGACGGATCGTCGATCAAGGCAAGCACGAAGACCTTATCCGCCGAGGCGGCTTGTACAAACAATACTGGCAAATCCAAGCAGGAGGTTACGTATAAAAAACTCGCGATCGCTCGCGGGTTTTTTGTTTGCAGGTGTTGACAGGATTGAAAAAATGGTATATATTTAGCGAATTATACAACATTTATGAAATCAATATTACATGTTTCGATCGTACTATTTGTCGCAGCTGTCTTAGTTGGGGCAGGGTGTCGGTCGCAGGAGAGCGATGGCGGTGAGTCGACGGGGCATTTGGAGCCATCTGAAGAGTCTGCGGTTGAGTACGAGATTCAAGAACCGGAAACTGACGATCAGATAGTTGTTACCGAGGGTCACATTGATGAGACCGTTGAGGAGGATGGCGTGACGATTAATATCGAATCTGACTATGTCGAAACGGTAAATTGTGGATCTGAGGATTGCTTTGATGAAAAGCTTGCCGCATGTGAGCCGGCGGTGTTTTTTGCAGATATGGGGTTTGTTGCGGTCCAGTATGAAATCATCGGGCCTGTCTCTGGCGGGTGTTCTGTCACTTTCTCCTATCCGACCAATCCAAATCCTGAATGGGAGAACCAGCCAATGACCTGTGTATTCGATAACTCACTTCCTTTTGAACAGGCGGCTCAGGCGGCTATAAATGCCGACTTTGGAGGAGGCACGCCTTGCGTTGGCCCGCTGCATGATGTGATTCACAACTAAGATAAAAAAGCCCGCGATTATGCCGCGGGTTTTTTTGTGTTAAGTTTTAGCCACTATACAACGATCGTTGTATAGTGGTAAATTTTACGAATCACTCCAAGTAATATTATGGGAATGTTGTTACTCCGGCTTACTGGCTATTCATGCGCTTTGATGAGCTCACGCAGGGCCAAGTGTGCGGTTTTTAATTCGCGCTCGCTTGGTTTTTTGGTTGTAATGTATTTTTGCAGTAGCCAGGCGGCCTCGCGGAAGATCGGAATTCGATAAAATCCTATTAGCGCGTCAATCCACAGGACAATCTCGAGTCCTACGAGCGTCACAAGAAAATCGTTAATGCCATATGTAAGCGCAAGCGCGGGCGCAAGAAATGCGATCAGAAGAAACGGAGCGAATAGGCGGCCGCCGCAATAAGGACTTACAGGTGAGAACTTGGCAATGCTTTTAATTGACGACTGGCCGGTCTGTCGATAAGTTTCAATAGCCATGTGCTCGGCGCCATGCCACGCCCGAGTCGCTGCCATAAATCGCGCAAACCAAATAATTAGCACAATGTAGAACATATATATAGTCGCGATAAAGAAGGGTGACAAATAGACCGTCTCGACAACATCAACACTTGGAGGGAAAACAATCTGCACGACCTCGCCCACAACAACCAAAATCAAAAACAGCTTAATAAACCAGTTCCCGGCCAAAAATAAAAACGCAAAAAGTCGCACCACGCGCGGGATTGGCAGCCACTTGTGCTTGAGCGTTGGGTGGGCTACACTTTTCATTGGCAATCGACGAACGATCGCGACCGGACCCTCTTTGCCCTTCACGCGCGTCCACACGGCTATAGCCTGGTAGTGGTCAGACAAGATCGCAATCCGGCCAGGAAAGCTAATCCCACCAATAATATTTACTTTCTTTCCTCCTTTTTTCTTTGGCATTGCACTCATTTTACCATTTTGTGATAAACTGGTACAAGTTAGAACCTAGAATTTAGAAGTTAGAATTTTATGATTGATGTTTCGCTTGAGACAGGAGAGAACAGGAGGAAAGTTGTCGCCAATGCCATTGAGGCCTTGGGCGATAGTTTTATGGATCGTTGTCGCCAGGCAGAGACGATACTTATAAAGGTCAATCTGGTTCATCACGAGCGTCAGTTAGCATCGACTCATGTTGATGCTGTGCGCGGAGTGATCGATGTTATTCGGTTTGGCTCTCGCGGCCGGATAATCGTTGGCGACACTTCTTACCATGGCACTAAAGCGGCATTTCGCAACTTTGGCTACGAGAGGCTGGTTGATGAGTATGTTGATGTTGAGCTTCGCGATTTGAACGATGACGATTTTATTGACGGCTATTCCATGAAGTCGGACGGCACGCACAACCCTATTCGGCGATGTAGGACTGCCGTTGAGGCTGATTTTAAGATTTCGCTCACGCCAATGAAAATGCACCGCGATACTGCCGTGTCACTTAGTGTGAAAAACTGGACCATTGGCACATGGGTAGTTCCTCCGCGGGTGAGCGCGAGCGGCACTGTGTGGGCACGCTGGCCGTGGCTACACGAAGAGGGAGACTGGGCGCATCATGCGTCTATTGCCGAACTTTATCGACAGGTTCCGTGCGATGTCGGTGTAATTGATGGTATACTGGCAATGGAGGGAGACGGCCCTTCGCGCGGGACTCCGGTTGAAATGGGGGTAGCGCTTGCCGGAATGGATCCTGTTGCGGTTGATGCCGTTGGCGCGACCCTGATGGGAGTTGACCCGGGTGATGTTGGGTACTTGGCAATGTGCGCAGAGCGGGGTCTTGGCATAATCGATCTGGCAAAAATCAATATACCACCGATGATGATGGCGGAACTTACGCGCGAGTTTGCCCGCCCACCGGGGTTTGACGAAAAATTGCTTGCATGGCGAAAATAGTTCACCGTCTTCTTACTACTAACTACTTACTACTTACTCTCGCATCCAATTATGTCAACCTGCATCTTCCCCGGACGGTTTCAGCCGTTCCACAATGGTCACATGTTAGTTGTTCAAGGCATGATCAAATCATGCGGGAGAGCTGTTATTGTGATTTGTCATAATGGATCAGATGCTGTCAATGATATGTTTTTTATCGATGAGGTTCGCGAAATGATCAGTGCGTCGCTCTTGGAAGCCGATATTGTTGATGCTAACATCGTCGAGGTAACCGATTCTGAGTCAGATTCTGAATGGGCAGATAAGGTGCTGGAAGCTGCCGAACGGCCGGAAGATCCGATCGTTTGGAGTGGCGACGAGGATGTGAGGGCGTTGTTTGAGGGTATGGGAGTGAAGACGCAGAAGATCGTTCCGGTGCCGGGGATTGTGGGCGCTGAGCTTCGCGAGTTGATTAAAGCCGATAACGCCGAGTGGCGCACCAAAGTCCCGGGCGGTTCTATGGATGTGATTTGGAAGAAGTTTAAGGGGTAGTAACCTGGAAGCAAAAGTAGCCAGCATCCAGTAGCCAGCAGATCTTTAAATCGAGCTTAAATGCTCGGTTTTTTGTTTTGGTAGTGATAGGGCTAATGGGGCCAGTGGAGCTAGTTCTTTTAGCTCTATTAGCCCCTCTAGCTCCTTTGAAACTTTGCGACCCTTAAAACCTTTGAAACCCACAAGATACTTGACAAACCGTCTTTTTTATGATATTCTTCTTATCCAAGCCTGGAGGTGAAATATGGCTGGAAAAATGGCTGATCGTCGCCGTAAGCGTCGTTTGGCCAAGCGGGAGTTCAACTCGCTATCCCGTGGCACAGTAAGCTCGATGCCCAAAAGGCGTTCGGGCGACACGCTCGCGAACCGTACCGGTTCCGGTTTCCACTCGTCAAAAGGTGGAAAAAAGGGTTACACGCGTCGCCCTAAGCACAAAGACGTCAACAACGACCAATAGGAGATACTATGTGTCGTTACACCCACATCGTAACGCTCTCCTTTCTGAGGGCGTTTTCGATTTGTTGTGTTTAGGTTTTGGGTTTTGGGTGTAAGGTTTTAGGTTGTGGACTGCGAACTCTCGTTTTTCGGCTAAGCTCTCTTAAGCTCTGCGTTTGTTGTTTTAAGCTCCATTTAAGCTCTTCTGAAAAATGAAAACCCCCGCGTGGTGAGCTGAGCTCGCCGTGGCGGGGGAGGAGGAGAGGACTAGAGCATGGTGTCTTCGTCAGGCGGGAACTCATCCATGATGACATCGAGACCCTCGACATGGTCGTATTCGTTCGGCGGCGGAGGGCCGTCGCAGACTTCGAAACGGAGCTCGGTGACGTTGAGCGAGTCCAGCATAACCTCGGCCGAACGGACCGTTTCACCGTTCAGATAACGCGTCAAGTAGTCGAGTCGCCGCTCTCCTCGGAGGGCGCTCTTGAAGCGCAGGTGCCTGCCGGCCAGCCAGGGCACCATGGCGTGGAATTGCTGAATAATCCACTCACGCGCGTCCCACAGGCCGGTGGGGATGTCTCCGGTCGTGCCGCGGGCTTTACGAATGAGGCCGGTGAGCTCGATCGGTTCGACGAATTGCTCGCCTTCGTGGATTCCGGTCATTCGTAGGTGAAGGTCGAGTGGGAAAACACTCACTACGATTTGATTTCCTGCTTCTGGTTCGGAATGAATGCACATCGGCGCGTGAAGAGCGACAGCACAGGGTTGATTCAATTTTTCGTCTCCGTGGAAGGTTGTAAAGGGCGGGGATTGCGTAGGATGCATGGCGGATAGTATCAGAATCGGTGGGCATTGTCAAGGAGGTTAACGAGATGCAAAATGGTTAAAACTAGAATCACGGGGGTTAACGCTTCGGCGAAGGGGTTAGAAGAAAAGCAAGGGCTTCAAAGGTTCTCTCCCACTTTCTACTGACTACTGGATGCTGGCTACTCTCGGTTTTCGATAAATTTGACGTTCTACTTTTGTTCGTATATACTTTTTTCATCGATCTGATTAATGATCGTGTACAACTCGGATCCCAGCTTAACCCAAGGCCGTAGATCGGCCCATAGGGTCCCTAGTAAGTCGGAATCCGGGGCTTTTGCTATTAACAAAAGTAGCCAGCATCCAGTAGTCAGTATACAGTAGTTTATTAACTTTCTGACGAGCTCGGTTTATCGGCGAGGAAGAATCCAGCGATAGCGTTTGAACCCAGGCGCTGCGCTAGATCCTTCGTCGCGATCGACGGTCTTCTCAGGATGACAGATAACTATGAAATTCAACCTACAATCAAACTTTCAACCGTCGGGCGATCAGCCTCAGGCGATTGAAAAACTCACCGAGGGCATCAACAAAGGTCTGCAAAAACAGACTCTTCTTGGCGTTACAGGAAGTGGAAAAACATTTACGATCGCAAATGTAATCCAGAATGTGCAAAGGCCCACGCTCGTAATCGCGCCCAATAAAACTCTTGCCGCGCAGCTTTGCAACGAGTTCCGCGAGTTTTTTCCAGACAGCGCTGTTGAATATTTTGTTAGCTACTACGACTATTATCAACCAGAAGCTTACTTACCACGAAGCGACACGTACATCGAGAAAGAAGCTCAGATTAACGAAGAGATCGACCGTTTGCGCCATGCAGCTACGCAGGCTTTGCTATCGCGACGCGACGTAATCATCGTCGCATCAGTCTCCTGCATCTACGGTCTTGGTTCGCCAAAGGAGTATCAGAAAACTGTAATGAATCTTAAAGTCGGCGAGGCTGTTGACAGAGCTAAGCTTATTCGTCGGTTGATTAAGATGTATTTTGAGCGCACCAATGCTGATGTCACTCGTGGGCATTTTAGAGCAACCGGCGATGTTATTGAGCTAATGCCAATGAGCGGTCATTCAGGCGGCGATGAAAATATTGAGCGCGGAAACTTGTATCGCATTGTTCTCGAAGCCGGAAAGGTTGCGGAGATTTTCTTGCTCGACCCTATCACACGCAAAATTAAAGATCGACTTAAAGATTTCTGGCTGTTTCCAGCGAAGCACTATGTTGTTTCGCCAACTGAAACTAATCGGGCGCTGCGCGATATTGAGGCTGAGCTTCACGATCGGCTCACCGAGTTGGATAGCGATGGCAAAGTGCTTGAGCACGAACGACTAAAACGACGCACTCGTTACGATATTGAAATGATTCGAAATATTGGTTACTGCAACGGGATTGAAAACTACTCGCGGCATTTTGACGGTCGAAAGCCCGGCGAGCCGGCGTCTACACTTTTGTCGTACTTTCCCGATGATTTCCTCACCATTATCGATGAATCACATGTTACAGTGCCGCAAGTTCGCGGAATGTACGCTGGGGATAAGTCTCGCAAGGACACTTTGGTCGATCATGGGTTCCGCCTTCCGTCTGCTCGTGACAACAGGCCGCTTATGTTTGACGAGTTTGAACAAAAGGTGGGTCAGGTTATTTATACGTCTGCAACGCCGGCTGATTACGAGCGTTCCATTTCAGACCAGATTGTTGAACAAATTGTGCGTCCAACAGGGCTGATTGATCCAGAGGTGATTATTAGGCCTGTTACGGAAAGTGAAGATGGCGAGCCTGGCCAGGTTGACGATTTGATCGAGCGCATTAAAGATCGTGTTGAAAAAGGCGAGCGATGCCTTATTACCACGCTCACGAAAAAGATGGCCGAGGATCTTAGCGAGTATCTTGCAGGGCTTAAAATCAAAGTTCAGTATCTGCATTCAGACGTTAGCACGCTCGATAGGATCGAAACATTAACCGATCTTCGCAAAGGTGTATACGATGTTGTTGTAGGCGTTAACTTGCTGCGTGAGGGCTTGGATTTGCCTGAAGTTTCACTGGTTGCGATTTTGGACGCGGACAAAGAAGGCTTTTTGCGGTCAGAAACATCGTTGGTGCAAACGATTGGTCGAGCAGCGCGAAATGTGAACGGGCAAGTGATTTTGTACGCTGACAAAATGACCGGGTCGCTTAAGCGGGCGTTAAACGAAACTAATCGCCGTCGCAAGATTCAGATCGAATACAACAAGAAGCATGGGATTACACCAAAAACGATCGTAAAAAACATTACCGATATTCGGGAGATGCTTGGGCACGACGCAGACAGTCCGGATGTGAGCGATGTGCTTAAACTAGAAATGATTGCTGAACCGCATGAAATAAAGCAGGTGATTGAAGAGAAGACGGACGAAATGGAAAAAGCCGCAGTCAAACTAATGTTTGAAACCGCGGCCTTGTTGCGAGATGAGATTGCAGAGTTGCAGAAAGAGCTGAAAGGGCGGAAGGGCTAAGAGGGCTAGAGGGGCTAGCTGGTCTGTCGGCCAGCGAGGAGCCGCTTCTTGTGCGCTTGAAGCGCTTTAGCTTCTTGCTTGGTAAGCGTGATTTCTCTCTTTATTCGCTCATCAAGAATCTTTGCTTGTTCCCTGGTGAGCGGCTTATTCGGATCCCATCCCCAGTCGGTTTTGTAGCCATGGGGAAGGCGCTGACCGATGTCAGTCGCGTCTAGAAAGTTGCCGGGCATTTGCCTTGGGGCGCTATCGGCTCCGGGTGCTAGGCCATCTGCTCCGGCGTCCTGTTTATCAGGATTTTCACTCATGCGACCTCCTAAGTCTGCAAATGAAATGAGCTTACATTAGTTTAGAAAAATTATCGTATTTATGCAAGAAAACATTACAATCAAAGGCGCGCGAGAGCATAATCTTCAAAATATTGACGTTGTGTTGCCGCGAAACAAGCTGATTTGCATTACAGGGCTTTCTGGTTCAGGAAAGTCGTCTTTGGCTTTTGACACGATTTTTGCCGAGGGTCAACGGCGCTACATTGAGTCGCTTTCAGCATATGCCCGGCAGTTTTTGGGACAAATGCAAAAACCGGATGTTGACGAGATTGAAGGCTTATCGCCGGCAATCTCGATCGATCAAAAAGCTCATTCACGAAATCCACGGTCGACTGTTGCAACTGTTACAGAGATTTATGACTACCTGCGCGTGTTGTATGCGCGAATCGGCGAGCCGTATTGTCCGGACTGTGGAGAAAAGATTGAAAGGCTGACGGTTGATGAGATGGTGGACATCGTTCTGTCCAAGATCGGGAAGGTACAAAAAACAGGAGCCGAGGTGACGATTCTCGCTCCAGTGGTTCGAGGTCGAAAAGGTGAGTACTACCAACTGCTTTATGATCTTTATAACAGCGGTTATGCAAAAGTTAGAATCGATGGCAAGATGCATCGCCTGAGCGAGAAGATCAAAATGTCACGGTACAAACAGCATACGATTGAAGTGGTTGTTGATGTAATTCCGGCGTCGAGTTTGGTAAGCCCGACCAAGGATAGCCGTCAGCGTTTGAGTGAGGCGCTTGAGAAAGCGGTAGGCGTTGGGCATGAATTGGCACGTGTTGTGTTGCCAGACGGGAGCGAGCGTGTGCTATCGACCAAGTTTAGCTGTGTAAGTTGTGGATTTTCGTTCCCTGAAATCGAACCGCGGCTGTTTTCGTTTAATAGTCCGTACGGCGCATGCGAGTTTTGCGGCGGGCTTGGAACTGAGGAGCTGTTTTCGGAAACGCCTTGCCCTGAGTGTGAGGGCGCGCGTCTGAGACCCGAAGCGATGAGCGTTAGGATAGGCGGCATTAATATTGTCAATCTGACATCAAAAACCATTACCAACGCGGCTGAATTTATTTTGGAGATCGATCTCGATGACCGTACGCGCGAAATTGCCAGCACGGTTCTTAAGGAGATCGAGAATCGGCTCACGTTTATGCTGGATGTTGGTTTGCATTATTTAACGCTCGACCGCAAGGCCGGGTCGCTTTCGGGTGGGGAGGCGCAACGAATTCGTTTGGCGTCCCAGATTGGGTCGCGTCTTGTTGGCGCTTTGTATGTTCTGGACGAGCCGACCATTGGTTTGCACCAGCGCGATAACGAGCAGCTCATTCGGACGCTGGAGGGTCTGCGCGATCTTGGCAACACTGTGATTGTTGTTGAGCATGACGAGGACACAATTCGTCGTTCAGATTATATGGTCGAAATCGGTCCTGGCGCAGGACGCGAGGGTGGGCATGTTGTTGCAACCGGTGAGGTGCCGGAAATTTTTAAAGATAAGAAGTCAAAAACAGCCGCGTACCTGCGAGGCGACTTAAAGATCGATGTGCCCGAAAAACGGCGCAAGGTTGGCCATGATGCCATTAAAATCCGCGGAGCAAAGGAGTTCAATCTTAAAAATTTAGATGTTGATATCCCGCTCCGTAGATTCGTCTGCGTTACTGGCGTTTCAGGATCGGGTAAGTCGACTTTAATGCACGATGTGATGTACAAGTCGATTGCTAAGCGGCTGTACGGATCAAAGCCAACACCTGGAAAACATAAGGCAGTTCTTGGGCTTGAGTACATCGACAAGGCACTTCTCATCGACCAGTCTCCGATTGGCAGAACATCGCGGTCAAATCCGGCGACTTACACCGGAGCATGGACCCCAATTCGTGAGTTATTCACAGCAACGGAAGAGGCTCGTTTTCGTGGGTATAAGTCGGGCCGCTTTAGCTTTAATGTTCCCGGCGGGCGGTGTGATAATTGCGAAGGGCATGGAGAAATTGCGATTGAGATGCACTTTTTGCCAACTGTTTATGTTGAGTGCGATATTTGCAAGGGTCGCCGGTTTAGTCGTGAAACATTGGAAGTTGAGTGGAAGGAGCGAAATATTTGGCAGGTGTTGGATATGAGTGTGGATGAAGCTGTGCCGTTTTTTAAAGATGTGCCGGCGGTTTATGATAAGTTGAAGATGCTGCAGGAAGTTGGACTCGGTTATGTGAAGTTAGGCCAGAGCGCGACTACGCTGTCCGGCGGCGAGGCTCAGCGAATTAAATTGGCAGCTGAGTTGTCAAAGCGTCAGACTGGCCGGACTTTGTACTTGTTTGATGAACCTACGACCGGTTTGCATTTTGAAGATGTTAAAAAGTTGCTTGAAGTTCTTCACCGTTTGGTTGATCGCGGAAACTCGGTGATAGTAATCGAACATAACCTCGATGTTATCAAAACAGCTGATTGGATTATTGACCTCGGCCCTGAAGGCGGCAACGGCGGTGGCCAAGTGGTTGCCGAGGGAACGCCTGAAATGGTGTCGATTAAAAAGGGGAGTTATACTGGGGAGTACTTGAAGCGGGTTTTGAAATAAGATTTCCTGGGTATTTGTGCGTAGTGATTAATTCCCGAACGTACATTATATGGTTATTAATGATTGTGGATAAGTTAGACAAAATGTGGTAAATCATTAAGGTATTTGTAAAAACGGTCACTTAAGGTCCGTACGGACCTTAAGTGACCAGAAATGATAAATCTTGAGGAAATATGAAGAAGAATAGATGGCTAGACTCAGATTCTCTGCTTTCGCGTTTTTTCTTACGATTAGATGATTCTATCGGGCTGTTTATCGTAGAGACCCTTGAAGGAATCCAAAAACCTTCTTCCGCATTAAAGTACGGGGGAGAATGGAAGAGGATTGAACGAGAGATTGAGATTGCCAGTTTAAGATCAGAAGAAAAGATTCGGCTACGCGAATTGAAGAAGCGCAAAATCATCCATATACGAAGAGTTGCAGATGAATATCGCATCGCCCTCACTGGTAAAGGAGTTATGGAACTCTTTCGGCTCAAGGTTCTCGACTCGGACATGCTTGATGACGACACAGTTTGCATGGTAGTGTTCGATATTCCAGAGCGACACAGGAAACTCAGAAAGCAGCTTAGATTTTTTCTAAAGCAAGCAGGATTTCTGTGCATCCAAAGAAGTGTATGGGTGTCGCCGTTCGATGCCGCAGAGCCGTTGTCGCAATTGTTTAATATATCAGGCTCTGCGCAATGGGTAAGAGTTTATAATGCTAAAGAAATCAAACAGCATGTCGATTCCTGACAAGATAAAAATCAAAAATAATAATTTGCCCGATTGCCCTGGGGTGTACTTTTATTACAATTCTGACGATCAGTTACTCTACATCGGCAAGGCAACATCGCTCAAGCATCGCATTGGTTCATATTTTGCTAAAGCGCATGACAACCGGATTGCCGAACTGGTATCCAAAATCGCTCGTGTCGACTACATCGAGACACCGACTGTGATCGAGGCGCTGGTGCTTGAGGCTAATCAGATTAAGACGCACAAGCCGTACTACAACATTTTGCAGCGTGATGATAAAAGTTTTCTATATTTGACGATCACGAACGAGGATTTTCCTCGGCCGGTTTTAATGCGCGGGTTGGAGCTTGAGCGGCTGGGGATAAATCCGTTTGACCGTAAATTATCAGCTAAAGCTCGCAGGCAGTTTCTGGCCGTCTACGGACCGTACACTAGCGGCGTATCGCTAAAGCGCGCGCTTGAATTGATTCGTCGAGTCATACCGTGGACCACTTGCGAGCCCCCACCATCGACAGGTCGTCGAAAACCTTGTTTTGACCGTCAGATCCGCAAATGTCCTGGGGTGTGTACGGGCGAGATTAGCAAGGCAGAGTATCGACGTATTGTCCGTAAACTAATGTTGTTTTTTGATGGTAAGAAGGTTCAGCTCGTTGGTCAGATTGGTCGAGAAATGAATAGGGCAGCTAAATATCGAAATTACGAGCTGGCAGCGCAGCTTCGCAATCAAATTTTCGCTTTGGAACACATTCAAGATGTGGCTGTGATTACAAAGGAAGATGTTGAGCTGCCATTTGCCAAGCGTGATGTTGAGAGTCTGATTGATCTGGAGGGTCGTATCGAAGCGTATGACATTTCAAACATCAGCGGAACTTCCGCGGTTGGGTCAATGGTAGTTTTTGAGCATGGGAGGCCGGCTAAGGCTAAATATCGCAAATTTCAAATCAAAACGGTTGAAGGGGCGAACGATGTAGCAATGCTCGAAGAAGTAATTCGCCGTCGGTTGCGTCGCGCTGAGTTGCATACAAAAGCGTGGCCACTTCCCGAGCTGATGGTCATCGATGGTGGAAAAGGGCAGGTGAATCGCGTACGGCGTGTGCTCGATGAGTTACAGGTCGATGTTCCGATTGTTGGGATCGCAAAGGGTTTTGACCGTAAACAAGATCGTCTAGTCTACGATCGTCACAACCTCGAGCTGGCACGGGTTGCTACACGCGGCAAAGAATTATTCCAAAAAGCCCGCGACGAGGCTCACAGGTTCGCCGTGGCTTATCATCGCAAAGTTCGCTCAAAACGATCGGGGATTAAACGATAAACTCCTGGGGGTAGGGTGCTACCCCCAGACCCCCCACCCCTATTTTCTTTGCTGGTCCAAAGAAAATAGGGAAAAAGAAAGGACCTCCGACTGCCTGCGCTCGCCCGGCATTAGGTCCAGCATATGTCAGGGCATTTTGGACTACTTTCGTCTTTAAAGGATACGAAAGTGTTCAAAATGCTATTTCCTGACTCCTGCCGGACCAAAGCCAGGCGTGCTCGGAAGGT
>JBDRFP010000034.1:0-19515 GCA_043818555.1 bacterium | reverse complement strand
GCGGTTTCGGTTGCGCCCACCGAAGGGTAAGGCAGTTCAATCTTCACGCCCTTAAGCCTGCCGTCAACTTTAAAATGAAACCCGTCTTTATTCTCTTCAACTTTCGCTCCCATCTTCTCAAGAGTTTCCACATGAAAATTCACCGGCCTTGGGCCGATCTTATCGCCGCCGGGCGCCGGAATATGCGCTTCCCCTACCCTGTGCAAAAGTGGCGCAACCAAAAGTATCGGTAGACGATTTTTCCGAGTTTGCGCCAATGCCGATGTATTTGCAATTTTTTTTGCAGCGATCGTCATTGTGTGATCGCTTTGCGACGTTGTGGCCCCAAGCATCTCAACCAGCTCTCGCGCAATGTCGGTCTCTTGCTGAAGTGGGACGTTTTCAAGAACAACCTCGTCCTCTGTCAAAAGAGAAGCAATGATCATCTTTGAAGCTGCGTTTTTAGCTCCGGCGATTTTAACCGTGCCCTTTAAAGGCTTCCCTCCGGTGATCTTAAGTCGATTCATAATACCGATAGTGTGCCTTGTTTAGGCTGGCTTGTCAAAGTCATCGAAATCGCCAGTCAGTAGTCAGTAGACGGTAGTTGGACAATAAACCTCGTTCCCCGAAAATAAAACTCGACTTTTCGAAAAATCTCCGTCTCTGGAATAAATCTTGCTAAATTGAAAAAAAATCCCCAACTCCGACAAGCTTAGCTTGTCAAAGTCGGGGCGATTCTAGAGAAGCTGGCTCTTCCACCAATTCTCCAACGCGTCGCGAGTCGCCTGTGTCTGCCAATTCACACCATGGTGCGGGAACCAGCGAGGCGCTAGGTGCTCGTAAACCTGCAAGGCCTTGTACAAGAAGTGATTGTCATACTCATGAGAGTATTTGAGCGACAAGTCAATATCGAGTGGTAGCACAATCTGCTCCAACCTTGGCGCATAAGTGAAGCCGTCAACATCACGGAAAAACCTTCCCAGAACCTTCACATCCCAGTACAGGTCATGGCTAAACGGATTCAGACCCGATTTGTCCACACCAACCCGAAGGGGCGGCAACCAGAGCTTTCCCACCGTAATCGCGCTCAACTCATTGGCATCAAAGCGCGTTCCTGCGCGCCAGACCTTACCATGTTCGCGAACGCCAACTACCACATACTTCCAGCCCCGCCGGTCGTAAAAGTGTCTGTTGGCTTCCAGCTTCATCACAGTAGAAATCGGGCGTTTCCACCTGTTTTCCGCATACACGGCAAAGTGCTTGCTCCCCGCCTTCACAATCCTGCAAGGATAAAGGTCGTGGCAGCAGTGCGCGCCGGATTTGCGTAGCGCATTGTATGCGCGCCTCGCTTCTCCCCTGTCGGTGTAAAGCGTAGACGCCTGCGCCACCCTGAACGACGGAGCCGGCTCGCGAACGGAAACCACCGCAATGTTCGCGCTCATGCCCGGAACAAACAACCTCTCCCAGCTGATTCTGTCGATCTCTCTCAAGTCGTCACCGACCTGCCGATTGGGATCTTCTGATTCAACCGTGAACATTTGCGAAGCAATGCAGAAGTTCCGCCTGGCATCGAACACTGCCCGAAAACTGATTGAGCTTTTGTCCCTTGGGAAAGGTTCCGCGCCCTGCTTGAAAAGCTCAATGGGGTTCAAGCAATTTGCTACCGAGTTGTGAGTTGCGAGTTGCTTTTCAAAAGGCCGCAGATACCTCCAGGCGATCATCTCCACACCTTCCTGCGCTCTTTCAATACAGCTTTCCATTGCTCGAATGAATCCGGCGTCGCCAAGCGAAGTTGTTACGCCTTGTCGATTCTTGTGCGTTGTGCAGTACGAAAAGTAAAAGGCGGGATTTCTATGCTCGCGCTTTTTCCGACGAGCGCGGTAAATATGCCTCATCTTCTTAATTGCGCGCGCTTCCTGTTTTAACGACCGGAAACGCATGTCTTCTTCTGGCAAACCTATTGTCATGGCGTTTCCTTGGTTTGTAATGAACGAGGTGAAACCTTAGCAAATTATCCACAAAAAGTCAAAACCCGACTCAGAAGCCGGGCTCAATTTCGTAATATTCATAATTTCGTAGTCCCTGCAGGCAGGCAGGTGTAGCAACTCCCGGACAATAAATTTCAGTGATCCGGAATGAACCTCGCTACCTGACAATAAACACTCGCTTCTTACCCACTCACTGTTCACTCCCACATCACGCCCCGCTCCCCAACCCTAAATCCCGGTTACCACGCTCTCCCCGCTACATGGCCCTTTAATGCCAACCGGGACATCAGTGGTTAAATATACAGCACCAACCGACTCCTCTACCGTTGAACGCGGCGGCAATACAAGCCCGGTGTAGGAGCCTGTTCCATTTTCTAAAATAATCGATGTTTCGCTCCCCTCCATTTCTTTGTAACTACCGTTTACAACATCCAGACGATGATTCTCTGCAGGGATCGAGCCGATTTGGCACTCAAGATCGGTAACCCTAATTAAAAAATCAGCTTCCACATTGCCAATGTTTACAAACTCAAGCGACGAGCCAACCTTGCTCGACACACCGGCTTCAAGCGTCCCTAGCAAAAACGCCCCAGGCGAATCAACTGCGAGTATAGATTCCACCTCAATATTGACAACCCTGTGCTCCGACTCGGCACCATCTGCATCGAGTACGGTGGCATCGATTTTCCATACTTCATCCTCGTATGTTGCCTTATGGCCCACAGTGGCGTCTGCCCAGTATGGGAAATTCAAAGAGCACACAAAAATACCACCCACAACCGAAACCGGCTCCAGCTTGCAGTCTCCGCTATCCAAAGACAAGTGGAAACAATTTTGCGGATCGCTCACGCAATCGGCTCCGCCGGCAACACCGGATCGATAAACATCAACCTCAATGTTATTGATATCATAAACGCTATTCTTGTCCCTTGCTTCTCCGACCACAAAATACTCAATCTCTTCGCCTGCTGCCAAAACAATAATGGTTTCACTTATTGTTTCAGCGCTCCCATCGACGCTGAGCTGCACAAACGCAACAGTCGGTTCTGAATTCAAAATTAAAACACCAAACTCTGTTGCGTAAATCGTCAGCTTAACAGCGCCGTTGATAATTAACAAAACGCCCGCAGTCAGCGCGATTGCGGCAAAAAATTGAAATTTGGATACTTGTAAACGCATAATCGCGTTTTACTGACCGGCCTAAACTTTTTGAGGCTCAGCCTTGAGTGTGCGGCGTCTGACAGCCCAGTAAAGCAGCATCAGCAATGGTAAAAGCCCTATAAAAATTGCCAGCCACCACGGCGGCGTCTTCGTGCCAACATTGATTTCCACCTTTTTTGGCGGCGTGGTATTTTCCCCATATTCAACCAGCCCCATCACGCGGAAATCGCCGGATCCGATCGGGTCAAGCGTGGTGGTAAACGAAACCTCCTTGCCGGGGTCCACTGAAATACTTTCCGAGCTGTGAATGCTAAGCGCGCTATTTTTTTGGAACAGTAGCGTGATGAGTGTTGCATTGTAGGAAGTGTCGCCCGTATTCTCAAAGCGGGCAGTAACAAAAATTTCGTCTTCGTACCGATACTCTGACTGGTCAGTATAAAACTCAACCAGCTCTCCTTTTTGCTCGAGCGTACCGGCCGGGAACACCTCAATCCTCTTAAGAAAACGATAAATCACTTCGTTATTATAAATTGCTTCCATCTGCAAGTTATGCTCGCCTGCCGGCATATTATGCTCAAAGTCCAGCGTCTGAGTGTATTCAGCGCCCGGTCCCACAAAATACATTGAATCCTCCAGGGCGTTGGCTTCAAAAACCGTATTTCCAAAATCGTCTGTTACAAGAATTGTAATTTCGTCAGGCCGCCACTCCATGTTTCCATTATTCACCGCAACATAGGACACGCGAAGCGCAATGTTTTCTTCAACCGGGCTCACCGATCCGTTCTTGACTTCGTATGCCTGGATTGGCGAAATTGTAACTCCAAATGTTACTGCGAGTGTTACTCCGGAGCGGTTGCGAACCTCGTTTGCATTGCTCGCAAGCGCCAAGTCGCCTGTGCTTTTTGGGATAAAGTCGATGTAGGCCTCGTATGTGCCTATTGGCGCGCCCTCAGCGTCAATATCGAACGAGTACTCTGCGCGATCGCGGCCAGCCGGAATTAGCACGACATCGTCGCCCGTTAGATACTCTGCGCCTTCGCCCCAAAAATAGGTTTCGTATCTGCCAATCTCGTCAATGCCCTGGCTACGAATAAGCGTGACGCTCTCCTCTCTTGCGCCGTCCTGCATAACAGGCGAGTCCATAATACCTGCCGGGCTTATGCCCACCTGCGCGCTCGCGTGCGTCGGCGCGGCAAAAAATGCAGCAATAATAACAGCTGCAAAAAGAAAACCTCCTTTGTGGGCTGCGGATCCGATCATAATCTAAAAATATTATAACACAAAAAGACCAACCGGTGGTCGATTTTGGCGTGGAAAAATCGTCAAGATTGCGTTAGATGTGGACGAACGGCAAGGAGCGGAGTAAGCCGTACTGATATGTACGGTGTCGAGCACCGCAGTCGTGAGCCCGCAGATGACGTGATGTTGGCGATTTTCCTATTATCCACAGGATCTGTGGATACATTGTGGGATAACACGGGGATAAGTTGCACATTTGGGGGTTGCAGGTTACTGTGAATTTGCGATAATATAAGTGCTTCAGGCGGCCGTGCGTAATTGGCCAAATATTCTTTGCAAGGATCCACAAACATCTGCGAGCACGCAGTCCAACATCTGATCAAGCGCGATCGATTAGAATGTGGGGATCCAGCGGTCCCTGGGTTCTCTTACAGGGAATCCAAAATGCTGTCAGACGACCGACGCTCTGGGCGAACAGCTCAAGCGAAACGGAAAATCGGCAGTTTGCCCACATGAGGCATAGGACCAATTAACAATCAGCCGTTTTGAAGCGCCAAATAGTCACGAGATCACTCTCGTGTTTATTTGTTCTCGGGCAATAAATAGTCGCTCACCGATAATAAACCTGATCTTCAGCAATAAAACCTCAGCTTCACGAGAATAAACTCCGCTCCTCTTCGTGTACCCACATCTAACGCAATCTTGACGATTTTCCCACGCCAAAAAACACGAGAGCGACCTCGCGTTTTTTTGTTACGCAATCCCCAACCAAAAACGACCACCCGTGTTTACCCTGAGCAAAGCGAGAACTTGGCTCGAGCGGAGTCGAAGGGTGGCCGTTTTGTGTTCATCTACTGACTACTGAATGCTGACTACTGTCTACTTTCGCTTACCGATTAAATCCCCTCTCCAAAATGGAACTTGTCAGTCAATTTTTCGTACTCAAACAGCTCGTCATCGTTAAAGAACCTTTTGATCTCCACTTCGGCTGCCTCTGGCGAGTCGGACGCATGCACCATGTTTGATGGCATATTCATCGATAGATCGGCTCGGATTGTACCTGCGTCGGCTTCACGTGGGTTTGTTGCTCCTACGATTTTTCGAACCTCATCGATAATTCCAATCCCCTCAAGCACCATAGCAACCACCGGGGTTTGCATCATAAACTTTTTAATATTGCCAAAGAAAGGCTTGTCCTTCAGGTGACCGTAATGCTCGTCGAGCGTAGCGTCGTCAAGATGCGTCAGCTTAAGCGCAATCATCTTCAGCCCCTTGCGTTCAAAACGACCAAGCACCTCCCCAACAAGTTCGCGCTGCAGAGCGTCTGGTTTTAGTAAAATAAGTGTTCTTTGTGTGTCTGCCATATGAGTTACAGACGTTCAAAACGTTAAAGACGTTCAAAACGTTAATTCAATTACGATTTATTGACCAAATACTACCAGATCATGCCGATCCGGTCAACCTTCATCGCCTTAACCTTCAGGGTTTAACCCTGAAGGTTAAGGCGATAAGAGCCAGGTGCTGACGCTTGGCTCTCCCCCATCGGTGAGTATTCGGACATCGCCGTCGAGGTCGGTTCTGAGCACAGTCGATCCGACAGACTCAAGGCGGTCGATTACGATTGGGCTTGGGTGGCCGTAGTCATTCTCCCCGACCGAGATGACTGAGTACTCTGGGCTAATGGCCTCAAGAAAATAAATATGCGACGATGTCATGCTACCTTGATGGCCGACTTTCAGTACATCGACCTCGCCAAGTTGCTCAACAATCGCCAACTCTTCATCAGTTCCAACATCGCCGGTCAACAAGATCGTCGAGTCTCCGTACTCGAGCAAAGCAACAATCGATCCGGCATTGGGGTCGTCGAGAAGTTCGTTATCGATATTGGACTCTGGCCAGAGCACAGTTAAAGTTGCGCCGGCTCCTAAATCGATGCCCTCCCCTGCCCCAACCAACGTAAACGACCCTTGAGCCAGATCCTCAAAATAAACATACACCTCACTTCCATAATCCTGTCCGGTCCACCAGACTTCGCTCACAAAGTATCGCTCAAGCACATGCACAAGTCCGGTAACATGATCGGCATGTGGATGAGAATTTATGACAACATCGATCGACCTATCCCAAAACGGCATGACCGCTGACAGTTTCTCGATTACATTGCCATCTGGCCCGCCGTCAATTAGAATCTGCGCCTCTGGAGCGTCGATGAAGATCGAGTCGCCTTGGCCAACATCAAAAACCCACACGGCTACAATGTCGTCCTCAAACCAAGTGCCGGCCGCAATAGCCTGCGCAATTATCGTGATCGCGAAAACTACCAGCAGAGCCGCAAGCTCTTTCCGGTGTTTTTTGATCTTTGATATTGTCGGTTGAACAATTTTCATACAATCAAGCATCTGGAAACATTAACCTCCCCTAACCCCTCCTTGAAAAGGAGGGGAAGCAACTTTCTTTTGTCCTCCCCCCTTTTCAAGGGGGGATTGAGGGGGGTTACCACGCCTCGACAACCTCCGCCACACCAACGCGATAATAAGCGTCGACAAAATCGCCAGTGGGATTAGCAGAACCGGCGGAATCTCAAATGCAGAAAACGGCAACGCGGCCATGGATTTAACAACCCAGAGCATGTAGCCAAGCAGTGCCCATGCCGGGCCGGCAAGGAACGATCCAACAGTCGAGCCGATTATCCCACCTGCGACCGCTACTGCTCCAAACGCCATGGTGAATGGGAGCACTGGCAAAATGAGCAAATTCACAAACGGCGCTATAATGGCTAGGCGGCCAAAGCTTAAAAATATTATCGGCAAGGTGAAGAACGTTGCTGCGAGCGTAGCAACAATAGATTCGCGGATTTGAAATTTCTCTGGGATGAATTTTAGCCGGCGGTCAACATGTGGCGCAAAGTAGATGAGTGCAACGGTTGAGACGATTGAGAGCTGGAAGCCGACGTCGTCAATTAGTAGTCGTGGATTAACATACAACATAGCCGACCCGGTCAGTAGTAGTACATTGATCATTGTCGAACTTCTGCCAAGTTGGCGAGCTACCAGCACGAGCGCGCCCATAATGCCTGCGCGAATAACTGGAGCTTCAGCGCCGGCTAGAAAGATGTAGGCAATGATGCCGGCCATCAAAATCGAAAACGCATGCTGACGCCTAACTCCAAACGATGCAAGCAGGCCAAACAGAACAAAAGTTACAACCGCCACATTGTAGCCGGACGCGGCAACGATATGCGTAGTGCCGGTTTTTAGGAACAGTTCGTCCCAAGCGTCGGTAAATCTTTGCTCTCCGAGCAACAGCCCAGCCAAAAGTGATCCATGTGGTTCGCCAAAGGTGCTGTCGATAATGTCAATTGTCCGCGTTCGAGCCTGCATAAGAACGGCTTTGACCGGATGGCCTTGATCTTCCTCGACGATCATTGGCGACGAATATGTAAAACACGTGGCGTAGATTTTCTTAGCTGCAAGAAAACGATCGTAATCAAATCCTTCAAATGGCTCTGGAGCGTCGAGGTTGCATCGCACAGTCACCCTGTCGCCATATTCAAAACGTGGGAACAGCGGGGAGAAAACAAGGACGCGATCTTCATAACTCGCCTCGCCAACGCTAATGTCGTTCAGCCTGAGCTGCTGTGATGAGTCAGTCCGCTTAACATGCACAACTGTGCCTTCAATCCTTTCGGTTGTTCCGGCGATTGATGCAATCGACTCGGCGGTCGGAAAACTTTCACCATACTGATACAGGCCGCTCAATGTCGCAGCGATCAAAATTAGGCCGAGCGTAATCCAATCGAGCTGTTTTCGACGTAAATAAAAAAAGCCTGCCGCAGACTCGATAATCAGAAGCGCTATAATCGCGACCGACGAAATCGACCCGTCATCCACATACGCAAACGACCCAAACCCAATCCCGACCAAAAAGCCAATGCAGATTGTTCTAAGCGTAATCGATGGGGTCATAGGCGGGAGACGAGAGTAAGTAGGAAGTAGGCGATGAGTTTATAGGTCTGTGGGTCTGTAACGCCCCGCTACCTGACCCCAATACCAATTACTTCAAATCCATGACTGCGCAAATCGTCATGTGGCAAAAAGTTTTTTCCGTCAAAGATGACAGGCTCACGAAGCAGCTCTTTAACTGCCCGCCACGGAACTTCAATAAACTCTTCCCACTCGGTCAAAACCAGCAAGGCATCGGCTCCAATAAGTGCATCCATCATCGACGGCGCGTAAGTAACTTTTTCGCCAAGCTCCGCTCGTGCAGTGCCCATGGCCTTAGGATCAAAAACGCTAATAGTCGCTCCAGCTCCCAATAAACATTCTACGATTCTTACTGCTGGCGACTCGCGAACATCGTCCGTGCCCTTATTAAACGCCAACCCCCACACGGCGAGTTTCTTGCCTTCGATCGACCCAAGCCGACTTTGAATCTTCTTTACAAATCTGCCGGCCTGATCATTATTCACATCAATAATCGGCGCAATCAATTTGGGCTCATAGCCATGCTCACGCGCGGCAAAATCAAGCGCAAGCACATCTTTTGGAAAACACGATCCGCCAAACCCGGCGCCGGAACGCAAAAACTTATTCCCTATTCGCGGGTCAGCACCAAGTGCAGCTTCGACGTGTTTAATGTCAGCTCCAACATGGTCGGCGATGTTTGCGATTTCGTTAATGAGCGACAGGCGCGACGCCAAAAAAGTATTTGCCGCGTACTTTGAAAGCTCGGCGCTCTCAGGCGACATTGTAAAAACCGGGGCGTCTATATTTGAATAAACATCGCGAAGCTTTTGCTCAGCATCAGCCGATGTTACTCCGAGCACAATTCTATCTGGTTTTAGAAAACCGTCCACGGCCGTACCTTCTCGCAAAAATTCAGGGTTCGATGCCACATCAACGCCCCCGCCAATCCACTCGCAAACTTTTTTACATGTCCCGGGTGGCACGGTACTTTTTATTACAACCAAGGTCGACGCATCGATTGACGATCGTAAATCTCGACTTGCAGACTCTAAATATCCCAAATCTGCCCGACCGTCACTCCCCTGCGGAGTTGGCACTGCCAAAAAGACAACCTCGGGTTTGGCCGACATTGCGTCAGCTAAATCGATTGTAAAACTCAACCGACCTTCACCTACCCCCTGCCGAACCAAATCCTCAAGCTTGGGTTCAAAAAAAGGCACCACGCCTTCACTGAGGCGCGCCACCTTATTAGCATCAACATCAACGCAAACTACCTGGTGCCCCAAATGCGCCAAACAGGCCCCCTGCGCTAAACCAACATAACCTGTGCCGATTACTACGATATTCATAAATCAGATCCCCCATTCTTAAATGTCCAATTCACAAGCACCCAATTCCCAATGAATCCCCAATTTCCAATCCCCAATTGGTCATTTTGCATTGGATATTTATTGGGCATTGGTTACTTGGTCATTGATCATTCCTCGTTAAATGTTTTCCTCCACCTTCATCTTTGCCAAAAATGTAATACCGAGCGAAACTACTGCTGCGGCCACAAATGCGGCCGAAATGGAAAACCAGCCAGTTATGCCAATCAACAGCACCACCATGCCAAGTCGACCAATCGTAATAGCAGTTTCCTTCATTACGGTAAATTCGTCAATATAGTGCCCTGAATCAGCTGCTTTTTCATAAAGCATTGTTTCCATCGGCGTCTGGGTCAAAATCGTTCCAAAGCTATGGAAAGTTGATGCTACAAATACGCCCGTTACTGACTCAACAAGGGCTTTGCCAACCCAGCCGATTGCATAAACATGCGTGCCAAAACGCAGAAAGCGGCGCTTGCGACCCTTATCGAGCGCACGGCTCAAAAGAAGCGTAAGCGCCATGCCAACAATTACAATTACAGCTGCAAAAAGTCCAACGTCCAGGTACCGGCCGTCAAAAATCATAAACAGGAAAATAGGCCAGATTACAATTCCTACAACATTCTCAGCGCCATAAGCCATCATTGACAAAGTGAGCGCGCGATACTTTTTCGACGCCATTTGACTGAAAGTTTCCCAAAATCCAAACTCGTACTGAACTTTAGTTTGAGGAATAAACACCAGCGGGATGAGTGACACGGTCATGACCGCAATGCTGACCAGAAAAAGAACATTGTACGAATAGTGCGCTATTACCAAGCCTCCGACTACCGGAGATACAACTCCCACAAACTGCTGAACAATGTAGAAAAGCCCCACTTCCCTGCCACGGCGGCCTTTTTTGGAAAACTTGGCAAAATCAACATGGAAAGGCGCCCAATAGAATCCTGCGCGGATTGAAAGGCCTAAAATGGCTGCGCCAAGTAGAGTTAGCGGTTCCATGGCAAGGCCGATGTCGAGCGCAAAAAGCGCAAGGTAAAATAAAATAACGCCGAATGTGCCAATGAACATGCTTGGCACCAGGCCTGTTCTGCTAAATATTTTTGCTGCCCAAATGTGAAGCGGCAAGCGAACCAGAAAGGCAACAGCGTACCATAGAAGAACCGCAGATATTGAAAAGTCAAAAAGTTCGTACAGGAAGATTGGAAAAAAGATTGTAATAAGCGACCCTGCCGCAAACCCAAGCAGACGATTCGTCGCCAAGGTCGGCAACGCCGCGTGCCTGTTGCAGCACCGGTGGCTCATTAGCGGGAAAGATGTGTTGGGATGGAAAGGCATAATCTTAGAATGACCAATTCACAAGTACTCAATGACCAATCACTTACTGTCTCGAGCGACCGAAGGGAGTCGAGAGATCTCTCCGCTCGCCGTTGAGCCTGGCTCGGTCGAGATGGTGAGGAGTTGTTTGGTCATTGGGCATTGGAGATTCATTGGTCATTGGTTTTTTGGTCATTGGTCATTAAAAGGCATTATACCAGAAAACTCCCCATCACGAGCACGGGGAGTCTAAAAATGTAGGGGCGACCTTTAGGTCGCCCGCTTGCGGACGGTCTAAAGACCATCCCTACATTTGAATTCGTAACGACTATAACACAAAGTTCACAAGCTTGCCTTCTACGTACACCGTTTTCTTTAGCTCGCCTTCCAGATACTTTGCAACGTTCTCTTCTTCGCGTGCGAGCGCGACAACATCAGCCTCGACAGCGTCAGTAGCCACAATAATTGTTCCGCGGAGTTTTCCGTTTACTTGGACCGCGATATTGAACTCTTTTTCAGCCGCAAGCTTTTCATCAAATTTTGGCCAGTCGTTAAGGTCGATTAAATCTTTGCCACCGATCTTCTCATTGAGCTCATTTGCAACATGCGGCGCAAACGGACACAGCACGGTCAAAAACATTTCAAAGCTAGTTTTCGACATTCCGCCTTCGTCATTGGCGATATTTACAAATGTCATCATTTGAGCCACAGCCGTGTTGAACCTCATCTTTTCAATGTCGTTTGTGACTTTTCGAATTGTTTGATGGAGCGCACGAGTCACAGCTTCCGATTCAACATCCACGATCGTGTCTGACAGCCTCATAACCTTGTCGAGGAACCGCTTTACACCAACAACGCCATTTGTGCTCCAAGGCACAGGTTCGCCAAACGGACCCATGAACATTTCGTACACGCGCAAAGTATCAGCGCCGTACTCATCAACCAGCTCATCCGGATTCACCACATTGCCTCGTGACTTACTCATCTTCTCGCCATCTTCGGCAAGAATTAATCCATGGCTTGTTCGGCGCGCATACGGCTCGCTTGCAGGCACATGGCCTTCGTCGTACAAAAACTTGTTCCAAAATCGCGAGTACAACAAATGAAGCGTAGTATGCTCCATACCACCGTTGTACCAATCAACCGGCATCCAGTATTTGAGTTTTTTTGGATCGGCAAACATCTCGTTGTTATGCGGATCAATGTAGCGCAAGAAATACCAACTACTTCCCGCCCAGTTTGGCATTGTGTCAGTTTCGCGCCGAGCCGGCCCACCGCAATCAGGACAGGTCGTGTTCACCCAATCTTCCACAGCTGCGAGTGGCGACTCTCCAGAATCAGTCGGTTCGTATTTGTCAACAACCGGAAGTTCGATTGGCAACTGATCGTCAGGAATCGCGATCCAACCTTTGCAAGCGTCACAATGCACAAGAGGGATTGGTTCTCCCCAATAGCGCTGACGGCTAAACACCCAGTCGCGAAGTTTGTAATTCACAGCAGTCTTCCCCTTCCCTTCTTTCTTAAGCCACGCAGTGATCTTTTTCTTAAACTCCTCGGTGCTTAAACCATCAAACTCACCCGAATTGATCGCTACGCCGTCGTCGGTATGAATTAATATCTCTTTGTAAAACTCATTTTCAGCTAACCATGAAAGCACATTTTCTGCTTGCGCTTTCGGCTCTTCGTCGTTGAACGTTGCACCGTATCGATCGATGAGATCGTTGGTCTCAACATTCAGCTCCATCTCCTCTAAACGACCATCCTCGTGCTTGAAAATGAAGTAGAAGCCATTTGGCGTACTAAATTCATTCCAGAATTTCGGCTTCATTTGTTTCCTAATGAAGTCCTTGTACTCATCGAGCCGATCAAACGGGATTTGGATCTTGAAAAATCCCTTTTTTGTTTTTTCAACAACTGTCACCCCAAGGGCTTTCAAATCATCTTCGTCTATGCCCATGACAAAACTTCTGCTGTGATCCCCTGACTTTAAAACTACAGGCCTAATCGGCAAATCATACTTTTTTGCAAACTCATAATCTCGCTCATCATGCGCAGGTACGGCCATAATGGCTCCGGTTCCGTAGCCCATCAAAACGTAATCCGCTACCCAAATCGGAATCTCCTCGCCATTAACCGGGTTCACCGCGTAAGCGCCAGTGAACACTCCGGTTTTTTCTTTTTCGATGTCGCCTCGTTCAATGTCAGATTTTTTAGCAGAGTCTTTAACATACTTTGCGACCGCTTTCTTTTGATCGTCAGTAGTAATCTGATCGACCAAATTGTGCTCAGGCGCCAGCACCATGTAAGTTGCGCCAAATAAAGTATCGGGTCGGGTCGTGAAGACTTCGATCACTTCGTCATTGCGAGGAGCCTGGCCACTCGGCGACGAAGTGATCTTCTCGTTTAGATTGCTTCGCTCCCGTTGGTCGCTCGCAATGACAAATGAGACGCTCGCGCCTTCGGAGCGGCCGATCCAATCCTGCTGCTGCTTGGCGATCTTGGGAAGATAGTCGACCGTATCCAGGTCGGCGAGTAGGCGATCGGCATACTTTGTAATTGCAATCATCCACTGCTCCTTATCCCGCTTCTCAACATCACCCCCACAACGCTCACAAGCGCCATCAACAACCTCTTCGTTGGCAAGGCCAATCTTACAGCTGAGACACCAATTAATTGGCATCTTATCTTTGTACGCCAATCCCTTTTTGAAAAACTGTAAAAACATCCACTGTGTCCATTTAAAATATGCCGGATCGGTTGTATTCACCTCGCGCGACCAATCAAAGCTAAAACCAAGCGCCTTTAATTGTCGACGAAAAGTATCGATGTTCTCAATCGTAACCTCCTGCGGCGGCCGGCCGGTCTTAATCGCATAGTTCTCAGTCGGAAGGCCAAACGCATCCCAACCGATCGGGTATAAAACATTATAGCCTTCCATTCGACGTTTTCGGGCAATAATATCAAGCGCAACGCAGCTACGCGGATGCCCCACGTGAAGCCCGGCACCGGACGGGTAAGGAAACTCAATCAAGCAGTAGAACTTTTCCTTTTTAGAAAAATCCTCGGCATTGAAGATCCCGGAATCTTCCCACTTATCCTGCCATTTTTTATCTATTGATTTGTGATCGTAGGTCATACAGGCATAATCGTATCGAAAATGACACATTATGGCAATAGGTGCTATACTGTCTACAATTCACAATTTCCAAGTTCCAACTCCCAATGAATGACCAATCAATCAATGCCTAATAGTTAATTGGCAATTGGTCACTGGATATTCATTGGTCATTGGGTACTTGTGAATTGGTCATTAAATCGCTAATAAAACAATATGACTTACACGATGCGGATATTTGGCGTTGCCGCGATTGCATTCATGCTCGCGCTTGCCACATTTGTTTCATCGGTTCAGGCCGCTGGCTGGGTTCTCCAGGACACGGGCGCTGCGACCGGTAACTTTTACGATGTTGTGCACCTAACCTCAAGCAAAGCCGTGGCAGTCGGCTGGGCAGGCCAGGCGTACTACACTTCCAATTCAGGAAAAACCTGGACGGCAGGCGCGTCCGGCGTTCCAAGCATGCTCTATGGAGTTGACTCGGAATCAATAGCCAGTGTTGTCGCGGTTGGAGCAGGCGGTACCATTATTACATCCGCTGACGAAGGAGCGACATGGACTGCGCGCGCAAGCGGAACAACATACACGCTTTTCGATGTTGACATGCTCACAACATCATTTGGAATGGCTGTTGGAGAAAGCGGTACGGTATTGACAACATCGGACGGCGGAGTGACATGGACGGCCAGGACAAGCGGAACTTCATACAATCTTCTTGGCGTGTATGTAGTTTCCTCAGGCACCGCATGGGCCGTGGGAGATTCAGGAAGGATTATTAAAACCACCAACGGCGGAATCAGCTGGAGCCCGTACAGCGGCAGCACATCAAAATCACTTCAGGATGTAAACTTCATTTCGGCCTTAGTCGGATACATTGTCGGAGAAAGCGGTACGATTATTAAAACCACAGACGGTGGAGCCAACTGGAACGCGGTAAGCGTAACAGGTCTTGGAACAGAGGACATCTACTCGTTCGAGGCCCTTACAAGTTCGATTCTGGGATTTGTCGGCGATGATATTTTATTCATTTCCGAAGATGGCGGCAGCACCTGGACCAAAACAGCATTCACCGGCGACGACCTTCGAGGCCTTTCCTGGACATCACTCAATAGCCGAATGGTTGTTGGCCGCGATTCCGGATTTGACGCAATTATCTATTCATACGACGCATACGCGCCGGACGCGCCCGTGAACTTAACAATCGATGAAGGCAGTCCAACCAACCAAACATCGCCAACTTTAAGCTGGGATGCCGCAACCGATGACGAAAGCGAGATTGATCATTACATGATCAAAATCGACGAGGACATCTGGAATTCAGTTTCGGGCACTTCATACCCAATCACCTGGACTTTGAGTGAAGGGTTGCATGGCGCATACATCTACGCGGTTGACCAGGCCGATAACGAGAGCGATATTGCTGATCTTTATTTCACAATCGACATTACCGACCCTGTGATTCCTGCGGTTACCCCAACGAGCGCAACTGTTGGCACTGCGGTTACATTTGTGGCCGCTCCTGAAGACGACTACGGAGTTGCGGAATGCGACCTTTATGTTGACTCGATCTACAAAGGCGACATGGTGGATGTGGGAGATGGCAACTTCCAGATGAGTTATACATTCCTTACAGACGGCACACACCTTGTGTACGCGCGCTGTACTGACGAAGCGAACAATGTGAACAACGGAACCACAACACTCGTGTCGGTCAGCTACACAAGCATAACCTGTTACCCTGACACCGACGGCGATGGATACGGAAATGGAAGCCACCCAACCGTGGTTACGGGAACTGTATGCCCATCCGGCTCTGTGTCAAACGGCAGTGATTCGTGCGACGGCGACGCAAGCGCTCACACCTACGCGCAGTGCTACCCTGCTACGCCGACAGTACCGGCCGTTGGCACTACCGACACCGGTAACCTTATCAAAATGCAGTGCGAGGCCGGAAACGAGGTTAACGACCCATGCCGCGCAGTGTATTACTATGGCGACGATGGAAAACGCCACGCATTCCCTAACGAGAAGGTATACTTCACCTGGTATGACAACTTTGATGGTGTGATCATTGTGACTGACGAGTTTATGGCATCGATCTCGCTCGGCCGAAACATCACATACCACCCAGGAACCAAGATGGTTAAATTCCAGACTATGCACACGGTGTATGCCGTGAGCGCAGGCGGAGTGCTTCGTGCAATCGCGAGCGAGAGCGTTGCGCAGGACTTATACGGCACAGCCTGGAACCAGCAGATCGATGATATTTCAGACGCATTCTACCGAAACTACAGCTTTGGGGATGGCATCTACAACGCCAGTAGCTACAATATTGAAGCAGAACGGGCGTCAGTATCAAATATCAACGACGACTTGGACGCATAGCAAGATCGACTAAATTAAAAAACCGGGCTCGCACGGGCCTGGTTTTTGTTTTTCCCTTAACCTCCTCCCCACCGCAGGCGGGGTAACCTCTTTTTAACCTCTTCGCTTGTCGCAATAACCTCTTTATGATTCCCATCCCCCTTCGGTCGGAAACCCCGCTTCCTGCCAACCGCGCAAACCCCCAACGATCCGACTCACATTGATATACCCAGCCGCCTCGAGCGCTTCAGCCGCCTTAGCGCCCTTCCCCAGCTCATCAAACTCACCATGCAAAACAATCATCGCTTCCCTATCTTTGAGCGTGCCCGGATAGTACTGCTCGAACTGGTCAAACGGAATATTGATTGCGCCTGGAATGTGCGAGTGCCTATACAGGTCCTGATCTTGAAGGTCAACCAGATCTATCGGCGTACCTGCGTCTAATGCCTTTTTTAAATCTGCGGGTGTTATGTTTTTCATATTCTAGCAACTAAATTCTAACTTCTAAATTCTTGCGCCAACCGCTCAAGCGCCAGAATAAACGCACCGCGGCGCAAGTCGGTATTATACTTCTCCTTGCGCTCCCAAACTTCTTCTGCAGCGCTTTGCATTGCTATCTTAAGTTTATCATCAACATCCTCTTCGCTCCAGTGCTCGCCCTTCATATTCTGATCCCACTCAAAATAACTCACAGTCACTCCGCCTGAGTTTGCAAGAACATCTGGCACAACCTGGATTCCTTTTTCAAACAAAATGTCGTCCGCTTCCGGTGTAGTTGGACCATTCGCGAGCTCTAACACAACCTTGGCGTTGATGCGGGCTGCATTTTCGATCGTGATGACGTTTTCGAGCGCGGCAGGTACCAGCAAGCCACACTCAAGCTCAAGCAGATCTTCATTGGTGATATTCTCAGCTCCTTCAAAATCAACAACTGACCGAGTTTTATCTTTATGATCTTCCAAGGCCGCTATGTTGAGCCCCTCAGGATTGAAAACTCCCCCTCGCGAATCAGAAACTGCAATCACCTTCATCTGATGACGGGCGCATATACGCGCAAGAATTCTGCCGGCATTCCCAAAGCCCTGGATAGCAACTGTGCCAAGTTCCTTGTCGACCAGTAGCTTGCTGCGAAGCGCATCGAACACATAGTAACCGCCTGTTGCAGTTGCCTCCCCTCTCCCCTCGCTACCGCCAGCCTCGATTGGCTTCCCTGTCACCACTGCCGGATGGCCAAACTCATCAGCAATCCAGGCCATTTCACGCGGAGTAGTATTCACATCCGGAGCCGGCACATCGATCTCCGGTCCAATTACACCCTGCATTGCGCGCGTCCAGCCGCGCGTAAGTCGCTCCAGCTCGCCAACGCTTAGTTCCTTGGGATTCACAGTTATACCGCCCTTTCCTCCTCCCATCGGAATCCCTGCCACTGCGGTCTTAAATGTCATCCAAGTCGCAAGCGCCTTCACTTCGTCAATATCAACATCCTGATGATAGCGGATTCCGCCCTTGTACGGCCCGCGCCAGTTGTTGTGTTGCACACGATAACCCTCAAAAATCTTCTGCTCGCCAGAGTCCATCTTTACAGGAATCGCAACCCTTACCTCGCGCATCGGCTCCACGAGGATATCGATTACGCCCTGTGGGATATCTGCTAATTCGGCAGCTCTGAGTATTTGGTTTAGTGCGTTTTTGTGTGTGGACATATTTTTATAAAATCCTAAATTCTAAATTCGAAATCCTAAATAAATGACCTGTCAATCTTATCAAATTGTCGAGAAAGGCGAAAGGGGGTATTCTGTACACATATGAACAGGCCAAAAACAGTTGCCATCGTGCCTGCCCTGAACGAGCAGGAGACCATATCGGGCGTGGTAAAAACCCTGCGACAGTCGCCATTGGTCGATGATGTTGTGGTGGTTACTGGAGCGTCAACTGACAAAACTGCCGACCTTGCTCGAGCCGCCGGGGCGCAAATTTTGGACTATCCTGAATCGAAAGGCAAGGGTCAATCGATGATTTACGCAGTTAACCGATCGTCTGCGCCAGTGATTTTATTTGTCGATGCTGATCTTCGAGGATTTAAAATCGGACACATTGAGCAGTTGCTGATGCCGGTCTTAAGTGGGTCGCGCGCAATGAATGTTGGCGAACGAGACAAAGGAGCGCTCAATCCAATATCGCGCAAGATGCCGCTCATCTCAGGAGAGCGCGCAATGAAGCGCGAGGTATTTGTGGGCATTCCTGAGTGGTTCCTCCGGGGATTTATGGTTGAAGCTGCCTTGAACTTTTACTGCAGATCGCATCGCTTGCGTTATGGATCGGTATTCTTGCCAGGACTTACAATGAAGAAGAAGTTTGAAAAAGTGGGCTGGCCACTAGCAATCGCGCAATATATTAAAATGACCTTTCAAGTTTTGTGGGCTATGTTAGTCGTCCGCGCCGCAAGATTGGTAAGGAGGTTTTAAGCAATGACAATCTTTTATGAGAAAACACTCGACCGAATTTATATCTCTGGAATACGGGTCTGAAATGATGAGTTTTTCAGACCAGCTTGCTAATATCTGGAAACGCACTCACCCTGAAACGATTGCGCAAACTTGTGATGAGCGAGAAGAAACCAAACGCAATCTTGACCAAAGAGAGTCCGCAATATCCGATAAGGAGCTTGCGGACGCGCTTCAGAAATACGGAATCGATCCGGAAATAATTACATATGTTGGAGAGCTTAATCTGGCAGGTGAAAATCGCGATCCTTAATATGAAAAGGCGTACCGGATTCCGGTTAATAGCCATTTTAGCAATGAAAGATTGCCGGCAGGATACGGCTATGAAGGCGGAGCGGCCCGATCCCTGCTTATGCGCGCGCTTGAAATCGACCTGACTTACACGCCACGAGACTTGGATATTATCCGGCTTTCAGACGAAGAACCTTCTCCCGGAGCTGACGATGTCCAATGTGGGAATGGTGATTGAAGAAGAAAAGATCCCTCTCCGAGAATCGGTCAAGGGAATCTCAGAAC
>JBDRFP010000033.1:0-17156 GCA_043818555.1 bacterium | reverse complement strand
ATGTCCGCCCTGGCGACGAACAGGCGCTGGCCGTAGCGCTCGAATGGATGCTCCAGCATCCGGAAAAGGCGCGCCAGTTTGGTGCTGAGGCGCGAATTCGCGCTGTAGCAGAGTATAGTGAGAACCATTGTATCGATCGTCTCGAGATCGTGTATGAAGAAAACTCCGGGGCTTGAACCGCTCAGTGATTGAGTTATTGAGTGATTAAGTGTTCGAGTTTAAGAAATACTAAATCACTCAGTCACTAAATCACCCTCGTAATTCGATACATGAAAATCGCCATCATAACAAATCTCTATCCGCCATATGTTCGCGGAGGAGCGGAAAATGTAGTCGTACGCACGGTTGAGGCGCTCCAAGAGCTCTATCCTGAACATGAAGTTTTTGTTATCTCAAGCCATCCCAGAAACAAAGGCGAAGAAGCTCTTCAGGATACCGGGACAACGGAAAAGGTGTACAGGCTTTACCCGAGAAATATTTATTATCTGTTGGACGACAATAAATATGTTTGGCCGATCAGGTTAATCTGGCATGTTATTGATGCATTTTGTTGGGTTTGCCCAAAGAAAATTGCAGAAATTTTAAAACAAGAAAAGCCGGATATTGTAATCACGCATAATCTGAAAGGCATCGGGCTTAAAATTCCAAGAGAGATACAAAAGCTTGGGCTGCCTCATGTGCATGTGATGCATGATTTGCAGTTATTGTTTCCGTCAGGCTTAAAGTTTTTTAGCAGTAAAAATGGTCGATGGTACGCGCGATTTGCATATTCTGTATACCGCATAATTTGCAAGAGGCGGCTGGGTAAGCCAAATTTGGTGATTTTTCCATCAGCATATTTGAGGGACGCGTATTTGGAAAAAGGTTTTTGTAAAAATGCGCCTGCTGTTGTTATGCCGAATCCTGCGCCGCAAATTCAACCCGTTGTTCATGAATATCGCCAGCCAGGGCCTCTCAGACTTCTTTTCGTAGGTCAGCTTGAGCAGCACAAAGGCGTTCGATTTCTGCTCGACGCTGTCAACAGGCTGCCGGATGACGCTCAAGTGATCTTTGCAGGCGAGGGGACATGCGCAGGGCGCGTGGCAAAGGCGGCGGCCAGGGACAAGCGGATTTCTTATCTTGGCTATGTTTCGCTCGATCAGATTGTTAGCTGCCTTGGGATTGCGGACGCGTTGGTAGTGCCGTCGCTCTGCTATGAGAATTCGCCAACTGTAATTTACGAAGCGCTGCAGGCTGGTGTGCCGGTGTTAGCATCGAACATTGGCGGAGTGGGGGAGTTGGTCCAAGATGGTAAAAATGGATTTTTGTTTATACCAGGTGACATGAAAGATTTTTTGCGAGCAGTTGACGAGCTCGATCGCCGTAAGGACGAGTTCTTTGAGTCGCAAGATGAAATCAAGCAAACCGTCGCGCCATACGCGCTAGGCACCTACACGCGCGCATTGGTCGAAAAGCTGGAAGACATTTTGATGCGTTAATCATTTGTAGGGCCTTATGCTTAATGGACTCCTATTCTCCACTGAATGTGCTAATTATTTGAAAATCCTTGGATAAACAAGCCCTCATTTCCCACTACAATAATAAATCCCGATTATAAATCGGGATTTTATGTGTACGCACTCTGTTCCACATGGGACAATGTATGTATATGTGTGCAGTTCATTTTAAAACCACGAAGATGGATCTTTAGGGGTTTAGATTGGTTAGACGGCTAGTAGGGTTATAACTTTGTCATATCCCTTCGCGCTCGAATATGAATACAGTCACTTCATCGTCTTCGCCGATTGAGAACCAGTCGTCAGCTTCGTTTTTGGCATGCTCGCGAATTATGTCAGCTTGCCACCAGTAGTCGTTTACAACAAAGAAGCCAAGATCAACACCTGTAAAATCCATAGCCTCCATCATGCGCCAGCGATCAGGATCCAGATTAGTCATGTCCAAATAATACTCATACAGTTCGCCGCCGGTTGGGATTGGGTAGTAGAAAATATCGCCTTCAAAGTATTTTTTAAATCCAAATTCCTGCAGCGCCGCAGCAGATACTGCCTGATTTGCGAGCACGATAAACTCGCGATCGCCTCCTAATTCATTGATCGCATAAACCGTATCAATGTCGCTTTGCGCCACATTAAAACCGGCTGACCGGGCGTAATTGTCGTGTCTAGGGTAGGCTCCATAGATGTTGGCAGTGACAATTATGCCGAGCAGGATCGTAAATGCTGTAGACAGTATCTTTGGTCGATCGTGTAAAGTTTTATAAATGCCGGCGATTGCGATTCCTGCGTGCGGGACAAGGCTGATAGCCGTGAGCGTTAGCAGGCGAGCTGAGTAATTGGCGCGCTCGTATTCAATCAAAAATTCAAATTCCAGCGTAGTTGATAACAGCCAGAAGTTGATCATCCACACAAACGCTGCAATAAGCGGAACATAGTGCCACCAAACGACCTTGTATTTGCGGGCAAACCAGGCGCCGACGGTCGCGAAGATCAAAAGGATCCACAGGTGGTTGTAAATGATTAGATAGAGACCGTCGAACCAGGAAGAGAACCGGTTAGCAAAAAAACCGGTAAGGTCCAGGAGTTCGAAATTGAAAAGGTTATTGAGTGTGAAATTAATTGCCAGTCCGGACATCTTGGCCTGGACAACAAATACGATTGGAAGTGCAATGGCGCCAATAATCGCAACTACGCTAACCAGGATTTTACGCGGGACTGTGCCTTGTTCCCATGTTGCGGCCGCTACAAGCGCGGCGTAGATGAATGCCGGGATGCCGGCAAGCGGATGGGTGATTAGCGCGGCAAGCGCCAGAAGCCAGAGCGTCAACATTGGCGGCGCGCCGTTTTTGTCAAAAAGTCTTGGAAGTGAGAGAAAGATTAGGGCTCCGGTGAAAATGTATGCAAGCGCCTGCGGAGTGGTTGATATGAATGCGCTGAGCGGGATCAGGAGAACCGCCAGTAAAGGTCCGCCGCCGTTTGGCATAATTGAGCGAAAACCTATCCACGCACTCGCGGTAAGAAAGATTGATGCAAGCGCGCTGACAAGAAGGTTGTCGATGATTTTAATTGGGAGTGAGAAAATGTGGAGTCCGACAAGCTCGAGCGCGTACTGACCTATGTAGTAGAGTGGCTTTGGCGTAATGGTTCCGTACTCGGCAATGTGCTCGATTGTGGCGCGGTGGATAAACGGATCAAACCCGTAGCCGAGCGGGTAGGCGACAACTGTTATCATCGTTGCTGAAAAAAAGATGAGCCCGATTGTGGCTACGGCGCCGATTTGTGCTTTGCGCGCGAGTAATGCGCCGGCGATTATGGTTGCAATTCCGAGCGCTACAATAATGATCGGATCAGCTTCAAGCCAGGGACTCCGCACTGCCTCCACGATCGACAATGGCAAAACTGCGCTCCACCAGGCCGCGAGCGCAATCAAAATCGCTACATAGGCGGCCGCCGAGGCTGGGGACAACCTGTGTCGGCAAGGTGCCGGATCGATGGTTTTCCCATGCCTGCCAATCAATGTAGCCACAATGGCGATGATTGCCAATAATAGCGCCAGAACCTCTTTTGTAACCGGGATCACATAATAAACAGCGCTGCCAAGTATTGAAATCGACGCGATCACACCAAGGATGCCTACCAAAGTTTGAGCGCCGCGTGTGTTTTTAGGCAATAAAAACGGCCCGATTAGCTCGCCTGCGCCAAAGAGAAAGCCTATTAAGGCAAAAATTCCAATCAACGGGTGCACTAGCGAAAATGCGTTTGCTATAGCTAAAATCAAGGCGCTGAGCATGATGATTTTTGATTGTTGACGGGCGAATAGCATTTTTGTAGATAAATCTGGTATGATTATACCAGAATATGAAAATTCGCGATCCAGAAAAGCTTTTCCCGCACGACAAGTTGCTTAGGCCGTTTTTGGTTTTGGTACCGCAAAAGGTGAAGCCAAACCATGTCACATCTTTTAGGATGATCATGACTCCGGTTGTGCTGTGGTTTTTATTCTTCGAGCAATGGCCGATTGGCGTGCCACTATTCATATTTGTTTCTTTTACTGACGCACTCGATGGCACGCTTGCAAGGTGCAGGAAACAAATCACTAACTGGGGCACCTTCTACGATCCGGTTGCAGACAAGTTGCTGATCGGGTCAGTGGTAATATTGATTGTTACCAAGTATGTGAATCCGATTCTTGCGCTCGCGATAATTACGATCGAATTTCTTATTGCCGGAGGAGGCTGGTACAGGTACCAAAAAGGCAAAGTGGCGCATGCGAATGTTTGGGGGAAGGTAAAAATGTTCTTGGAATTTTCCGGAGTGCTATTTTTGCTGACTGCGCTCTGGCTTGGCGTGGATTTGTTTGTTGATATTTCGCAAGGCACATTGGCGCTGGCGGTAATTTTTGCAATCGTATCTTTATTGACTTACTCGCTTTGATTTATGCGTATCAGGCAGA
Source organism: bacterium (assembly GCA_043818555.1). Classification (GTDB taxonomy): domain Bacteria; phylum Patescibacteriota; class Patescibacteriia; order UBA9934; family UBA9934; genus JAUYIW01. The sequence continues at coordinate 12,707 of JBDRFP010000033.1, read as the reverse complement.
TTCTAACGGGGGTCATTGTTGGCGCCTTTTTTCTGTGCACACTCTGGCTCGTTGTTGGCATGCCGGCTGTTTTTAATTCTCCAGATGAGAACGCGAATTATTATTTTACTCAGGCGATTTCTGAGGGTGCCCAGCCGATTGAAGAGTTGAATGTTGATCTTGGAGGGTTGCTGCATCCGCGCAGTGTGGTCGCGATCGGTGAATATTATGCGTCGCGGAGTTTCTTAGGTCTACCGGTAGTGTTTGGTGTGATTGGAAAGGCGCTTGATCTGATCGAAGGACTTGGCGTTGTCTTATTGCTCACTCCGATCCTGGCAGTGTTAGCGATTCTGGCCTGGCGCTCCACGATCAGCGCAATCTTCAAAGATCGGTTAATTGCAGATCTTTCAGCTCTGTTCCTCATGCTCCATCCGGCATTTTGGTATTACACGGCGAGGACCATGATGCACAATGTTGGTTTTGTGTCGCTTTTGATCGTATCGGCCTGGTTTTTTGTAAAACGCCCCTGTTTAACCTTCAAGGTTAAACGTCGGACGTTAAACCTTGGAGGTTTAATTGTAGTTGATTTTGTACTAGGCGGAGTTTTCTTAGGGCTCGCATTGGCGTTTAGAACATCGGAAGTCATTTGGATTGGCGTGTCGGTTGTTGCGTTTGCGGTTTTTGCACTGCGTCAAAAGTGGGCTAAAATTAGTCAAGTTATTATTGCCTTTGCAGCTGTCGCGCTCGTTTTGATTCCATTTGCCGCGATCAATAATCAAATCTACGGTGGTTATTTTACAACCGGCTACACTGTTGAGGTTCCGGTTTCCGGCGCTGTGGCAGCCTATGAGGGCGAAGCGATTGTTGATCAGGCTGACCCTGGACCATCAACTCGCATTTTATTCTTTGACGAACCAATGCCAGGGCCGCTGGTTTATCTGTTCCCATTTGGGGTTCACGAGCTCGCAATTGTCCGCCATGCGTGGCAGTATGGATTTTTGCTCTACCCGTGGATGAGCGCGTTGGCGCTTGTGGGTGTCGCGCTGGGTTTGATGGGACCTGTAGGACCTATGACCAAGCGCTGGCGAGGCTGGATCATTTACACGCTGGCACTATCGGCTTGGCTTGCTGTAGTTTACGGCAGCTGGAAGTTTCACGACAATCCAGACCCGAACATGATTACAATAGCTAACTCGTATGTTCGTTACTGGCTCCCGCTGTTTATTTTATCGACTCCGCTTATGGCACTCGCGCTCAAATGGATTGCCGACCGCTTTTCATCGCGCAAGTTAAAAAATGTCATAGTGATAGTCATTGTCATAGTTTGTGCCACCCTGTCATGCTTCCGTGTCTTCTCAGGTCCGGACGGACTTGTCGCAACTCGCGATCACCTTTGGCAGTTTTACGAAAAGCAGACTATAGTTGTCGACGCCACAGAAGACGAAGCGATAATTATCGTAGACCGTGCAGACAAATTCCTCTGGCCACACCGACGGGTAATCACGCCGTTACGATCGGTATCAACTTACGCGGCAATGCCTGTCATGCTAGAATATGCACCACTGTACTATTTTGGGATTACATTGCCTGAAGACGACCTCAGTTATCTCGAGACCGACGTGCTTGGTCCAATGGAACTCGAAATAGAACCAGTTTTAACTGTTGGGGATGAAAGTCTTTACCGTATAGCTGAAGTAGACAGTAGACAGTAGGCAGTATGAAAATGCTCACACGCCTTGCGCAACTAATAATTATCTTAATCCCGATCGGGTTGTTCGGTTATTTGGTGTATCTCGATATTGCTCCGGGCGGGGTTTTTGAAGTTCGCTACGAAGTCGGAGACATGTCGCCATATGCGGACGAGATTTTGCCTGACGACCGGGTGACTCGCGGACAGGTGAATCAGTACGGCGAACCATATGTTACAATCAACGAAGACCCGGTTTATTTTGCCGTTCATGCGCCCACGACTCGTTTTGATGATGTTGAGGTAGAAGTTGAGTTTTACAATTATGAGCAGCCAATTGTAGAGTTTGGTCCGCGAGTGGATGTTTACTCCCAATCCTACGATCTTCGCCCGCTTCATAATTTGATGATCGAAAATTCTGAGTGGCCGCGGCTGGAGGAAGATAACACCGTGCTATTGCAACGTCAGGCCAACTACGAATCGATCGATGAGTTTTTTAACAACCCGCCGCCACGATCAAGCATTGCGTCGTACAACTACGATTTTAATGTGCCTTACCGAATCAGTGGCTACTCTCCGCTAGACGCCTGGCAGACTTTTGATGTTAGCCTGCGCGGGTATCATAAGTATGTCACCTACCTGCGCGACGAGCCGTTTACGCTCAAGGCCACATTTATGGACATGAATCGAAATGTTGGAGCCGACGATGTTGTTGTGCGAGTGTGGAATGAAAATGATGAGTTAATGTTGGAAGAGGTTGTGGAAGATGATGGCAACAGGATTACCAATCAGACTAGCTCAACGCACGACATTTATTTGGCTGATGACGGCTGGCCAGAAGGAGTGTATTCTGTTGAGCTCTCAGGCACGAGTGACATTTTTTGGCGCGAGCTTTCAACTTCGCAGCGCTACTTAACATTCGTTAATCAAATTTACATTGCCGACGATGTTGGCTATCTTCCAAGCCCGAGGCCGAGCGTGTTTTTTACAAATGCCAAACATATTACGCTCGAAACTTATCATGCTGACGCTACGCAGTCTGTGAGTTTTGGTGGCGATACCGTTGACATTGCCAAAAGCCATGAGAAGATTTTTTACACCGTTGACGATTCGGGAGTGGTTGTTGGCGCCACGCCGGCCGGCGATGTTAAAATTGCAGGCGACGGTAAGTTTGCATTTTCCCGAACGGCTTATTTTGACCCTGACCCGGTTCGCCTGACAGCACTGACCGATCTTGGCGCAGTCGATGTTGATTATGTTCTGGCCGGTTACAATGTCCCTGAATTTGATGGAAGTTGGTACAAAGCGTCTGAGTCGTTTGCGCTTTACGGAATTGAGCAGACAGACGGGTCGGTCACGTTCGCAATATCAGCGCCCTACATTAGCTTGCTTCAAAACTCAGTTAAAGTTCATGCGATTAATTTAACATTTACAAAACAGCCGCTCACTTGGGACAAGTTCTGGGCAGAAGTCCGGGAACGGTTGCCTTTTGGTTTATAATCTGACCATATGAATCTTGGAAACACACAACTCGAGTTCAAGATAGAAAAGGCTTTGCGATTATTGACAGAGTTTATGCCGGCAGATGAAGATCGTAAAAAGCCGATACTGATGCATGCGCTTAGGGTCGGGATGAGTTTGTATGAACGAGGTTACTCGGAAGATGTGGTAATCGCTGGGTTCCTGCACGATATTATTGAGTGGGCAGAGAGCCCCGAGAAGTTTATCCGGGAGGAATTTGGCCAAAAGGTTTTCGATATCATCAAGGCGAATACTAAAGATCGGTCCATTGAGGATTTGCACGAAAGAAGGAAAGACTATGTTGAGAGGTGCGTAAAGGTTGGGGTGGAGGCTTTAATTGTTAAGACAGCCGACACACTCGACAGCTACAACTTTTATCAGGCGACGAATGTACCGGATGAGATTGAGCGAAGCCAAGAGATTGGTAATTTATTACTGGATAGCGTCCCCGATGGTGTCGAAGATCCAATTTTCGATCAACTCAAGTCGATCGTTGTATGATCAGGCTCAACATGACAGCATTTGCGAAAACAGCATTCTACGTTTCAATAATTTCGTATGCGGTTTTTGCTTTTGCTGATTATTTGCGTCCGGGGTTTGTGAGTTATGTTTTTTCGGTTCATTGGTTTGGAGTGGCGGCGTTAGTCTTTGGAGTAGCGTGGGGGTATCGTTACAGAACCACAGAAGGTACAGGGCTACAGAAAGGTCGATCGCGAGTTTTGCGCATGCTTATGGTCGCGATCGTTAAGATCGCAGTCGGCCTGGCGCTTTTAATAGTTATCTGGCGCGAAGGGGCAGTGTTTGAAGATTTGCGAGTTTTTATCGCGCTCGTAGCATTCTTTCTCCCTTGGGTAGTGCCAGCGATCTTGGGAGAGTCAAAAGTCGAGAAACGGAAGTAGTCAGTAGCCAGCAGACAGTATAAAGTAGAGAAACAATAAACCCTGTTTTTCGACAATAAACCTCGTCAAAGTGATAATTAATCTCGTAATTCGAACTCTATGCCAGACTGCCTCTTTTGCAAAATCATCCAAGGAGAAATTCCTTCGCATAAAATCTACGAAGACGACGACGTGTACGTCTTTTTGAATATCAATCCAATGAGCAAGGGAGCTGCATTGATCATACCCAAAGAACATGCAACTGACATGAATTCTGGATCGGTTGAGGCGGCTGAGGCAATGATGCGTACGACTTACAAAATCTCACCAGCAATTCTCAAGACTCTCGGCGCATCCGGCTACAACTTGGGAATGAACCACGGCGCCGACGCCGGGCAGGAAGTTTTTCACTCGCATCTACATTTTATGCCACGCTACCCAGGCGACGAACGAAAGTACGAAAAGCTCGAGTACAGCCAGGAAGAACTCGCCGATATCGCAGAGCAGATTCGAAACGAAATATAATCGTAATTATGATCAAACCGTGGAAAAAGATCAGCGAAGAAATTCTGGCAAAAAGCCCGTATCATGAATATAAGGTTGTTCATTTCGAGACTCCGGACGGCGATCCGCACGATTACTACTATCCGCACTATCCCCATGAAGGAGCAATGGTCGTTCCAGTGAATGAGGAAGGGAAGTTATTGCTCGTCAGGGTTTACAGACCGATCATTGAGCAGGAGACCATTACTTTTGCTGCCGGCTTTATTGAGCCTGACGAAACTCCAGAGGAATCAGCAAATAGGGAGATGTGTGAGGAGACTGGGTACATGGCAAAGAAACTCGATTACATGGGAAAGTTTCGAGCATCGCCAGGATCGACTGATGAACGCGGGCATATCTTTTTTGCAACTGACCTGTATGAGAAAACGCTCGAATGTGAAGAACACGAAGAGACCGAAGCTTTCTTTGTGTCGGTGGAAAGGCTGGAAGAAATGATCTGCAAAGGCGAGTTCGTAGACGGCTGGGCATTGAGCGCCTGGGCAATGGCACGAGGGCGAGTTTTGGAATATGTTGACGGACTAAGGCAGGAGCGGTAAGATCTGGATACTTGTTAATACGACAGTTCTGGAAGGGCGAATTACTGCCTACCGACTACTGTCTACTGTCTACTTTCGCAATATGCGAGTGCTTGTTACAGGAGGTTGTGGATTTATTGGCTCCCACTTTATCCGAACGGTATTTTCCGAACGGCCTGATTGGGAAGTTATTAACCTCGATGCGTTAACGTACGCGGGGAATTTGGCAAACACGCTCGATATCCAGACTCACCCGCGGTATCGCTTTGTTTATGGGTCAATTACCAATAAGGATTTGGTTAATGATCTGATCAATGAGGCGGACGCGGTTGTTAATTTTGCAGCAGAAACTCATGTTGACAGGTCGATTCAGGACAACGAACCGTTTATCCTCACCAACATTCTCGGCGTGCAGCGAATCATTGATGCGTGCGTAAAACATGGCAAGCGGTTTCATCATGTTAGTACAGATGAGGTTTTTGGCTCGCTTGGGCCAGATGATCCTAAGTTCCACGAAGGCACACCGTACGACCCGAAAAATCCGTACAGTGCCACAAAGGCGGCTTCTGATTACCTCGTGAAAGCCGCGATTCATACACACGGCCTCAAGGGTACAATATCGAACTGCACAAATAATTACGGGCCTTACTTGTACCCGGAAAAGTTTTTATCGATCTCGATTACGAACTTAATGGATGGCAAGCCAATTTACATTCATGGCGATGGCAGGCAGGTTCGCGACTGGATACATGTGCGCGATCATAATTTGGGTATTTTGGCGATTTTGGAAAAAGGCGTGCTTGGCCACACTTACATGATGGGTGGCGATACGGAATTGTCAATTGAGCAAACCGCGCGCGCGCTTTTGAAAGTGATGGGCCTAAGCGACAACATGCTGGTGTTCATTTCCGATCGTCCGGGGCAGGATCGCAGATATGCAATTGATTACACAAAGATTCGTGAAGAACTTGGCTGGACACCTTCGTATTCGTTTGATCAAGGCCTTGCGCAAATGGTCGAGTGGTACAGAAAGAACGAAGACTGGTGGCGGCCGGTTAAAGAAAGTTCAGGTTATAGAAGATGGTCTAAGCAGCAGTTTGGAAACGTGGGATAAAAGCACGAGGTTTATTTACGAAAAGCAAGGTTTATTTGTCAGAGAGCAGAGTTTATTGACGGCAAGCCAGGTTTATTGACAATAAACACTTGTTTTCAAAATAAACCACGCTTCAAGATAATAAACCTCGCAGGCCCTGATAATAAACTTCGTTCCAAGTATCTATGCAAAAAGTAAGCACTCCGATTCCTGGTTTATTTATTATTGAACCTGAATCCTACGGCGACAGTCGCGGGTGGTTTTATGAATCTTACAATGCGGAGAAGTTTGCGGCACTGGGGATCGACAAGGTGTTCGTGCAGGACAATCATTCTTTTTCTGCCAAGGGTGTTTTGCGCGGACTTCATTTTCAGCTGCCGCCAAAGCCAATGGCGAAGTTAGTTCGATGCACTCGCGGGCGCTTGTGGGATGTTGCAGTTGATTTGCGAAAGTCGTCACCGACTTATTTAGAGTGGCATTCGGTTGAGCTGAGCGATGAGAATAAGCGGATGTTTTTTGTGCCCGAGGGTTTTGCACATGGATTTTACGCGCTTGAAGATTGTGAATTGGTTTACAAATGTTCGAATGTTTATGATCGCGAACTAGATTCCAATGTTCGTTTTGACGATCCTGCGTTTGGCGTTGAGTGGCCAGTGGTCGGCGAGCCGGCTTTGTCTGATCGCGACGTTGCCGCTCCGGCATTCGGCGAGCTAGAGCTCGAGTTTTAGTCTACTGTCTACTATCTACTTCGCAACATGAAACTACTCATCACAGGCGCAAGCGGTATGCTCGGCCAAGACATTGTCCGAATGTTTTCTGATGCCAACTATGACATCACCGCTACTGATCGAAACCAACTCGATATTACAGATCGCGATGCGGTCTTGTTTTTTGTCAAAAAGGAACAGCCGGATGTAATTATAAACACGGCTGCGTACAACTTTGTAGATAAGGTCGAGGACGATGACGCTTTCCCGATCGCGTACGCTGTGAATGCGCTAGGTCCGCGGAATCTTGCCGAAGCTGCGCGTGAGGCAGGATCGAAATTTGTGCATTACAGCACTGATTATGTTTTCTCTGGCGATAAACCTGAGGGCTATGTCGAACACGATCAGCCTCAGCCGATTTCGCGTTACGGCGAGACTAAGCACGCGGGCGAGCAGTTCGTAATCGACGCTGGAGGGGATTTTTACATCTGTCGGCTGTCGAAAATTTTTGGTCAGCCTGGAGCAGGGGAGATGTGCAAGGAAAGCTTTGTGGCGTTAATGCTTCGCCTTGCGGCTGAAAAACCAGAGCTTAAGATCGTCCACGAAGAAGTTGGCACGCCTGGCTACACGCCGGATATTGCTGCGACGACGCTCGCGATCATCGAAAACAATCTAGCGCCAGGCATCTACCACGTAGTCAACGACGGACCTGGTGTGACATGGTTTGAGTTTGCAGAAGAGGTCTTTAATCTCGCAGGCGTGTCAACCCCGCGCCACCCGGTAACATCGGCAGAGTTCCCAAAGCCAGCAGCTAGGCCAAAGTTTGCAGCACTTCAAAATACAAAATTGCCCCCGCTTCGTAGTAGAAGGGAGGCACTTAGGGAGTTTTTGTCAACTTTGTAGCGAATGTCAACACTCGGTGATGAATGTCAACACCCAGTGTTGGATCGCTTGGGCTATCGCGTCAATGCGAGCTCGTAGAGGCCGGCGACTTCGTCGATAATACCGTACACATAGGCGAACTCGCCGTCTTCGCTAATCCAGAACGATTCAACATCAACATCATCAATCAAAACTGTTACCACCCGCTGGTCAGCGGTTTTTTTGTGCTCAATCGCTATAAGTGAGTTTGAAGTTATCAATAAAATATTTGTTCCGGTAGGATGCCATTTTACTTGCTCAATCGTTTCCCCTAGTCGCGTAATCAATTCGGTCGAGTGCGTCCACGCATTGTAAACATCAACTTCGTTACCGTTGCTGTAAACAAGTAAATCCGAATCTTCAAGCCAGTCAAACATACTTGCGTCTTCTTCCAAAAGCAGTGGCTGCTCAGCTCGGATGTTTACTAAAAAGATCTTGCCGCGATTGTCAGTCAGCAACAAGTATTCACCATCGCGCAAGACAATCGAGTAGCTCGCGCGAGGAAGTAGAGCGATCAGATTGGTTTCGTTGCCAATAGTCTGCTTTAGCTCAACCTGTGATCCATTATCGGCAAGCGTAATTATGCTCGCGTCGATCATTACTGTTTTAACATTTGTGTTCTCGAATTTAGTAATGCTGCCAGTCGTAAGATCGATTTGGCTGAGCGAATTGACAGAGGAAATGTAGAGAATCCGGTCAGCGCTCGGGTGCCAGAAAATCGATGTCGCTCCCGCACTGAGCGATCGGTCAAGTTCGAGCGGAGAGCCATTGCCTGCAAAAAGTGCAGGCTCCTTGGCGTTGTCGTCCAGAATCAGGTATCCGCTTTCCGCAGACCACAAAAGTTCCGGGCTTGACAGTCCGACAAACCTGCCGATCATCATCGGCTCACGCCCCTCAACATCGTATAGCCACAACTCATACCATCCCGCATTGTAAATCAGATATGCAGCCTTGCTGCCATCCGGGCTTTCAGAAAAAACTTCCCAGTCTTCTTCGAGTAGATTTTCCGGCTCTCCGTCAAGGAAGAGTAGAGCGTTGTGAACGGTTGTGGTTTCTGCGCTCTTGACCTCAACAATGCTTTGCCAGGGCTTGTAGCCGTCTTTACTAATCGTTAGGTCGTAATTGTCAGGCATGAGGTGTTTAATAATGTATGGCGTGTCGTGGCTGATATCAGTTCCGTTGAGAATGATATTGGCATTGCGCGGAGTAGTGCTCACCGATAGTACGCCTGTGCGAACCACATAGCCGTCCTGAAAGTTGTAGCGAAATCCTGCAGTGTAGAGCACGGCTAAAGGAGCGCCTATGAAGAATAGCGTCAGGAAGGTGAAGAATATGATTTTTCGGATTGTTGGGTTCATAGTAAGGGCGAAGTAAGTAGTAAGTAGGCGCAGTAAGTAGGCGATGAACCGTGAATTTTCGTTCGTAGGCTTTCTACCTTCAGCCGGGCAAGTCTTCTTATGTTATGGTATCAAATTGTGGTGATTGAGAAAAGAAAAACGCGGACTGGGTCCGCGCAGATTTGTCGTATTCGGAGGATCCTACGCGCCCTTTTGATTGAAGAAACCGTAGTATTCCAGGTAGGGAAGAACTCTCGAGACATGCCTGTCTTCCAGAAGCTTTCTGCCATAGTGGTCAGTGCCTTCAAAGAGCCCAGCCTTATGCCATATGAGACCGATCCACTGCCGCCTTAGGCCAGGATCGTCCGCTATAGGGTTGGCCTGGACTTGCAGCGCGGTTCTGAGCGATTCAATGCCGACGCACAATCCGTGAGCGCGCCAGTAGTGCGGCGCAATCCACTCGTCGATGTAGCGTTTCCTGTCGCCTTCAATCCCTGGCGCAAGCAGCCACCACATTATCCGGTGCATGTCAGCATGCGAATCGAGCCATCCCCAGGCGTCTGTCTGCTCCACATGTTTTGGATAGGCGGAGGATGTTGGAAGGACCAGATAAGTCGGCCTGCGTGTGCCATTGCGCCTCAGGCTTTCGAGGAGCGGTATGTAATCCGAGTCTTCAGACACGATCACAAACGGATGGCGCCTTGAAACTTCGCGATGCAACAGCCCGGCCATTCTGATTAGCGTTTCATCAACATCATCCGTGCCCTCACGATACGGACAATGGACAACCTGGAATTGGTATTTGCTAACCAGCCAATTGATGGTACGCCTGCGCTCGTTGCTCTCGGATTTGCGCGACAGTGTTTCCGGGTCGTCATCTTCGCGAAAAATATCCGGCTCCATATTTGCAAACAGTAGCATCAGGATGTCACGCCCCAGGCTCCTGCACATTTGATGCGCCCAGGTGATCTTTTGTTCCACCGTTGCTCCAGGCGCAAATGGCCTGTTTTTGTCAATGAACAGGTTGTCGGCATCGATGCATATCACTACAAGCCCTGGCAATGTTTTGAGTTCAGGTTTCCTTGCCCAACGCGGCATTTATTCCTCCCTTTTTGGTTTTGAAGGAAAAATAAATATACACAAGTTTGATAAATCTGTCAAATCCCCCAAATATGTGGTAGAATATTGCACGATGTTTACTTATAATAATCCTATGAAAAAGCGCTTCGCGCTGGCCTATATGGCTGCGTTGCTCGCTCTTGCGGTTGCGGTGTTTTATGTTGGGTATTTAGTGGGAAGCGTGCAAAGCGCGCGTTCAGAAGTGCCTGCGGGCGAAAGCAGGATTACCAACACAGATTTTGTACCGGAAAGTCTGGTTGACGAGATTGATTTTGCAGGGTTCTGGGAGGTGTGGAATTTGGTCCATGAAGTGTATGTGGATCAGCCGGTTTCTGAAGAGGATTTGTATTATGGCGCGCTTGAGGGCATGTTGTGGGCGCTCGGAGATCCATATTCGATTTTTCTCGATCCTACATTGACTGATGAGTTTAACCAGGATCTTGAAGGCAGCTTCTTTGGAATTGGCGCCGAGGTTGATCTGCGCGACGGCTTTATTGTTGTTGTCTCGCCGCTTGCCGGCAGCCCTGCGGAACAGGCCGGTTTATTGCCGGGCGACAAAATTCTTGCAATCGACAGCGTTGATACTTTTGGGATGACACTAAACGAGGCGGTGGCGAGTATTCGGGGCGAAGAGGGAACCCCGGTTATTTTGACCGTTACGCGCGACGGGCTGAGTGAAGCGTTTGATATTGAGATTACGCGCGGTGAAATTATTATTGACAGCGTTGTATGGGAAATTCGCGATGACGGCATTGCGGTTGTCGAAATCCGTATCTTTAACGAAGAAACCACCGCGCTTTTCCAGCAGGCAGTTCAGGAAATACTAACATCCGGAGTTGACGGAATCGTATTGGATTTGCGAAATAATCCGGGGGGCTACTTGACCGAGGCAATAAATGTGGCCGGATTCTGGATTGATGGCAATACGGTTGTAATTGAGCGAGTGCGTGATGAGGAGAATCATTTGTCGGCCCTTGGCACTGCTAGACTGCACGGAATCAAAACAGCGGTCTTGGTGAATGTGGGGTCGGCCTCAGGTTCGGAGATTCTAGCAGGAGCGCTTCAGGATTATGGCGCAGCCATGATCATTGGCGAGCAAACTTTTGGAAAGGGGTCGGTTCAGGAATTTTATGAGTTCCCAGACGGATCATCGGTAAAAATTACTGTTGCGGAGTGGCTTACTCCTAATGGACGATCTATTAATGAAGTTGGAATTACACCAGATATGGTTGTCGAGTACACTATTGAAGATTATGAAGCAGACAGAACGCCACAATTCGACGCGGCAATCAATTACCTCACGTCGTCAAATTGACACTCCGCGGCATCGCACCGAGGTGTCGGCCGGCGGACTTGTTTTTAAGCGTACTTCAAAGGGAATGTATTTTGCCATGTTAAAAGATCCGTTTGGGAAGTGGACGTTTCCAAAGGGGCATGTGAAAAAGGCGAAAGGTGAAAGTTGTCGTCGCGCTGCTGAGCGCGAGGTTAGTGAGGAGCTCGGCTTAGCTGACCTGAAGTTCATTAGACCTTTGGGGAAGATCGATATTTGGTTTCGTGATCAATTTGTCTTCAAAGGTAAGTTAGTGCATAAGTTTATTCATTATTTTTTGTTTGAAGTACCTGCTAACACTCGGCTTTCTAGCGTTAAAGGCAAGGCAAAGAAAGAAATGATTCAGGATGTTGCCTGGGTTAGGATCGACAAGCTCGCTGACAAGTCAGGCTACTCCGACATGGATCCGGTGATTCGGAGAGCGCTCGGGTACTTTAAGAAGCTTTAACTCCACTCACCATTTCGCCGAGATTGCTTGTCGACTCGGAGAAATCTATTCGATTAGATCCCTCGACTCTCGTAGGTCGCTCGAGATGGTAAGAGCTTGACACCCAGGCTTTTTTTTGTTACTCTAAACTCCTGCCAAGCCGGATGGGTCGGTAGAGCAGACGTTGCCAGCGAGAAATGGGCTTGACCCATGTATTGCAGAGGCATAAACTCAACGCAAAGGAGATTGCAATGACGGCTAACACAGCTGTTACCAGCGATCAGTACAGGGATCTCGACCGTCAACTTGTCGAGATCAAACGTCAATTCAGCCAGCACGACGGCTACCCGGGTGATCCCGAAGCGCTCGAGTGGGCGCTGCGGATGGTCGCCGAGCGGAGGTTCATCGAGCTTGGATGGGGCCAGCAGCCAAGCGAATCTGTAGAAATCGCAGCCGAAGTCAATCGGCTCGTGGAATGCATGCTCCGAGCCGGATACCACAAGGCCACGAACGGCGGAAAGGGTATGAAGGGCGCAGACTACAGAGCGCTTTGGATTGCCCCAAGTGTCATCGAGCAGGTGTGTGAGCTAAAGGAGCTCTACCGCGGTAGGTTTGACCACCTGCTTCTC
>JBDRFP010000032.1:0-47854 GCA_043818555.1 bacterium | reverse complement strand
ATCACTCAATCACTCAATCACTCAATCACTCAATCACTCAATCACTCAATCACTCAATCACTCAATCACTCAATCACTCAATCACTCAATCACTCAATCACTTCCCGCTTACCGAAAATCATTTTCGAAAAATTATGTTCGGAGGAATCACAAAAATCAAATCGTTTATTAGTAAGACTCATTGGCTGTATTTGGCAATCATTGTGGCAACGCTCATGATTGGGCTCATGTATATTTGGCAGGTGAATGTTTCTGCAACAAAAGGATTTGCAATGCGCGATTTACAACAAGGCAATGAAGGGCTTCGTCTGGAGAACGATCGTTTGCAGCTCGAAGTGGCTCGGTTGCAGTCAATTGACAGCGTGAGCACTCGAGTGCAGATGCTGGGGCTTACAGAAATCAAGAGTATACAATATGTCGCGCCGGGAAAACCAACCGTCGCAGTTAATCGGTAGGCCACAATCATAGCCCAAATAGGTCCTATACGGCCTATTTTTTATTCGGTATGTGTAGCCGGGGCTTTATTTGATATAATACATTTATGCCTGATCCAGTATCAGAAACCGAAGAGATACCACAACAAACCCAATCTCAGCCGATTGGCAAAAGGCCGCGACCGGCTGTGCTTATGATTTTGGACGGTTTTGGGGTTGCGCCGGACTCAGATGGAAATGCTGTAACAAAAGCAGCCACTCCGGTTTTTGATGAGCTAACGCGGCGCTATCCTGTTGTTACTGTTAGGGCATCAGGCGAGTTTGTTGGGCTGATGTGGGGTGAGATGGGAAACTCTGAAGTCGGACATCTCACAATTGGCTCCGGCAGGGTTTACTACCAGACACTTCCTAAAATTGAGCGCGCGCTCGCTGACAAAACTTTTTTTAAGAATGAAGCTTTCCTAAGGGGTTTAGAACATGTTAAAAAGACAGGCGGAACACTTCACCTAATGGGCATAATTTCGGCCGGGAAGGTTCATGGATTTGATATTCACTGCCACGCGCTTCTGCAGCTTGCGAAAGATCAGGGTCTTAAAGATGTTGCTGTCCACGCGTTTTTGGATGGTCGCGACACGCTTTACAATTCAGGAATCGATTTTGTTACTGCGCTGGACCAAAAAATCAAAGAGATAGGAGTCGGCAGGATTGCCACTTTGTCCGGTCGGTACTTTGCAATGGATCGGGATAACCGCTGGGACAGGGTCGAAAAAGCCTACAACGCTATTGCGCTCGGAGAGTCGCCTCAGACTACTGAAAATCCTTTTGAGGCCATTAAGGCGTCGTATTCAAAAGAAGTTTACGATGAGGAGTTTTCGCCAACAGTGATTACCAAGGGTGGTAAGCCGGTTGCGACCGTGAAAGAGGGCGATGCTGTGATTTTCTTTAACTTCCGACCTGACAGGGCGCGACAGATTACCAAGGCATTCACATTGCCGTCGTTTGATAAGTTTGAGCGAACCTATATTAAAAATCTATCATTTACAACAATGGTTGAGTATGAAAAAGGCCTTCCGGTCGATGTTGCATATCCGCCTGAGACGATCCAGAATTGTCTCGCAGAGGTGCTTTCCAACGCCGGCCTTGTTCAGCTGCATATTGCAGAAACGGAAAAATACGCTCATGTGACATTCTTCTTTAATGGCACGCGCGAAGACCCGTTTCCAAATGAGGATCGCGCGATTATTCCGTCGCCAAAAGTCGCCAGCTACGATAAAGCGCCGGAAATGTCGGCCCGCCAGGTAACCGATCGTGTAATTAAGGAGATCAGGACTGACAATTATGATGTGATAATTATGAATTATGCAAACCCTGATATGGTTTCGCATACCGGGGATTTGGTTGCGTCGAAAAAAGCGGTCGAGGTTGTGGATGAGTGCGTTGGGAAGGTTGTTGACGAGGTGCTAAAAAAGAATGGCGTAGTGTTTATTACTGCCGACCACGGTAACGCTGAGGAGGTGCAGAACCTGCAAACCGGTGACATTGACAAAGAGCACAGCACAAACCCGGTTCCGTTCTGTATCATCGGGAAACAGTACGAAGGACAGGCCGGGCTCGCCGGAGATGTGCCGGGCGGAGACTTGTCGTTGATGCCACCGATTGGCATGCTGGCCGATGTAGCGCCAACAATTTTGAAAATTTTAGGGGTCCCGATTCCTCCGGAAATGAACGGTACTCCGCTTATTGAATAATTTATGCCAAGAGAGCAACACAAGATAAGCAAATTCAAAAAAATCATTGTTCAATTTCCAAACGAAGTTGTGTTTGCGCTTGTATTGATTTTTTTGATTAGCATTTTTGCTCTGGTTGCGGTGATTGTTGGCGCGCGGCTGCAGTCTGAAATGCGTGAAATCGACAGGATTGTTTTGACCGAGATGCCGGAGGAAAGCGAGATTGACATGTCCGTAACCATTGACAACACAAGGGTTTACGAAGACGATGACATTAGTTTTGAGTATCCGGCTGAGATTTATGTTTCTGAAAAGTGGTTTCCAAGCGGACTTGAACGGTATCGTGAAGTTGAGTTTTGGACACTTCGCGATGATGGGGTGTTAGATTATATAGGGCTTACTTTAAACTTCATGGATCAACTTTCGCAGACTTATGATAGTGGTACAACGTTTGATGAGGTCAGGGCAAGTTATGAATCATGCAACCTAGAAATTATTGATTACACGGTTGGCGGTCGAAACGCTTTCTTGGTCTACACGCGTGATATGGTCGAGGGGGCATTTACGCTTTACATTCCATCTAACGACCCTACTTACGCGTACAAGTTCGAAGGCGTGTTCTATGATGAGGAGCTGATCAATGAGATCATCGACTTGTTTATAGAGACGGCAGATCTAAAGAGCTAATATGACAAAGCGTCGTAATGACGAAATCGCTGCAACTCTGAAGAAGTTAGAAAAGAAATTCCCGGCCCCAGGTGCAATGGAGGTCGGGAATGCTTTTAAATCTTTGGTTGCGATTATGCTGTCTGCTCGTACGCGCGACGAGCAGGTTTTGAAGTTGTACCCCGAGTTTTTTAAAGAGTTTGCAACTCCGGAGAAGCTTGCCAAGGCGTCAACGAAAAAAATCGAGTTAAAGATTAGCTCGATTGGGATGTATCATCAAAAAGCGAAAAACCTCAAAAAGATGGCTACGCAGTTAGTCGACGAGTTCAGCGGTCGAGTGCCTGACAGTATCGACGAGCTTACAACTCTTGCAGGCGTTGGTCGAAAAACCGCAAGCGTGTTACTGCCGTACGCGTTTGGGAAACCCGCGATTGCTGTGGATACGCATGTGCATCGCGTAACAAATCGCCTTGGATGGGTCAAAACGAAAACGCCGGAGAAGACTGAGGAGGCGTTGTTAAGGGTCGTTCCAGTAAAATATCAGCCCACTTTGAATCGAGTTATGGTCAAATTCGGCCGTTACATCTGCTTGTCGCAAAGGCCTCGGTGTTGGGCGTGTCCATTGGCCGACGCGTGTCCGCACAAGCCTAAATATCTCAATCGTCCAAAAAATGCTGACGCTGTGCTTGAGGACATTGAACGGCGCGAAAAAGAGTTGCAGAAACTCAGGAATTCGATACAATGATGGCATGGCAAACATTGACGAGAAACTTACGATCAGAATCCACAAAAGCGGCCTCAGTGACCTTGGGTTATGGCAGGCTTTTTCTATTTACGGTATTTGGGTCTTTGCGCTAGTGTCGTTTGTGATGACGCAGTTTCTGAGCTGGCGCGAGCTAATATTTTTTGTATTTGTGCCGGTTTCGGTAGCGTTTACGCTGACTTTTATAATTCGATCGATCGTACGTCGGCCTCGACCAAACATGGGTACCGGCTACAATCCTTGGCTTCGATCCTGGTCGTTTCCGTCAGCTCATGCGTCAGTCAGCTTTACTTTCGCAACTAGTTTGGCAATGCTCGCAATTGAGTTTGACGGGCTTGTGGGCGCTACATTCGCTGTTGTTGCATTGTTTTTTGCCGGGCTAATATCGATTTCAAGAATTATGGTAGGCGTGCATTATTTTGCTGATATTATTGCAGGGGCGTTGTTGGGCATTGCAGTGGCAATCATCTTGGTTTAAGATCGGAAGGTTAATTACTACGATTATTTATTGACAACAGGCGGGGTTTATTGACTAGAGTCAAGGTTAATTGCGTTCAGAGGATAAACGCCCGTAGTTCATAGTGAACCTAGCTTTTTCGATAATAAACCAGGATTCTTGTTAATAAACCTCGCAAATCGAGCCTATGAAAGCCGTAATATTAGCAGGAGGCGTGGGAACAAGACTTTGGCCAATGAGTCGGATGGAAAAGCCAAAGCAGTTTTTTAATTTGATTAGCGAAGACCCGCTTATTCGCGATACTTATCGCCGACTTTTACGATCGTTTCCAGCTGAAAAAATCTACATTTCCACTTCGCCCGCCTTTGATCGGCTAGTCCACGAAACGCTTCCAGAGGTTGCTGACGATCATATTTTAATTGAACCTGAAAAGCGCGACACCGGTCCGGCCATGGGCTATGTTGCGGCGCTGCTTGAGTTAACCGACCCGGACGAACCTATTGTGTTCATTCCATCAGACCATTACATTAAGGACGAGGAGATGTTCCTGCGGTGCCTTGATGTTGGCGACAGGCTTATTCGCGAAACCGGGAAGTTGCTCGATATTGCCATAACGCCGACTTTCCCGAGCACGGCGCTGGGCTACACGGAGATCGGGAAACTTTATGGCCGGATCGACGGCGTTAATGTTTATGAGTTTGAGGGGCATAGTGAGAAGCCGCCGTACAATGTCGCAAAGGCTTTTGTTGACGAAGGCTCACATTTGTGGCACGCGAATTATTATATGTGGAGTCCGCGCAAGTTCATGGAGGCGTTTGAAAAGTATGCGCCGGAGATGGGACGGTTGCTGCGCGAAATTCAGGACGCGGTGCAAGGGGGTTGTGTTGACGGTGTCGCCGAGCTTTATGGGCAGCTGCCAGAAACATCAATCGATTACGCTGTAACTGAAAAACTTCCGCCAGGCGAGGTGCTGATAATTCAGGGAGATTTTGGCTGGAGCGACATTGGGGCATGGAATACGCTTTACGATCGCGTGTCCGAAGACGGCAAAAACGTTATTAGGGGTCGTTGCGTTACAATCGACACAACCGGGTCGTTAATTTACGGACCGGAAGACAAGCTGGTAACTGTAGTCGGCCTTCAGGGCGTGGTGGTGGTCGATACCGGAGACGCTTTGCTTGTTTGCCGCCGTCATGATGCGGAGCGCGTAAAAGAAATCGTAAACAAAATTAATGAGGAGGGCCATGAAGAATTTTTATGATTAATAACTTTGTAAAACTTTTTGCGTTTATTTTTATCGTTCTATTTATTGCGGCCGCGGTCGTGATCGGCTCAATCGTCTGGCAGTCGTACAAGTTTTGGATTCAGGATCCGGCCGACAATGCCACAGTGAGTACATTTGTTGTGGAAGAAGGGCAGGGGCTTTCTACAATTGCCGGAAACCTGGAAAGCGAAGGACTTGTAGCGAGCGAGTTCTGGTTTCGGTTTTACGCTGTGCTCGACGGCAGTTCTACCGGACTTCAGGCTGGTGATTTTGAGTTGCTGCCCGGCATGAACTATGCGTCGATTGTTGGTGTTTTGATAGACGCCGAATCTGAAGAAGTGTTGATTACAATCCCGGAGGGGTATACGGTTTCGCAAATTGGCAAATTGGTTGTGGACAATTTTGATGTGAGCGATGATGAGTGGGCGACATCAACAGGCTTGAATTCAATTTATAATAGCCACGAATTTGTGCTTGCGTCTGTAAAGCCCGCCGGTGTTGATTTGGAAGGATATTTGTTCCCGGATACGTATCGGTTTTTTGTTGGCGCAACGGCCGAGAATATTGTTGAAGAGCTGATCGACACAATGGAGTTCAGAATTAATGAGGCCGACCTTGCTGCTCCGAGCGGCTGGACAATGCACGAGGTACTGACATTGGCATCGATTATTGAGCGCGAGGTTCGGTCAGCCGAGGATAAAGCGCTGGTGGCTGACTTGTTTATGCGTCGGCTGGAGATTGGGATGGCGCTTCAGGCAGACTCAACCGTTAATTACATCACTGGTGGCGACTCACCGGCAATCAGTTTGGAAGACCGCGACATCAACTCGCCATACAACACTTATTTATACCCAGACCTTCCGCCAGGGCCGATTAGTAATCCGGGGGTCGACTCCATCGCAGCGGTCGTCAGCCCAACCCCGAATGATTACTGGTACTTTTTAACCACGCCTGAGGGCGAAGTAATCTATTCTGTAACCCACGACGAGCATGTAGCAAACAAAGCGATTTACTTACGCTAAAACTCCTCTCCCTAAAACTCCTCTCCCGGTGAGGAGTATCCTCTCCCGGTGAGGAGCAAGTATGATTATGAGAAAAGAAATCTTTGCAAATGACGAATATTATCATGTTTATAATCGAGGCGTAGATAAGTGCCGGATTTTTCAGGATGAAAAGGATTACCGGCGTTTCTATGAATCGTTGTATCTGTTCAATGACAGCGAGTATAGCGCGTCAGGGGGTGACCCTATGCGTCGGATGGTTAAGTTGGCTGGGCAGGAGAGGCTTGCTGACTATCGAATTCCCCTAGTCAGCATTGTTGGTTACTGCTTGCTGCCAAATCATTTTCATTTATTTTTACGCCAATTGGCAGACGAAGGTATTCCGAAATTTCTTCACAGTTTAGGTATGGGTTATGCAAAATATTATAATTTGAAGAAAGATCGTGTTGGTGTCTTATTTCAGGGGCGTTATAGGGCATCCCATATTGATAACGAGGCATATTATTACCATGTACCACGTTATATTCATCTAAATGCACTTGATTTAACCGATTTAAATTGGCGCGAAGGTCAAATGTCAAATTGGGAAGAAGTTGAAAATTATTTATCTGCTCATCAGTGGTCTAGCCATGGAGTATATTCTGGCCTTGAAGAGAGTCTGCCGGTAGTTGATAAGGAAGCGGTTAAGGGGCTGTTTGGAAATTCTGAAGCGTATCATTCTTACCTGAGCGAGTGGGTCGGTCGCGAGGCATTACCATATATTACGCCCGATAATTAAATCTCTCCTCTCCCGGTGAGGAGTATCTTCTCCCGGTGAGGAGAATTTGAGGAGAATTCTTGATACATGACGAAATATATGATCAGATATCTTTTTGTAAGTGCCGTTGGTGTTTTGGCGCTTGGGATTTTTTTGGTTGCTCCTGATGTGACCGACGCTCAGTCTGCAGCTGGGTGGGAGATAAATAGTTTTGATGCCGAAATTAAGGTAATGGATGACAGCACGCTTAACATCACTGAGACAATCAACGTGAGGTTTTTTGAACAGAAACATGGGATCTACAGAACTATTCCGGTAGTGTACAGCGATAAGTATGGGTCATGGCAAAATATCAAGCTCGATTTAGTGTCGGTAACACAGGACGACGAGAAGGCAATTGTTGACGACTCTCGATCCGGCTATGATAAGTACATACGAATCGGCGACCCGGACCGCACCATTACAGGCGCGCACACATACACAATCGAGTACACGGTCGACCGCGCTATGCTTTACCTCGACGATTACGACGAGCTGTACTGGAACATAACCGGCATTGACTGGGAGGTGCCGATTGAACAGACTACGGCGCTTGTAGTCTTCCCAGAAGGCACAGAGATTCTTCAGACCGCCTGCTACACCGGTTATCATGGATCGACCAGCCAGAATTGCGCCGCGGCTGTCGATAAAAACATTGTGGCATTTGCGTCCAATGATTTTATTACAGTGGCGATCGGGATTCCAAAAGGCGTCATCGACGAGCCGTCAATAATCGACCGTATAATTTGGTTTATAGAATCAAACTGGCTGGTTGTAATCCCGCTGCTAGTAATCGCCGGTATGATTTACTACTGGTGGAAGTTTGGAAAAGATCCGGAAATGCAGACCGTGATTGCCGAATATCAGCCTCCAAGCGATTTATGGCCGGCCTACGCAGGCATGCTGACAAGCAAGGGCATTAACAAGTGGCACTTGTCGTCAATGATCATCCAGATGGCCGTGAAAGGTTATTTGAAGATTCGTGTTGATGAAGAAGAGGTTGATGGCTTGTTTAGGACTAAGACCAAGAAGATTATAACGCTCGATAAGATCAAACCAACCGATGGGCTGGACCTGGCGCATAAAAGGTTTTTTGAAGCGATTTTTGGCAGTAAGTCATCGGTTACTGTCGACGGGCTCAAGAATAAAATCCCACAGCTTAAGATGGAGGCGGTTAAGAAGGCGTTGAACGATAAAATTGAAGAGGACGGAATTTACACTAAGCGGTCGTTTGCTCGACAGGGCATTGGTTTCGCCATCGCCGCGATGCTGTTTGCTGCAGGCATTATTATCATTGGAATGTTCGGACGCATAATCGCGACCGTTTACATTGTCAGTTCGGTAATAGTATTCATTTTTGCAGCGCTGATGCCAAAGAAGACGGCAAAGGGCGTTGAGATTGTAAGAAAAGCTTTGGGCTTTAAGTTATTCATGCACACGGCCGAGCGCTACCGATCGGAATGGCAGGAGAAGGAAAACATGTTTGAGCAGTACCTGCCGTATGCGATTGCATTTGCTGACGTCGATCACTGGGCAGAGGTGTTTAAAGATATGGAGTTTAAACAGCCGGACTGGTATGTAAGCTCGACCGCGTTCTCGTCGCCGAGCGTGTTCGTCAACAGCCTAACAAGCTTCAACAACTCATTCAGCGTGGCAGTATCGCCACCTCGAGCATCATCATCCGGCGGATCAGCCGGCGGAGGCTTCTCCGGCGGAGGGTTTGGTGGAGGCGGAGGAGGGAGTTGGTAGGTTTGAATGTCGAATACCGAATTTTGAATTTATAATGTCAAATAAAAAATAAATATGGATTTACACGAAAGATGGCCGCATCGTTGGCTTACACCGAAAGCGAGGCCAGGAGATTCGAAGATTCATAGGTACGGCATTTTTGCGATCGAGGACATTAAAAAAGGCGAGCCGATTAATGTCTTCGGCGGTATTGCTGTCCCTAGATCAGAGATTTATGAGTATAGAAAGATCGTCAGCCATGCTGGCGTGCAGGTGAGCGATGACTTTTTTATCGTGCCGTCCAGCAACGAAGAGATAAAAGAGAGTGGGATTTTTAATCATTCATGCGAGCCGAACGTAGGTTTTAACTCGAGCGTTACAATGGTGGCAATTCGAGATATCGAGTCGGGTGAAGAGCTTGTGCTGAACTATGCGTTTATGGAAACAGATTTTGAGGTTTTTGTATGCAATTGCGGGAGCTCAGATTGTCGAAAAACGATCGACTCTACCACATGGGAAGATCCGGAGTTCCAAAAGATGTATGGCGAATACTACTCGCCGTATCTTAAGGACAAGTTCAAAACTGATTAAATAAAAACCAGGAGCCGGGGAGCGGCTCCTTGCGAGTGCGGGGCTCAAAAGCCCAGCATTTAGTCGCAAACGCTACAAGTAACGACCTGACCCCAGATTGTATGAATCCAAAGCATCCATATAATGAGAATCCCGTTGAGCGAGAAGCTCAACGAGAAAAAGAGTCTTATCAAAAAGCTCTCGATTTTTTGTATAAAACACTAGGATTACCTGTAGACGAGCTTGATCAATTCCCTCAGCATTTGTTTAGTGAAATCGAGAAGCTAGAAAGATACAAAGAGATAATGTTTAAGGTAAAAGAATTACCAAAATCAGAAGTTCCGTTGGCTGTATTCAATTTGATTAAGAAAGGGGCGGATAATCCTAAACCCGAACCGAAAGGAAATGGAGTGTTGTTAGACTCTATGAGGACGGGTGATCTAGAATGCGCTGGAAGATCTATGATCGTATCTCAGATATTCAAGAATCTTGGCGTGGAGCATGCGGTAGCGATACCTTACGGACACTCGATGATTCTATGCGAAGCGGATGACGACACTCTCGTGTATTTTGATTCAAATAATGACCTATATTTCACTTTTCCAAAAGAGGCTTTAAAGGGATATAAGGGCTTGGGGGATATGGCAGAATGCAATTTGATGGATTATGCCCCTCGAGATAAGGATTTTTATTTTGGTAAAAATGGTGCAATGAGAAATATGATGGTGCTACCCCCTGAAGAAGGTGTTTTGCATGGGTACTTAGGGAATGCTGGGGCCGCTCTAGATGGTAGTCCAGAGTTTGAGAATGACAATATCCCAGTGGATAAATCTGCCGCCGATGCGTTCAGGGAAATAAGGGGGCAACTGTTAAAAGAATTCACTGTTCCTGATTCATTTTATGAAAAAGGACAGGGGGAGGAAAAAAGACAGAGAGAGAAAAGTAAGGAGGAGGCTTTGAGGATTTTTAAAAAGAGCTTAAACGCTGAAGAGTTTGCTGATCAGATTTTGAAGGTTGATGAACTTTGGAAAGGGTTTCCGTATTTGGAAGGAGAAGATGCTAAAAGAAATATTGCCGGCGAATGGTACAGAAAGCTCGGAGCGGGAGCTGCTAACAAAACACAAGACAGTTAATTCTTTTGGTCGAGAAGATCAAAAGCCCAGCATTTAGTCGCAAACGCTACAAGTAACGACCTGACCCCAAATTCCAGATCTCAATATCTAACCTAGTTGTATGGCAATGGAATTAACGCATGTGCGATTTGCGCGGGATATTAGCGAGCGGCTGGGTATAAAAGATTTTGACCAGTATTATGCTGGCACTATTTATCCGGATTCTCGTTATATTACACAGACCAAGCGGGAGCTAACTCATGGTCAGGGCAGTCCAATTGATCCATACGCTGAAGGTCAATCAGATTTTGAAAAGGGCTGGGCTGTTCACTATTTATACGACAAGTTGGCCAAACCGCATTATCTTGACATGTCTCCTTGGCCTCAGGATGAGTTAGGTCAAGGTAACCGACAATGGCGATTCATCACTGCAGTTAAGTTTGCGGAAGACATGATTAGTTTTGACCGACTCGGGACTGATATAAAATTGATATTGAATTTAACGTGTGATCCGGTCAGAGGCGAGGATCCTGAATTACTTAAGCGATATTTTGAAATTCAGAATGAGTTATACTCAAAGAAGCCGACTTTAGATGTTTATGAAAAATTTTGGAAAGATATGAATGTAGACGAGGAGATCGTGAACGGTGTGATGACTTTGGTAGATGAGGTGATGAATGATGAGGGCATGATCAAAAAGGTTGGCTTAATTTATGAGTCTGTAGCATTAATTACTTTGAAGAAAAAATATGAAAATCAAAATTGATCCAAATATTGAAAAAGAGCTTAACGAGGTCACGTCAAGGTCAGATTTCAGTCCAAAGTGTGGCGCGCTCATAGTAAGGGATGTAAACATTCTTGCTTCAGGTTTTGCTTACAACTCAACGAAGCTGCCTGAGTTTGCTGACAGCGAAGACCTTGTAGCCCACGGAGAAGAATCGGCTTTAATGAATGCCCTTAACGATAAAGTTGACGTTGCCGGAGCCGATATGTATGTTCTTCTAATCAAGAAGAATGGGCAAGTTAGGTATACGGACGCCTCATATTCTTGTGTCACTTGCAGTAGAATAATGTCACAAACTAAGATTGCAAATGTAGTCTATCCTGTGCCCGATGGATGGGAAAAGATTAGTGTGGAAGAAATGTTTGAAAAGGCAATAGATCGGGTGAGAGAAATGCAGAAATAAAATTAACCAGGAGCCGAGGAGCGGCTCCTTGCGAGTGCGGGGCTCAAAAGCCCAGCATTTAGTCGCAAACGCTACAAGTAACGACCTGACCCCACACGATACGTAACTTCGGATCTAGGTGAAGAAATTTACCATTAAACAACGATCGGAGTATAACGGTAAATTCGGATTATGTAGATCAAAAAACGGAGCCGAGGGAGTGGGTTGGGAGGATCGGAAAGGGATGAGAAGGGAAGAAAAGGGGTGAGCAGGGAGAGGGAGGGGGATCGGGAGGGTCGCGTAGGGTTGAAAAGGGTGGCGTGGTCGAAGATCGGAAAGGGGAGAGAAGGGAGTCGGGAGGATCGCGAGCCCCAAAAGTCCAGCATTTGATCGCAAGCACCACGATTTACGCCCGTCCTCCGTAGCCGTGGCGAGGGAAGGGTCTGACCCTTTTCCCCCTTGATCCCTAAATCTTGTCTAGAACCGTGCTAAAATTAAGATATATGATAAGTAAGAATAATAACAGCCCTAGATACGAGTATACACACTTGTTTCTAAAGGTAATGAACAGACCGATCGACCTTTTTGACTGTGAACGTTGGGATATTGGCGAAAGGATCATGCTCCCAAAGAAATACAAAGACCTTCTTTCCTTTGATCCAATGTTTATTTACTCTCCGGGAAAAGGAGTTTCGGTTTATTATGATTACAGCGATCCGGAGCAAAGCGTTCAGCCTTTAATACACTATTTGGAGAACAATCTTTCTTGGTACAGAGAGATCGAGCAGGAGTCTCAAAACAACTGTGACGAATTAAAGAAGCTGATACACAATGAGTCAAATGACACGAGACAATTGTTAGATTTAATACTTGATATTAGTCCCACGCAAGCAATTTCGAATTTGTTGGGCGGCACCGACTCCTATGAAGTATCAAACGAGCTTCGCGAGATATCAATTCGCATTAGAGATTACAGCGATAAGATTTTTCATTTGGCGATTGCTTACTTGAGCAACATCATGACTCAAAAAGTAGGCGTCGAGAACGCAAGCTTTGTTTTGATGTCAGAGTTATTGGAAGATAAGGCGCCCTCACAAGATACAATCGACCAGAGAAAGAAAGGCTGGATATATCACAGGGGGAACATGTTATTTGATGCAAGGCAATACGCCCAAGATGTAAACATTATGTTGGTACAGAAGGTTTGGGATACTGATGAGAAAATCACCGGTCAGATTGCCTGCAAGGGTACTGCTGAAGGGAGGGCAAAAATCATTTTTGAGCTTAGTGATCTTGATAAGGTTAAAAAAGGCGATATATTGGTTGCTCCAATGACTACTCCCGACATGATGGTCGCTATTGGAATAGCTTCAGCGATAGTAACCGACGAAGGTGGGATTACATGTCATGCAGCGATTGTAAGTAGAGAGTCGGGGATTCCTTGTGTTGTTAGCACAGGAAATGCAACAGAAATTATAAAAGATGGCGATCTGATAAGGGTAGACGCAAACAATGGAGTTGTGGAGATTATTAAATTATTGCATGAGTAGTTCTAGCATCTTCCAAATCAAAATAAATCAGGAGCCGGGGGAGCGGGTTGGGGAGATCGGAAAGGGACGAGAGGGGAAGAAAAGGGTGGCGGGGTTGAAGATCGGAAAGGGGTGAAGGGAGAGACGGGGTTGAAGATCGGGAATGGCTGAAAAGGGATGAGAGAGGAGATGAGCGCTACGCTGAGGCGCGAGCGATGAAGGACTTTGCACGCTCAAACCAGTTGATGTATAATTAGGCCGAAATAACAATTATTATGGCAAAAGTACTTATTATTGAAGACGACAAGTTTTTGTCGAAAATTTATGCGACAAAGCTGAAGAAGGAGGGAATTGATGCTGATTTTGCGCTTGACGGTGTCGAAGGGCTAAAAAAGATGCGCGAAGATAAGCCGTCACTAATCCTGCTTGATTTAATCTTGCCAAAGAAAGACGGCTTTGCAGTACTTGAGGAAATGAAGGCCGACCCCAAGCTTAAGGGCATCCCGGTTCTGATTCTTTCAAACCTTGGTCAGGAGTCTGACATCGAACGCGGAAAAAAGCTTGGAGCAAAAGAGTTTATCGTTAAGTCAGACACATCGATTCAGGAAGTAATAAGTAAGATCCGCGGAACACTAAAGTAAACTACAGATTTACAAAACGGATTGCGTGTTCGGATCTGTACATCTGTACCGATCAGCAATCTGTAGAGATAAAGGTTTCCGTTATTAACAACAACGAGCCAGAAGGCTCGTTTTGTGTTATAATATTTGCAACAATTATATCTGTGGCATTAACAGATGAACAATATTCAGAAGCATTGGTTGAGAGCGGCGGGATCAGCCGTGAGGTTTTTGATTCTGTGTTAAAAACCCGCGATGTCTCGCGTGAAAAAATCGAGCAGATTATAATTTCTAAAGGCATCTTAACTATTGATCAATTCGGCCAGCTGATGGGGACCTGGTATGGAATCCGCTATGTTGACTTAAAGCGCGAAAGCATTTCCGCCAATGTTCTTGAATTGATTCCGGAGCAGTTTGCCCGCAAGCAAAGGGTGCTCCCGGTAAAGAAGGAAAAAGATAAGATTTTTGTAGCCATTTCAGAGCCTGAAAATATAAACCTCAGAGCTCAGATTGAAAAGTATCTTCGCACTAATGTAGATTTTATATTTGCAACGGCAAAAGACATTGACGGCAGCATGTTCCTTTATCACCAGGATCCGGGCTCGGCGTTCAAGGCAATCTTGGAAAGGGGGGAGGGGCAGTCTGAAAGCATTGTGACAGAATTGGTGAATGCGTTTTTTGATTATGCTTATCAAAACCGCGCGTCAGATATTCATATTGAGCCGGAAGATGATTTTACACGGGTCAGATTTAGGATTGACGGGATTTTGCAAGACATGGGTGAGATTCCAAAAAAGATCCACGAAAGCATAGTTACCAGGCTAAAAGTTTTGTCAAAACTTGCAACCGACGAACACAGGGCGGCTCAGGACGGAAAGATCGAGTACGAAACCCCATGGGGGGATAAGGTGGAGATACGACTATCAATTGTTCCAACAACAGATGGTGAAAAATCGGTAATGCGTCTTCTTTCCGCGAAAACCCGTGAGTTCAGCCTGTCCGACCTTGGTCTGAACGACAGCGACTTGGAAAAAACGAAGCGCGCGATTAAAAGACCGTGGGGGATGATCCTCTCCACCGGGCCGACAGGGTCTGGAAAGACCACAACCTTGTACTCCATTGTAAGGCTTTTAAACAAGCGCGAGGTTAATATTTCAACTATTGAAGATCCGGTCGAGTATGACATTGATGGCGTGAACCAGATTCAGGTGAACACAAAAACCAATCTGACATTTGCCAAGGGGCTTCGTTCCATTGTTCGCCAGGACCCTGATATTATTATGGTTGGTGAAATCCGTGATGCTGAAACCGCAGACATTGCAGTAAACGCCGCTATGACCGGCCACTTGGTTCTTTCGACCCTGCACACTAACGACGCAGCCACAAGCTTCCCGCGGATCAAAGACATGGGGGTTGAGGATTTTTTGGTAGCATCAACCGTGGTCGTAATTGTGGCGCAAAGACTTGTGAGAAAGATATGCCTGAGCTGCATTACAAGTTACCATCCGGAAATGCAGGAAATCCAGGCAATTGAACAAATGCCCGAAGTAAAAAAGTACCTTCAGGAAATTTCAGAGAAGAAAGATATCTCCAAGATCCGTTTGTTTAAAGGACAGGGTTGCGCAGTTTGCGGGAATAAAGGCTATGATGGTAGGACAGGTCTTTTTGAAGTGCTTGTAGTGGACGATGAAATTCGCGAGGCGATAATGCAAGACAAGAACGCGGACGAAATTCGCGACATTGCCATGAAGGCAGGTATGACAACTATGATGCACGACGGAATTGAAAAGGTTTTGCTTGGAATTACTACTCTGGAAGAAGTCTTCCGCGTAACTCAGGAGTAAAAAATTTATGCCAAAACGGAGGAACACAAAACCCAAGCCTAAGGCCGGGGTTAAAGTCAAAAAATCTGCTGTCAGAGACAAGTCTTTGCCATGGTACAGACGCGAAATCCAGATCGGCCGCGTGAAGGTTGTGGATTTGGTTATGCTTACAAAGCACTTCTCCGTCATGCTGGATGCCGGCCTGTCAGTTCCGGAATCCCTCTCGGTGCTCGCAGAGCAGTCAACCGGCCGGCTTAAACAAGTGATGGATCGCGTAGTAGGGCGCGTGGAGGGAGGTGAAGATTTGGGAGCGGCCATGGAAAGAGAGCCAAAGGTGTTCAGCACAGTCTACATTAGCGCTGTAAAAATCGGCGAAGGATCCGGAACACTGTCTGAGAACCTAAAGCGGCTGAGCGACCAGATGGATAAGGATTATGTGTTAAGGCGGAATATTCAATCGGCCATGCTTTACCCGATTGTGGTGCTTAGCGCAGCGCTTGTTATTGGCCTTGGAGTCGCGACTTTTGTGCTTCCGCAGATTGTAGGCGTGTTCCGCTCGCTCAGGGTGGATTTGCCGGTTTCGACAAGGGCGCTGATTTTTGTCGCCGAAGTGTTTGGCGACTATGGACTTATTCTAGCCCCGGCAATAATTATTGGAATTGTTGTGGCGATCTGGATGACGCGCCGTCCATTTTTGCGTCCACTCATCCACAGGATAACGCTTAAGCTCCCGATAATCGGATCATTTGTCCATCTAATTAACCGCGCGCAATTTTGTCGCACGCTCGGCACGCTGCTTGAAAGCGGCACCCCAATTCAAGAGAGCCTTGAAATCACCTCACTGGTGATGGGAAATTTTGTTTACAGAAAATCGGCAAAAGAGATGCTTGAAAGAATCGGCGAAGGCGCGGACTTTTCAGAAATCGTGAGTAGCTACCCAGACCTCTACCCTGTGATTATTCACCGAATGATCGCTGTCGGTGAGCGATCGGGAAACCTTGGCAAAACTCTGGAATATTTGGCAGCTTTTTTTGAAGACAGGGTTATGGCGCTTTCGAAAAACATTTCCTCTGTGATCGAACCAATCCTGCTATTAGTTATTGGGCTCGTTGTGGGCCTGGTTGCGATTTCCATCCTTACACCAATTTATTCGATCACAGGGAGTCTTCAAATCTAATATGAAAATGTCTTTCGCGAGGGAACAGAACCGAGGATTTACCCTGGTGGAAGTTCTGGTTGTCGTTGCAATTTTAGCGTTAATAGTATTTATCGCAACGGGCCTGGGCGCGAATACTCTTACAAAAAATCAGATCGGAATCGAGACCGACCAGATGATTTCGCTCTTGCGAAGGGCTCAGGCCCGGAGCGTCAGCGGGTATCAGGACGATGTTTGGGGAGTGCATTTAACTTCAACAGACTACACTTTGTTTAAGAGTAACGATTACGCAACGCGCGATACATCCTTCGATGAAGTGTACAACCTTCCGTCGTCGCTTTCTGCATCTGGCTTGACCGATGTTGTTTTTGAAATCCGCACAGGCGAAACGACTGACACCGGCACAATTACACTAACTCTATCCGCAAGTGGAGAGACATCGACTCTTACGATCAATTCAAATGGGCGTATTACAGAATAAAACAAATCAGTCAGGGCAATCAATGGTTGAAGTGGTAATAGCCATTGCTCTTTTTGCGCTCCTGGCGGTCGGCACTGTTGAAATTCTGGTTGATTCCACAAAGGCAAGCAAGCAGGCCCCTGAATATATTGTGGCTGCGGGCCTGTTGCAGGAAGGCATTGAGGCGGTACGCTCAATCAGAAATCGTGAATATTCCGAGATTACAAACGGAACGCACGGGCTCACAACGGCTTCGAGTTATTATGAGTTCAACGGAACATCTGACAGCTTGGTTGGAGGCAAATACACGCGCACAATTACCGTTGAGGATGTTTACAGAACCGGTTCGCTGGCAGGGGACATTGCAGGTTCCGGAGTGCTGGATAGCGAAACCAAAAAAATCACAACAAATATTACCTGGGACACGCTTACCGGAAAAACGCAAAATCTGGACGCGGTTTTTTATGTCTATGATTTTCGACCCGAGCGGACATGGACGCAAACTCTAACTGTTGATTTTACGGCCGGAAGTTTTAACAGCACTGACGACCAGGCGGTTGTGAGCGACGGTGAAGTGGTTCAGCATCTTTATGACGCAAGCTGGGCGTTCTTGAGCGAAGATTACGCGGTGGATGTGAACGGCACCGGAAACATAATCGCAATGTATCTAGACGATGTTCAGGACATTCTCTACACTCTTTCGGAAAACACAACCGGTAATGAATTTGTCGCCTGGGATATTAGTGATGTTTCTGAAAATGCTCCAACAGCGATCAATGGGTTTAGTGTAGGGTCAAATGACGGTGGAGATTTTGTTGTCTCCGGCGATTACGCGTTTGTGGGCAATGCTTCAAACACGGAAATCGATGTAGTCGCACTTGCCACAATGACAAGCGTGAACACGATTGATATGCCCGGTAGCGCAGACCCAACCGGCATGGCAATCATTGGGACAACGCTCATAATTTCCCGTACTGCGTCAACTGACGCTGAAATCTATTTTTACGATGTCAGCACACCAACCGGCGGATTGCCACTCCTTGGCACTACAGAAATTGGCGTTAGCCTGACCGACATTCAAACTGACGGTTCTTATGTGTACGCATCGAGCGGAAATGATTCTGCGGAAATTTATGTAGTTCGCGTGTCTGATTATACGCAGGTGAATACCGTGAACTTAACCGGCGCCGGCGATGCTAAAACCCTGGAACTGATTGGCACCGACCTTTATGTTGGGCGTGATAACACTACCACCACAGTTGATTTTCAGCTTCTTGATGTTACAACGCCTGAGGGGTCGATTACTGTAACATCGAGTCTGGACACAAATTCAACGGTTTATGACATTGCGATCGGCGTTGATGAAGGCTATGCGTTCCTGGCAACTGACGACACATCCGCAGAGCTTACAATTGTAGAGCTTGCAGGATTTACCGAAGACTCATACGGTAACGCTGCGGCGTCAACAATTGCAGGGGCTGTTGAGATTTTTGGAATGCATCCTTACCTTGGTACGCAGGACGACACTGCTGATATGAGCGTATTCGGAGTAATGGCCGCTCTAGGCGGCTGGGGCGCGCCGCAACTCATAGGATCTGCAAACAAGTCAGGCGTGCACGACCCGACCGCAATATATTTTGACAACAACTTTGCATACATTGTTACCCAGTATAACAGAACCGATGACGAATTCTTTATCTACGATGTGTCCACTCCATCCAGCCCAATCTATATTGGCTCGTTTAATGTTGATGCAACCGTAAACGATGTTGTGGTGAGTGGAAACTATGCGTACTTGGCAACTGCAGCGAATGCGGCAGAGCTTGATGTAATTGATATTTCGACCAAGTCTTCGCCATCTCGCGCAGGGTCGTATAATGCAGGCGGGAACGGAGACGCTTTTTCAATAGCAATTGAAGGATCCACGGTTTATCTTGCGAGCAATAATACTTTTTGGGTGATTAATGTGACAACTCCCGGATTGCCGTCATTAATTGGGAGTAATGTCTTTGGTAGCGATATAAACGATATGGTTGCGGACGGAAACGAAGTCTATGGCGCTACAGCGGGCGCAGAAATCGTTGTGTTTAATGTATCGACGCCGGCAACACCTTCGGTTCTTACAACTGTGGATTTGGTCGGAACCGTTGACGGCAAGTCCATAGCTTTAAGTGGAGATACCCTGGCGGTCGGTCGTTTGCTTGGAGCCGTTGATGAACTGGTGCTTTACAATGTCTCGACTCCGGCATCGCCTTCATTTCTTGGCTCGTACGATGTTGCCGCAACCGTTGATGACATAGATTTGGACGGCACGGATTATGCGTTCCTTGCAACAAGCGCTAGTGGCAGTCAATTTCAAGTTTACGACATTTCAACGCCGGCGAGCATTTCACAAACCACAACCTTCAATCTTGGTGGCGCAGGTACTGGCGTGCAGTTTGACGGCACTTATATTCATGCGTGCTCGGCTTCGGACACGGCTGAATTGCAAATTCTTGGCGAAGGAGTTGCGGCTTCGCTTAATGACTATCCGGAAGAATCAACATTCACATCGCAGTCGTTTGACACCAATTTGACTTCCCCGTCGTGGCAAACAATTAGCTGGAACGAATCAGGAACCGGCACAATCGAATTCAGAATTCGCACAGCGTCCACGCTTGGCGGGCTAACAACCGCGCGCTGGGTAGGGGACGACGGCACGGAAAGCACAACCTACGACACGACCGACGCGGCAATTGTAACCGACCCGGGGGCAAGCGGAACTCAATTTGTGCAGTGGAAAGCGTATTTAACCGGGGGTGGCGCGGCAACACCGGTTTTGGAAGATGTTAGCCTCACTTACAAATAGGCTATGAATAAGAAAGGATTTACATTGGTTGAAACCCTCGTTTACATTGGACTGATTGCAATTATTATTGCGTCAGTAGCGGTTTTTTTGACCAAGCTCGGCCAGGTTCGCATTAAGACACTGGTTATTTCTGAAGTGGAAATGAACGCCCGTCTGGTTTTTGACAGACTTGTTGAGGCCGCTCGGCACGCAGAGGCAATCAACATCGGGGCATCCACTTTTGACTCAGACCCGGGCGTGATATCTTTTGACATGGTTGACGCCGGCGAGGATCCGACGATTTTCTCCCTCACTGCCGATAATGGGAATTTCCAAGTAAATATTGCGGGCGCAGGGAACACCCCAATCACCACAGACTCGGTATCAATCAGCAATTTGGTTTTCACTAACCTGACAAGTAGCGAAGACTTAGGTATAATTCAGGTTAGCTATACGGTTGAGACATTGAACACAACTGATGATCCATATTTTGATTATGCGGAAACATTCCAGACAACACTCCGGATTCCGCTCGACTAAGAAAGGAGCGGCGGCATTAATATCGATTTTAATTTTTACCGCACTCATTGCGCTGATGGCGGTGAGTGTTGGGTTGATGGGGCTAAATAACCTGGAGGCCGGATTTTCCGAACAGATCAGCACCGATGTTATTCTCTCGGCAGAGAGTTGCGTTGAAGAGGCAATGCTCAGACTGACCAGAAACTCAAGCTACGCAGGAGGGTCGCTAAGTGTTGGAGAAGTGGACTGCGACATAGTTGTTACAGGCGCGCCGTGCGGAAATTGTACGATTGCTGTAGAAGCTTCAAGGGAATTTTACACACGAAATATTGTTGCAGATGTAGCGGTGAGCGGGTTATCTGTGGATATCTTAACTTGGGAAGAAATTGATTAACACCATGGAATTATCATCATCAGGCATTGGAATAGACTTATCTGACCACCATGTTCGATTGGCATGGGTCGGGAGAAAAGGCAGAACGAAAGGTCTGTATGAATTAGATTTGGCGCACGGATTAATTGTTGACGACTTGGTTGTAAAGCCGGAAGGTTTAGCAAAACAGATTGGGGCGCTTATTAATAAAACCGGGATTTCAGATGAAACGGCGCGAGCGACCGTGCTTGTTCCGGAATCCAGAGTTTTTTCAAAAACCCTTGTAATTCCGCGAAATAAGGACAAGGAAGCGTTAATTTCTGAAGCCAGAGCTGCCGCTCAGCTGGAAATCCCAATCCCTTTCAGCAAGGCTTATGTTCAGGTGGAGCAGGCAAAGAAGAGCGGAAAAGAAATGCAGATGACAGTTTTTGTTGTGCAGAAAGAGGTTGTGGACGGTCTGAAAAAGGCATTTTCTCAGACAAGTTTTGAGTTTGTCGCAGCAGAGGTTGGCGGTCAGGCGCTCTGCCGCCTTTACCTGGATTACGGATTGGAAATCCCCAAAGACAGGGATTCATTATTTTTGGTTATTGATATTGGGCATAGTTGGACGAATATTTCAGTGTTTGATATAATGTCGTTAGAAATATTTTCGCGCTCTGTTCAGGCGCGCAGAAGAAGATCTACCGGAAAGGCTGAGCCGCTAATGCAAGAAGGCATTGAGAATATTTGCAATGCAATTAGTGAAACGGTAAGTTTTGTTGAAGGGCTTGAGAGAGAAATTTTTATAGGTATAGTTGCAGGAGTTGAGGGGGGTCAAAAGGAAGTAAGCGAAGCTTGCTCAAAGGTATTCAAAAAATGTCCTTTGCTGAGAATTGGTGATGCTGTCGAAGTGCCTGGGCTGTCAAAGGAGGAAATCCATACTTACGGAGCCGCGCTGGGCGCTGCACTTCGCTCAGTAAAACCATCAATCTACAAGAATCACCATAATTTTTACTATGAGACGGAACAATAAGCGAATTTCTCAAAGAGGGTTTACCCTTATTGAACTCTTAATCGTTATTGCCATTATTGCGATTTTAGCTGCAATCGTATTTGTAGCGCTCGACCCTGGGACAAGATTTGGCGACGCGCGCGACGCCCGCAGGGCCGCTGATGTTGTTGAATTACTGACCGCAATAAAAATCGATCAGGTTGACAACGGAGGGGATTATTTGGCAGATATTGAGGCTTTAACTCCTGGCGAGGTGAATATGATCGGAACCGCTGTTGCCGGGTGCGATGACCAGAACGCATATTGTGACACGAATATAACCGGAGATACAAACTGCGTTGACCTGACAGGTCTGGTGACAGAAGGGTACCTTGGGGAAATATCGGTAAGCCCTGACGGAGACGGAACATGGACAACGGGAGTGTCGGGCTTCACGCTTGAGCTTGAAACAAACGGAACCGTAACGGTGCGTTCCTGTGAATCTGAGAACACAGCGGAAATCAGTTCGACAAGATAATTTGAAACAAAGGCAATCGCTCTGGCGGTTGTTTTTGTTTGAGTAAGATAGGTCGGATAAGTATTTTAAGGCCAATTGATTAACATGACGCGGCGATGGATTCGTGATATGATACTTTTATCCATGAATGATCAACTATGGACATTTTTAAAGGAACAAAAAAATCAATTCCAAACGGAATGAATAGCGGACAAGTTTGCAGGGTCCCGCTCACGGGAGAGGAAAGGGAGCTCGCAAAACAGTATGGCTATGTGCCGCGCATGTCAGACATAACCTGGCGGATTTTTCGGATTATGGCCGAGTTTGTGGAGGGCTTCCAGTTTCTTTCAAGGCTTTCAAGTGAAGTGACGATTTTTGGGTCAGCCCGCACGCCAACAGACAACAAGTGGTACAGGGAGGCGGAAAAGCTAGGCCGATTGCTTGCCAACGGCGGTTTTACAGTGGTAACGGGAGGAGGTCCGGGGATTATGGAGGCTGCAAATAAAGGGGCGTTTGAAGCCGGTGGCGAGTCGGTTGGGCTGAACATCCAGCTACCGCGCGAGCAGAGAATCAACCCGTATGTTAAATCAGCGCGAGCGTTCCATTACTTTTTTACGCGCAAGGTAATTCTTGCCGCGTCAGCCCAGGCGTATGTATTTTTCCCAGGAGGATTTGGGACAAACGATGAGCTATTTGAAATCCTTACGCTTATCCAGACAGAAAAGTCGGAAAAGGTTCCGGTAGTGATGGTCGGTTTGGATTATTGGTCAGATTGGCTCAGATGGGTAAAGGGCACAATGCTTGAGGAGTTTGGTACAATCGACAGGGCGGATTTAGAGATTTTTGAAATCGTTGACAATGCAGAGCAGGCGTTTGAGATTATTCAATCCTCGAAGGAAAGATCGTTTTTTTAAGGGAGGGGGAGTTTATTGAGTGGCTGAGTGATCAAAATACTCGATCATTAAATATCTAAATAACTCAATCACTCAGCGACTTCCGCTAACCGCACAATCATTCAATCACTTTCGCAATTGCAAATTATGTCAGACCGCTTAATACAACTCGCAGCTTCGATTGCTCCAAAGGACCATTTTGCGGCAAAGGCGGGCGAAGAAGTTATTGAAGTCAGCGCTCCTGCAAGCACGGCCGCGACGATTTACGAAAAACTAAGGACCACCATTGATTATCAGGAGGAGCATTTGCTTCGTCGCAATGCTATTTTAAGGATTCTTAAGCGATATCTGGGGTCGGACGCGCCGCTTGAAGAAATGGCTGAGAATTTGCTCAAGGAGCTTGTTTGGGCGGGATATTTGCCAAATAAGACAATCTCTGCGAGTTTTGCCGGAAAACTTAGGCCAATTTTTGACAAGTACGATTTGCTCTTCCGCGCTGCCGAGGAGATAGCGACAAAAAAGGAAGAAGCGCACGCATGGTTGCTCGATGTTATTTCAAGCGAGCTCGAGTACGCAATCTCACCTCCGCTGGCAGATGAGGCGCTGGTTAGTTATATGTATGAGGAGATGCGCGAGCGCATAAGCTGGGACCCAAAAATTCATCTCAAAGATGACCAGAAAGACTTACTGCTATATGTTGCTGTTCATAAAACTTTGTTGAAATCAAACCTGGCGACACTTCGGTTCCGTATACTCACTCTTTATTATCCTGATTGGCCAGGCGTGAGCACGCCGGATCGCATTGCTGAGCTCGGCGGAAATCTGACTTCGGTGATGAGGACCGTGGAAAAACAAATAGCGCATCCGGTTGTTGAGCGGCTTTCGCTGCTTCTGCGCCGTCGCTCAGGCGCATTCCGCACCATGCGCGACATAATCGAATATAAGCCTGAGGAGTTCCCGGGTCTCCTTGAGGACCCGCGCCTAATGGATTTGGCCATCAGCCGCGCGCTCAAAAAGCGTACGCAGCGTTTCCGTGTGCGCCTGCGCAGAACTGCCGTGCGCGCCGTACTTTTCCTGTTTCTTACTAAAATGTTGCTGGCATTAATTCTTGAAGTTCCGTACGATTTTCTCATTGCCAAGGAAGCATCATTTTTGCCACTTGCAATCAATATTCTGTTTCACCCATCTTTTCTTGCATTTTTAAGCCTTACGGTACAAATTCCGGAGCGCAAAAACACATCTGATTACCGCGAAGCAATTCGCGCGCTGATTGTGGGCGCAGACCACGAGTTAGTTAACCTTCATGTAAAACGCGAGCACTTCAGCGCTTGGTCAAAGATTTTCTACATCATTTACTCTTTTGTGTTTGTGCTCGTTTATGGCGCAATCGCAACGCTACTTTCGAATTTTGGCTTTAACATATTCTCAATCATTCTTTTCCTGTTCTTCTTGTCGCTTGTTACATTCTTTGGGATCAGGATTCGAGCGTCAACCAAAGACATTGTTATTTCAAGTTCCCGAAGCAGCTTGATTGGGTCGATTTTTGATATTTTCACACTTCCTGTTGTGCGCGTAGGCCGCTGGATGAGTGTGAAAGTCGCAAAAATAAATGTATTTATTTACTTTTTTGATTTTATTATTGAAGCGCCGTTTAAGGTGGCTGTGAATTTTGTTGAAGGATGGCTGGCGTTTGTGAGAGAAAAGAAAGAGGAGATTTAGGGGAGTTTGAAACGGATTATAATCACGGATCAAGACAGATCCGATAACAAGGGGGCATGAAAAAGAATTTCATTAATTCAGGACGATGTCGGCTGGCGGGAGTATTTTTTCTCGTCATTTTGATTTTGAGCAGTCTCGCGCTTCTCTGGCAAAATCAGTTTGATCACACCGGTCCTGAATTGGGGGTTACATTTTCAACCTTGCATGCTGAAGAACTGGCAGGGAATTGGGCAGATGTTTATTGGGCGACCGTTGACGAATTGGGTGTACGGAATTTGCGCGTGCCTGTTTATTGGTCTGAAGTTGAGTCTGTGCAAGGCGAATATGATTTTTCAGGGTTGAACTGGATAATGAACGAGGCTGAGGCGCACGGAGCAAGCGTAACACTTGCCGTTGGCGTTAAGGTGCCGCGTTGGCCCGAGTGTTTTATTCCGGAATGGGCGGCTGATTTGTCGCGTGAAGATCAGCGCGCAGTCGCCGTTGAGTTTGTTAAGGAAGTGGTAGGGCAGTACAAGGACCATCCTGCGCTCGCGCGCTGGCAGGTCGAAAACGAGCCTCTGTTTTACTTTGGCGAGTGTCCGTTTCCGGACCTGCTTAGGGTCGCCGAGGAAACAGATGCGGTTCGCAATCTTGATCCCGATCACCCAATTTTATCCACAACGAGCGGCGAGCAGGGCATTTGGGTGTTTAGATCGTCGGCAATTGACGAAATCGGGGCAAGTTTGTACAGGATGGTTTGGAATGACCTGCTTGGCTACCTTGCATTTCCGTATCGACCGGAATTTTACGCGATTCAGCGAATCGTGGCATCAGCCCTGGTTCAGAAAGTAATTATTTCCGAGCTTCAGGCAGAGCCGTGGATTTATGGTGAGCTTATGGACGCGAGCGTTGATGAGCAGTATGAGGCGTTTACTGCTGAGGATTTGATCGACAATGTTGAATTTGCCCGTCGCACAGGAGTTGATGAGATTTTTCTTTGGGGAGTTGAGTGGTGGTATTATCTTCGCCTTGAGGGAGATGACCGCCTGTGGTCAGCCGCCATGGAGTTATTTAAACAAAAGTAGAAGATGTAGAAACCGTAAATCGAAATTTGCGATCTGAGCCCTGCGAGGCGATTAAGTGGTTTCTATATTTAATGCCAAGAATATGAAATACGATTTCGATGTACTCATAATCGGTGCCGGTGCTGCCGGGATAAGCGCTGCGCAAGCTGCATCTTCAGCTGGCGCAAAGGTTTGCATGATAGAAAAAGCTGAAATGGGTGGCGAGTGCCCTAATTGGGCGTGCGTGCCGTCAAAGGCAATGCTGACATCTGCAAAAATGTACCACATGGCAAAACACCACTTGGAAGATTTTGGGCTACACGCCGATGGGGTAACATTCAGTTTTTCGCGCATAATGCTGCGAAAGGACAATATTGTCAGCGCAATAACCGGGAAAGGAAAAAGGATTGGAAAGATGATGACCGGCTCCGGCGTTAAGGTTGAGCATGGCGCTGCTGAGTTTGTTGACTCGCATACGATCATGGTCGGCAAGAAGAAAATAAGTGCTAAGTCGATAATTATTGCGACAGGATCGACTAATTTTGTGCCACCGATTGACGGGATCGATAAAGTTGGCCTGGGATTTCGGGAAGTTGTATCGCTAAGGCGCCAGCCGGGGTCGGTCGCGATTGTTGGGGCCGGGCCGGTTGGATGCGAGTTTGCAACTTTTTTTGCCATGCTTGGAACAAAGGTTACATTGCTACAGCTCGACAAGCAGATTTTAAACAGGGAAGATTTGGAAATTGCCGCGATTGTTGAAAAGAAGCTGAGCGATTACGGAGCCAATA
Organism: bacterium; assembly: GCA_043818555.1. Classification (GTDB taxonomy): domain Bacteria; phylum Patescibacteriota; class Patescibacteriia; order UBA9934; family UBA9934; genus JAUYIW01. Next base: position 20,933 of record JBDRFP010000032.1, on the reverse strand, counting down.
TACTTACTGACACAAAGACGCTTGGGGTTGCGCGCCAGGGCAGAAAGAAGCGCGTGACTTATCAAACCGGCAGAATGAAGCGGCAGTCGGTTTTGGTTGATCAAGTTATCGTAGCTGCTGGCAAAAGAGCTAGTCTTGACGGAATAAAGATCGAAAAATCAGGAGTCAAAGTTGACGCAAAGGGCAGGCTCAAGCTGAACGATAAATTACAAACCAATGTCGGTCATATTTTTGCAGCAGGCGATGTTACTGGCGGGATGATGTTTACGCACATCGCGCATGAGGAGGGCGAGGTTGCCGGGCACAATGCAGTTTGCAGTCGGCCGGGCAGCATGCGCAGGCGCGATTTGCGCGTTGTGCCGCGCGTTACATTTACGCATCCGGAAGTGGCGTCAGTCGGGGTCACTCAGGCAGAAGCGGCGATTATGAAAATGAAGTTTGAGGTTATAAGTTTCCCGGTCGGCTCATTGGCAAGAGCGATTACTGACGGTAGCCGCGAAGGGATGATCAAACTGGTTGTGGATAAAAAATCACGCAAAATCCTAGGCGCGCACATGGCCGGAAATCACGCAGGCGATGTTATTCACGAAGCTGCGCTCGCAATGCATGCAAACCTTACGGTTGACGACATCGCAGCTACAATCCACGCATTTCCGACCTATTCGGAAGCGCTTGCTGCCGCAGCGTCCATGTTATGACATTTGAACTTTGGATTTTTTCAGCAATAGCAGCCACACTTTTTGTGGTTGCATTTGTTTTTGTAAGTTTGAATGTGGCTTTTATTTTTGGCGTACCGTGGGTGCGCACGTCGCGCAGGGTCAGCAGGGAAATGTACAAGTTGGCCGACCTCCGGCCTGGTCAGACTGTTCTGGATCTTGGTTGTGGTGATGGAAGTTTGCTAGTTGTTGCAGTGAAGGATTTTGGAGCGAGCGAGGCTGTTGGATATGAAATTAATCCGTTTTTGGTTTTGTACGGGCGGATTTACGCTAGGCTTGCCGGCGTTTCAGACAAGGTGAAAATTCGTCATGGCAATATGGTAAAAGTGCCGCTTGAACAAGTTGATTTGGTCGCTCTGTACTTACTGCCTGAAGTGATGGGAAAAATTCAGACAAGATTAACTCAATATCTTTCCAACGATACCGTGGTGGTTTCTCGCGGATTCAGGTTCAATGCTGAGCCAAGGAAAGTTAAAGAAGTTGATCGGAATCATTTTTATTTGTACAAGGTCGGGGATCTCATCGACTGAAATAGCCTGCCACTTAGTTGCCGGACGAGCAACTTGGCTCAATCTAGCGTAAAGTGATTTCTCGTCTCTCGGTGACGAGATTTTTGGTTCTTCTTTGCTCGATTGACATAATCGATGTAATCTGATAGCATCAAACGTTCTTTAAATCAAAATCTGGAGGAAAACATGTACGAAATTCTCGATCTTCCGGAGTTGCCGGAAGGGATCAGGGAGGGTGCAAAGCAGCCTGTTAGCAAATGGTACCGTATCGGATGTAAGTTGGTAGTTGGTCTGTTAATACTCACGTATTTTGGCTGGTTTGTGTGCGAATTGATTGCAACTAATTTTGCCGGACTGTTTACTGCGTACGGCTTGAGCGGATCTTGCTTTATGCTAGTGCTTTTTTCACTGGTGCCGCTTCAAATACTTGTTGAGATCTTCAGCATGGAAAGGCTGACCAAAAAATATTGCATTGAAGTTATTCAGGCATATGAAGCGCTCCAGCCCCTGGTGTCTGCATGGAATTTTAGCTACGCAGTACGTGTGAACTCCAACCTTCCCGATTCTGAACAGGACAAACGAGAACGCGAAGAGTTAGTAAATTTTGTGGAGAAGTTGGGCGATCAAATATCCATTGTTTGCAACCTTCTAAGGCCGCCTAGTGTTGGGACGATGAGTCTGCTATCGCATCGTGAGAGCTACGCAAGGCAGGAGATTAAGAAGTTGGAAAGGTTGCGCCTGTCAATGGAGAGTCATACGCGCTTGCAATCTTTTGAAGCGTTGAGGCTGGTGGGCGCATTAGATACTGAAGATGAAGAGTAGCCGTGTTGTAATCGAGCTTGTCTCGATCGTCGACGCGGTTTTTTATTTTAGTCAAAAGTCAAAAAGTTGCAAGTCGATGAACTACGAACCTCCGCCTTTAGATCTACTATCTACTTCGCTATTCGACACTAGGCGAGCCGATATGTTACAATACGCGTCGTTCACGATCATAAATATGACAAACGAAGTCGTTCTAGACATTGAAACTCAAACAGCCATTGGCGAAGTTGCGCGTGAGGATTTGCGCGTGTCAGTTGTTGTGGCTTATTTTTATAATGAAGACAAGTACGAAAGTTATCTTGAAAATGATTTGCCAAGGTTATTTAAGCAGCTCGAGGGCGCAAGTAGGATTATCGGGTACAACTCAGTTGGGTTTGATATTCCAATTCTGAACAAGTATTACGCCGGCGATCTTCTCAATATCTCTCAGCTTGACATGCTGGACAAGATTTATCAGGCGCTCGGGTTTAGGCTTAAGCTCGACGCTGTTGCGGCAGCTACCACGGGCGCAGGAAAGAGCGCTCACGGCCTAACAGCGGTCCAGTGGTGGAAAGAGGGCCGTGTTCAGGATGTTATTGACTACTGCCAGCAGGATGTAAAGGTTACAAAAGAGGTTTACGAGTTTGGGCGCGATAACGGATTTTTGCTCTTTGATGACAGGATGGGGGAGAGGCGCAAGGTTGAGGTGGATTTTGGCGCTCCCGACGATCAGAAGTCGGCCATTAACCTTACGATGGGATTCTGAGAGCTTAAACTATGACAGTGACTATGACGATGACTGTGGTTGGCGAAAATTTTAAGAAATAATTCCTTAGTTATAGTTATTGCCATGGTCGTGGTTGCGTGACTCGCTCAACGCCTCATCTTATCCACAGCTTGGTCCTGTCGAACACTACATGTTGTGGTACAATAGCTCTGGCGACACAATATATTGTGTTGCAAACTGCCTCGTCGCCTAGGTGGTTCGCACTGGGGAGAGTGTGGGATCCCGATTTGGGGTCATTTTTAATCGAAAAATTTCCAATGACCAAGAACCCAATAACCAATGAATACTCAATGAACAAATACCAACGTAATTGATTGGAAATTGATGATTGGTAATTCATTGGGAATTGAAAATTGGGCATTGGTCATTTACAGATGTAATTTCTAGACAGCTAATCTAAGCACAGCTAAAATAACATAGCCAATAACTCACCAGCCTATGAACGAATCCACTCGCTTGAATGTTGAGGCCTCCAAGGTCTCGGAAAAAGAAGTAAGCGATGCCGTCTGGCAATATATGGTCGCAGTAAAAAATGTACAAAAACGCAGTATGGAGGAACAAAAGTTTCGTCCTGAGAAGCTGCGGGATTCGGTTATGCGAGCTATGGCCAGCGCAGGATTTAAAGATCAGACTAGAGTGGATAGGATTACAAGCCAAATAATCAATCGTATCCAGAAGATTTATAACGGACACACGACTCCGGCTACTGCCGACATTCGTGAAGTCGTTTCGATGACGCTTATTGATAACAACCTTATTCATGTTGCAAAGATGTACATGGCTCACAGACAGCGTACTGCGCCGCCAAAAACCGGAGCGCCAAAGTATGGAAACGGCCTTCGGTTTTCTCGTTACTTTACGCGCAACGGGGTGCACCCGTATGACGAAATTGAGTGGGAAATGCGCACAGCCAAAATTACAAATGAGAAAGGCGAGGCGATTTTTGAACAAAACGACATTGAAACTCCGGCAAGCTGGTCGCAAACTGCAACAAACATTGTTGCCCAGAAGTATTTTCGAGGACAGGTAGGCAAGCCCGAGCGTGAAACGTCAATGAAGCAGCTTGTCAGCCGCGTATCAACCACAATCGCCAACTGGGGCAGGATGGACGGGTATTTCAATTCTCAGGAAGACGCAGAGACTTTTGAAGACGAGCTTACGCATTTGCTCATAAATCAGAAGGTCGCGTTTAACAGCCCGGTTTGGTTTAATGTTGGCGTAAACCCGCATCCGCAATGTTCAGCGTGCTTCATCAACTCAGTCGAGGATGATATGAGGTCGATTATGCACCTTGCAGCAACTGAGAGCATGCTTTTTAAAGGCGGGTCCGGTACTGGCTCAAACCTTAGCAGACTGCGTTCGTCAAAGGAATTTTTAAGCAACTCAAACGGTAAGTCGTCCGGTCCGGTGTCGTTTATGAAGGGTTTTGATGCCTTTGCCGGCATTGTAAAGTCTGGTGGGAAAACCAGGCGGGCAGCGAAGATGGTGATTTTGAACATTGACCACCCGGACATTGTTGAGTTCATAGAGTGTAAGGTGAAAGAGGAGCGCAAGGCCTGGGCGTTGATTGAAGCCGGCTATGATTCGTCCATGGACGGCGACGCATACGGTTCGGTATTTTTCCAAAATGCAAATAATTCCGTGCGGGTTACGGATGAGTTTATGCAGGCGGTAGAGAACGACAAAGACTGGACAACGATTGAGGTTACCAGCGGCAAGCCATCGGTTTCCTACAGCGCGCGCGACCTATTTCGCAAAATGGCAGAATCGACATGGGAATGCGGCGACCCTGGAATTCAGTACGATACAACCACGAATAAGTGGCACACATGCAAGAACTCGGGCAGAATCAACGCATCAAACCCGTGTTCTGAATACATGTTCCTGGACGACAGCGCGTGTAATTTGGCATCGCTAAATTTGATGAAATATCGAAAAGAAGTTAATGGGGTGATGGAATTTGATGTTGAGTCATACAAAAAAGCGCTGGAAGTAATTATCACGGCCATGGAAGTTCTGGTCGGCAACTCAAGCTACCCAACGCCGGCGATTGAATCGAACAGCCACGCATTCCGACCGCTCGGAATTGGCTACGCTAACCTTGGGGCGCTCTTAATGAGCCGCGGGCTTCCTTACGATTCAGACGCTGGCCGAAACCTCGCAGGCGCAATAACAGCACTCATGACAGGACATTCAAACTATCAATCGAGCAAGATTGCAGGAAAAATCGGTACATTTGAGCAATTTGAAGCCAACAAAGAGCCAATGCTCGAGGTAATGCAAATGCATCGCAAAGCTGCCTATGATATGGATGCCGAGGGCGTTCCGGCTGATTTAATGTTTGAAGCTCGCAAGTCGTGGGACAATGTGGTTGATGGTGGCGCTAAGCACGGCCTGCGCAATGCTCAGATTTCCGTTTTGGCTCCGACCGGCACAATTGCATTTTTGATGGACTGCGACACTACGGGGGTTGAGCCTGACATTGCGCTTGTAAAGTACAAGTGGCTTGTTGGCGGCGGCATGCTGAAAATGATCAATAGCACGGTTACAGAGGCGCTGGAGCGGCTTGGGTATGCTGAAGATCAGGTGAAAGATATCATTGATCATATTGATAAGACAGACACCATTGAAGGAGCTCCTCATATTACTGACGAGCATTTGGCAGTGTTTGACTGCGCGTTTAAGCCAAAAAATGGCGCGCGCACAATTCACTACATGGCGCATCTGCGGATGATGGCTGCTGTTCAGCCGTTCCTCTCCGGAGCGATTTCGAAGACGGTCAATATGCCAAACGACGCAACAGTTGAGGATGTTGAGGAGGTTTACATGGAGGGATGGAAAATGGGGCTCAAGGCAATTGCCGTTTATCGCGACGGATCCAAGCGGCAGCAGGCGCTTACAACATCAAAAGAATCCGATTCGTCAAAACAGAATGTCAAGGTTAACACTCACGATGACGATGGCCATGACAATGATACCGAGCAAGCGTCGGAAACTGTAAAGACCGCAAAGGTGACGAGTAGCGACTTTGCTCCGCGACGCCGCCGACTTCCGGACGAGCGGAAATCCATTACGCACAGGTTCCAGATCGGAAATCATAAAGGCTATTTGACGATTGGGCTGTACAGCGACGGAACGCCCGGTGAGATTTTTGTGACAATGGCAAAGGAAGGTTCGGTAATCAGCGGGCTCATTAACGCGTTTTCGACCAGTGTTTCCATGGCGTTGCAATATGGCGTTCCACTGCCGGTGCTTGTGAATAAGTTTGCGCACATGAGGTTTGAGCCGTCAGGATTCACAAACAACGAACATATTCGCATGGCAAAGTCGATTGTGGACTACATTTTCCGATGGATGGCGATTAAGTTCTTGTCTGAGGAAGATCAGCGCCAGGTTGGAATAAATATTGTGGAAACGCCGGACAACAAGCTGTCGGTTGGGTCTGCTCCTTCGAAGGGCGATCCTGCGTCTGACGATGACAGGAAGCAGGCGGATTTGTTCAAAGCGAACGCTTTCAGGCTTGCAGAGGTTGCGATAGCTGCAGGAGAACCGATTTTGACTTCAACATTTGACAACAGCGCCGACGCTCCTGCTTGCGACACATGTGGGTCGATAATGGTCCGCAACGGCGCATGCTACAAGTGCTTGAACTGTGGCGGCACTTCCGGCTGTAGTTAAGTGCCGCCACCCTGAGACAGGCGAAGGCTAGGCCTGAGCCTGGCCGAAGGGTGGAGGTATGTCGGGGTGTAGTTAAATAGGTCAAATTGGTCCTATAGGTCCTATTCAATAATAATCCCGCGGATCACTCTGCGGGATTTGTGGTACAATAGTCGCACTGTGACGAGCCATATTCCACAACTTGACGAAAGGGTTAAAGATCATAAAGGATATGGTCTTGTCCAGCTTGTGTACGGCGAAGGCAAGGGCAAGACGACCTCCGCGCTTGGTCAGGCGATTCGTTGTGCCGGCAGTGGCAAGCGTGTAGCGGTGATTTTTTTTGACAAGGGCGGCAATCATTACGGGGAGCGGCATTTATTCGACAACCTGTACAACATCGATTACTGGTCAACCGGGCGCGACAGAATCAATCCAGAGTCAGGGGAGTTTGATTTTTCTATTACCGATGCGGACAAGGTTGAGGCTCAAAAAGGTCTCGAACTTGCCAAGCGGTTTCTCACAAGTGGCGAGTACGACCTTGTGGTGCTCGACGAAATCAATTCGTCAACGCATTTGGGGATGCTGAGCCTTGATAGCGTTCTTGAGGCGATCGACAACAAGCTCCCTAAAATTGAGCTCATCTTAACCGGCCGGAATCCACATCCCGATCTAATTATGCGCGCTCATCTCGTAACAGAAATGAAGCTCGAGCGTCATTATTTCTACTCTGGCGTTCCTGCAAGAGAAGGCCTTGATTTCTAGCAGCGTTTTCTCCTGTGGATAAATATCTCTACCACCGTTTACATTCGCCATTACCTTTTCTATACTTCCACATAGCTAAACAAAAAAATATGGATATCAAACAAGCCCTTGCTCAACTTCAGGAAGGCAAGCCAATCGTTGTGAACGATAAAACATTTGTGCCCGAAGACATTGAAGAGATAAAATTGGATACAGGAGAGTTGGTTTACTGGGTGCGCGACGGTGAATCTTTGTGGCTGGCCGTGGATCCTTCAAGTGAAGAAGTGATTTTGTTCAACGATGTTGAGGCTGACATTGATTCTTCGCAGGAGACTGTGTTTTATAATAATGCTGATCATGAATTGTCTTCTGAGGGGTCTGGTGTTATTTCGGACGAAGGTGAAGAAGTGGATAGGGTTGATTTTTTGGATTACGAATCTGATGGTGGCGAAATTTTGCGAGTGATAAGCTATGAAGTCACAGGAGACTCGATTGCTTCGGTAGGGCGTGTGGTGCCGGAGGAGGAGTTGCAGGAGGCTTAAGGCTGTTAAGAATTTAATAAATATACAAAGTATAAAACAGGCTTGAGGGCCTGTTTTATTGCGACTAATTGTGTCGCATAAGCATGGAAAGTATCCGACTGTCAGCGGCATGGGAAGTACACAGACGAAGCCCTTTGTGGCAACCCGCAGCTATTCACGGCATAATATAAAATGCTCAGCCACCGAGTGTTGACAAGAGGCCTAGAATTGAATATGATCAAAATGTGCCAATAATCAAAGGCACAAAGGAGGCTGGCTTGCATACAGGGTAGAAAGGCCTAGTACGCGTTGAGTAGGGTCTTGAATAGATCCTGGGCGATAATAGGACGAAACTTTTTGTCAACAAGACGCGAAATCGTGTCCTTAGCCCAAAACCTTCCGACCCGGATCGATCGAATCGACCCGGGTTGTTAATTTATATTTACCTAAAGCTAGCGGTTGTCATCACCGGGTGTTGACAGCCATCACCGGGTGCTTGAATTTTTCTGTGGTCAGGGGGATCTGTGCTTGTGAGTGGCGCAAATAGCTCGTTGGGGCAAAATGATGTAAAATAGAGTAATGGTCGGCGAGAAGAGGCGATATATTTCAGGATCCACCGAGTGGCGCATGAAAGCATTGCGATTCTTTTTTGGCCTGTTCGTTGTGATTATAATTTTTCGCCTTTTTACGCTCCAGGTAATTAACGCATCATTTTACGAGGCCCTTGCTAGCGGACAGCATAATTTTTACCAGGAACTTTTTGCCGAGCGTGGAAGTATTTTTGTTCGTGACTGGAAGGGCAGTACTGAATACATCGCCGCTGCCAATGAGCCGCGGGCATTTATTTTTGCCGATCCTCGCAAGATCGAGGATCCGTTAGAGGCTTCGACAGCGATCGCCAGGGTGTTGGGGTATGAAGTTGTTATGGTCGAAGAATCGAACATTGACAATGACCTTGACGATGACATTTTGAGCGAGGCTATGGACGAGCTGGATGAGTCCTTTGAAGCCTCTGAAACCGACGCGACTGACGAAAGTGAGGGCCCTGGTGAGTTTCAACTTCTGCTCGAACGACTGTCAAAATCTGACGATCCGTACGAGCCGGTGGCCAGAAATGTTGATGAAAAAGTGCTGGAGGAGATTTTGGCGCTCGGCATTGAAGGGATCGATTATATTTTGGAAAACACCCGCAGCTATCCGGAAACTAACCTTGGAGGACACATTTTTGGTTTTTTGGGCCTAAACAACGAAGGTCAGAAAGTGGGCTCGTACGGGCTTGAAGGTTATTTTAATGACTTTTTAGCCGGCGAAAACGGTCACCTTGATACTGCCACAGACGCATCCGGAAGGTGGATTGGCGTTGGAACGCGCGATTTTGATCCCGCTAAGGACGGAGGTGACCTTCTGCTTACAATTGACCGCACTGTGCAATACATCGCATGCGGCAAATTACGGGAAGGCGTGGAAAAATTTGATGCTGACGGCGGGTCGCTTGTAATCCTTGAACCTGCAACTGGCAAAGTTATAGCAATGTGCAATGCGCCGGACTTTGATCCGAATGTCTACAACGAAGTTGAGGACATCTCGGTTTATAATAATGCGGCAATTTACGAATCTTACGAACCGGGCTCGGTGTTCAAACCGCTTGTTATGGCCGCGGCAATCGATGCAGGATCGGTTGAGCCAACTACAACATACGAAGACACGGGGGAAGTCGAGGTCGATGAATATACAATCCAAAATTCAGACTTAAAGGCGTACGGCATTCAAACCATGACCGAGGTGCTTGAAAAGTCGCTCAACACCGGAATGGTGTTTGTGATGCGTGAAATGGGCCGTGAAACACTAAAAGAGTATGTTGAGCGCTACGGATTCGGCACGCTCACAGGCATTGAGCTTAACACCGAGTCGAGTGGCACAATTGAGTCGCTCGATGAGTTTGCTGAAAGCTACTTTGCAACAGCGAGCTACGGACAGGGCATTATGGTTACTCCGCTTCAGCTTTCCGCAGCTTATGCGGCACTTGCAAACGGTGGCGAACTCATGCAGCCCTACATTGTAGAGGAGATTCGTTACTCTGACGGCACTGTGGAGGAAAGGCGGCCTAAGGTTGTGCGACAGGTAATATCGAAAAAGACAGCAACTACGGTCGGCGCAATGCTGGTGTCGGTTGTGGAAAATGGGCATGGCGCTAAGGCGGCTGTTCCTGGCTATTACATTGGCGGCAAGACCGGCACGGCTCAGGTTGCCAAATCCGGATCGCTTGGGTATGAAAAAGAGCAGACAATGGCAACTTTTGCAGGGTTCGGCCCGATTGAGGATCCGCAGTTTGTAATGGTTGTTCTACTCGATCATCCGAAAGCCGTTTCATGGGCAGCGGACACATCAGCCGTAATTTTTGGGGATATTGCTGAGTTTCTGCTTCATTATTTTGAGGTTGCGCCGACACGGCCGATAGAGTAAAATGGATGTCAAGGAGCTGGGGTCGTTACAGACCCACGAACTTTTCAGATTTACAGACTGATTGCGATTGTTGGTCTGTGGGTTCGTACAGTATGCCGGCCTGTAACCAACTTTATGAAAAGCTTAATAATGCGAATAATAAAAAATCGGGCAAAAGCGATTTTGGCAAAGTTTAAGCCACAAATCATTGCTGTTACCGGCTCGATTGGAAAGACCTCTGCCAAAGAGGCTATTGCTTTGGTTGTAAGCGGGCGGTTTTCGGTACGGACTGCAGAGAAAAATTATAATAACGAATTTGGCGTGCCACTCACGATTTTGGGCGAACAGAGCCCGGGCAGGTCGATTTTTGGTTGGTTACGGTTGATTTTACGATCGTACAGGATTAATGAATACCCTGACATACTTGTTTTGGAATTTGGAGCTGATCATCCTGGCGATATTGAATACTTGTGTAATTTGGCGCCGCCGAGCATTGGCGTTGTCACAGGATTGTCAACCATACATGCTGAATTCTTTACTTCAGCCGAGGATCTGGCGCAGGAAAAGGCTCAGCTTGTAAGTTGCTTGCCTGAAGATGGAGTAGCGATTTTAAATGCTGACGACCATCGCGTGGAGCAAATGCGCGATCAGACGCGGGCAAGCGTACGCACATTCGGGATCAAATCAAACGATTTTAGTGTTGAGAATATCCAAATTTCCACCCGCTGCGACCTTGAATTTGATCCGGGCGAGCAGTTTGCCATTACAGAAGCGGATGTTGTTCAGGGCGGGGTTAAAATTGGCCAGCTAAAACTTATCAATTCGCTTGGCTATGCGCCGGTAATGGCCTGCCTTGCAGCGTTAGTGGTGGCGAATTCGCTGGACTTATCGCTTGAGAAGTCAATATCGACTCTTAACAACACATTCCGACCATCGCCGGGTCGATTAAATCCAATCGCGGGCATCAAGGGCTCGCTCATAATCGACGATTCATACAATGCGGCTCCGACAGCGGTTCTGAATGGGCTTGATATTTTGAAAATGTTTTCGCCGGGCGAAGAAGAAGATCGTCGAATAGCAGTTCTTGGCTCAATGGCAGAGCTAGGGCAGTATTCTGAGCAGGAGCACAGGCAGATTGGGTTTAGAGTTGCCGAGGTTGCCGATGCGTTTATTGCTGTAGGAGATGACATGCGAGTTGCGGTTGACGCTGCCAAAGAGGCCGGAATGGAGCCTGATTCGATTGAATGGTTTACAAATTCGGTTGAGGCCGGACGGTATTTGGACAGGTTTATACAAGAAGGCGATGTAGTATTTGTAAAAGGTTCACAATCTAGTAGAATGGAGAAAGTGGTGAAAGATATTATGGCCGAGCCTTTACGGGCGTCGGAGTTGCTAGTGCGCCAAGAAGGGAAGTGGTTGGGAGAGTAGAAGGCGTAGATAGCGGGCAATCCAATCGATTATAACATTTTGAACGGTTTAAACGACTTTAACGATTAAAGTGCTTGACAATAAATTGACTATACGCATCAAAAAGTGCTAAACTTGGTGCACTAGGGATTAACCCTCATAACTAAACTTATAATCAAAATTATATGGTAAGTGCAATGCAAGGCTTTGGAGCCGAGCAACGACAAGATCGGCCAAAGTCGGCTGTTGTTGAACGGAGCGTAGATGCTCGAGGAAAAAGAGAGCGTGAAGAGCTGCTGGCCGAAGAAGCAGAAGAGCTTCGTGGAGAGGCAGAGGTGGCCGATATAACTGACCGCGAGCAAGCTGGCGCAGTTAAGGAAACGGCCATGGGCGAAGCTGAAGCTTCGGTGGTTGAGAGGGTTGATGTTCCTTCAACGGGTGACCCGGACATTGATATGGTGTTGACAACCGGAGAAAAGCCACTCGCAAAGGATGTATTTGATAAAGCAGCTTTTGGCACGGGCATTACCTATGATACCTACAAAGGAATGCATGACGAAATGATGACAAAGTTGGCCCAGATCGAATCTGCCCCGTGGTATAAGTTTATTAAAAAGAACTCTCTTAAGCAGGAAGCGCGCAATATTGCAAAAGACCTAGTGCCATTCCATCAGCCGGGATTGGGCGTAGGTGAAATGTCAGCAGCAATGGAGAGCGCCGGAGCTGTTGGTAGAGGAAAAACAGAGGAAGAACAGAGACGAGCGGAGAGAATTGGATAGTATAAAAAACTGGAAATTATAAAACGGACGATCCAATTAGGGGCGTCCGTTTGCGTTTTCGGCTTGCTCAATTTGAGTCAGTCAGGCCGACCGTCGTCGGGTGGCCGTTCTCGGAAAGGGGAGCACCTTCCCGGTCTTCTGGCCGATGTGAACATCCAGGTTCACGCGGAAGCGTTCGCTCCTTTCCTCCTCGGTCATCCACGCGACGCTCCAGAGTTCGCGGAGTGTCTTGACACCGCGGTACATGTGGTAGGGTTCGCAGATGTCCTCAACGCTTGCATGAGTGATGCGAGTTTTGATCGCGGCCGCGGCAAAGAAGCCGAGTCGGCCTACGAAGTACTCTGCGCGGCACTTTGCGCGCTTGATTGCGTCGCAAAAGCCATTTGGACTTCTCATCGAAACCTTCATTTTCTCCCTCCGTCGTAGGTGTTTTCGACTGCGTAATTTAACATATTTTAACGATTTTGTCAAGCTTAATCGAAAAGCGAGAGTAGTCAGCGCCCAATATTAAATCACGAGATTTCGCAAGCCTACTGTCTACTGTATGCTGACTACTGGCTTCTTTTGCCAAAAAGAAAAAACGCGCGTATCTTTCGACACGCGCGTCAGAGGGGCTCAACGGCCCCGAATCCTTGCGAACTCGTCACGAAGTCCAGGCACGTCGTGGACCACGGAAATGAGCCCAGTGGCAAGGTACTCACGTAGAGTGTCCTCGCTCTGCTCCGGAATCTCTATCCCGTCCAAGGTTCCGTCGAGCAAACCTCCCAGCTTGCGAGCACGATCGTAGAGAATCACAGGGATTCCGAGCGCGACCGCACCCACATCGGAATTTGGACTGTTGCCAATATGGACGGCTGTCGAAAGGTCGCTTACGCCTTCGCGTCTCATGATTTCACTCCAGAAGTCAGGGAACGGCTTGCGTACTTCCAACCCGTCAGATGTGTACAAAGCATCAAACTCCCCGGCGATGCTATGGCGTTCCAGCTGGCTGTCCAGGAATTCGCGTTGAGTATTGGACGCGATCACTACGCGAAGCCCTTGCCTGCGAAGCGCCCGAATCCAGTCGATCATAGACGCCTGCACTGTGAAAGCGTCGCCGATCATGATTGCTCTGCGAGCCTTCTTGGCGCGCGTAGAGGCGAATTCCGACCCGGTGAGGTCGTCGAGAATGTTCACATTCACATTGAACCAGTACTTCTCGTCGTCTCTGTAGGTGCTGAATCGCTCTCGGTAGTCGAGAAACTTTCCCCAAATCATGTCGTCGGTGACATCATCAGGGAGGCGCCCCTCTTCGCGGTAAGCGCTGCAGATGAGCTGCTTGCGATCCGGCGTCTGAAAAAGTGTAAACCACGCATCCACCATCACCAGGTGAATGCAGCGGCCTGTCGTGGTGACTGACATTGCATCCTCCGTTGGTGGTGCTGTGTTCTGGAACTTAACAAATATCATCTAAATTGTCAAGCGATTCAATATGACATTTCAAAATCGTCAATTATCTGCTATTCTCTTCAAAGTATGACGCAAATAATCACAGGAATCGTTGTAAAAGGTGCAGGAATCGCCTCCGGTGAATTTGGTGTTCCAACAGCTAATTTGAACCTCGCGGGCGATCCTCAAATTGATTTTGGCGTTTATGCTGTGCGTGTCAGGCATGAAGAAAATGATCTTCACGGCGCGCTTTGCTACGGAATTGGCAGTCCTCCAAAGTTTGAGGTGCATATTTTTGGCTATTCTGCCGATCTTGTCGGGAGCAAGATTTCGGTAGAGATTGTGGAGAAAGTGAGCGAGTTGGTCGAGTGGGTTTCTGCTGAGCAGATGCGGAAAAAGATTTTGTGTGACCTTAAATTGGCAAGAGAGGCGCTTGAACTTAATTGATAGTGGTTTATTATCGAGTTACGAGGTTTATTGCCGAAAGCAGGGTTTATTATCTATAGCGAGGTTTATTGAAGAAGAGCGATCGTGAACTGTGAACTCTCGCTCCTCGATCTACTATCTACTATCTACTTTTGTATTTCGTCTAAGATCGAGTTGAGCTCGTCGACCGATGTAGTGGTCATCATGCGCTGTTTGTATTGTTTAAAGTGAGGCTGACTTTTGAAATACCAAGAAAGATGTTTTCTAAACGTCGGCAATGAACGTTCGCCGTAGTGTTCAAGGTGCAGGTTTAGGTGATGTTTAACAACGTCGATTCGCTCGGCAAGTGTCGGGCTGATCGGCGTTTTGTCGTTAAGCTTAAGCTCAATTTGGCTAAATATCCATGGATTCCCGAGCGCCCCTCGGGCAATCAGCGCGCCGGCGCACTCGGTTGCGTCAACAGCCTCAAAATAGTCCTGCCAGGTGAGGATGTCCCCGTTGTAAAGTAATGGGATCGTGACGAGCTTTCGTACCCTGTGGATAACTTCTCGGTCAGCTGTGCCAGAATAGCCCTGGGTTTTTGTGCGACCATGAATCGAAATAAGGTCAGCGCCCGCGGCTTGGATAATTGGTGCAAACTCGATGCATCCTTCGGGGTTAGACCATCCTGCGCGCATCTTAACCGACACCGGTACGCTCACAGCCTTCTTAACCTCGCGTACGATTGTAGAGGCCAAATCAGGGTCCTTCATTAGCGCAGCGCCGTTAAAGCTTGATGTGATTTTGTATGCCGGGCATCCCATGTTAATATCTATCCCGTCAGGTCGAAATTTGTCTTCGATTATCCGCGCCGCGTCTGCCATGGATTTTGGGTCGGCTCCAAAGATCTGCTGTACGATCGGCCGTTCGGAATCGGTAAACTCAGCCATGCGCAGGGTCTTGTCATTGCCACGCACAACCGCCTCGGCCGACACCATTTCGCGGAACATTATCAACCGGGGCTCATCGACAAGATCGGAAACAACCTTTTTTACTGTACGACAAAAAGGCTGGTCGGTCATATCGGCCATGGGAGAGAGGACTAGGATTGGTCGGGGAAGTTGTTTGTATTTGAGGGGCATAAGGCCGAGGTTTATTGGCAGGTAGCGGGGTTTATTGTCCTTCTACTGACTACTGACTACTTTTGTACTCAAACATTGACATTTTGATTAAAATTTGCTATAGTCAACACTTGTTATATAATGGAAACTCGACATTATGAAAATCACTTCCACAACATCAATGGTAATTCTGGCGATTCTTGTGCTGGCTGTTTTGATTGGCGCCGGAGCGTTAAAGAACAATTTTGTACCATCTGAGTATGACGATTTTGCCAAGGGCCTTACCGATGCCGGCGTTGTGCTCTATGGTTCTTATTGGTGTCCGAAATGTCTGGAACAAAAAGAGATGTTCGGTTCAGCTGTTCAGTACCTCAATTATGTTGAATGTTCTTCGCCGGGTTCGCGCGATTTTGATTTGTGTGAAGGAATTACCAGCGTTCCGCTTTGGGCCGGCGCAGATGGCAGCGGGTTGAAGGGCAAGCAGTCGCTGGAAGACCTTTCTGGATTCTTTGGAGTTTCACTAAATGACGAATAATATGCGTAAATGTTTGATCGGAGCGATTTTATTCTTTTCGATCTTAGGCATTGTGGCGGCAGTTTACTCAGCTCTTGCTCACTATGATACCGCATCTTCGGCATTTTGTGTTATTAACGAAACATTTAACTGTGATGTTGTGAACAAGGGACCGTATTCGGAGCTATTCGGTATTCCGGTTTCGATCTTTGGCCTTGGCGCATACTCTTTTCTACTTGTAACCACGCTTATGTACATAAGCCGGCGCGAGGAAGCGGCGATTACCGCAATGTCGGCGTTTGCGCTTGCCGGGCTGGTTTACAGCTTGTATCTGACCTACATAGAGGCGTTTGTGATTTTCACATGGTGCATACTGTGCATAACTTCACAAATCAGTATTTTGATAATTGCCGTGGCGCTTTTGTGGCTGCGCCACATTGATCACATTAAGCCAAGGCTTGAGATGATTCATGATTCGCAATCGTAATTTAGTTGAAGGAACACTAAGTCGCTAAGCTATTCAATCACTTTTACCACCCGCAATATGCAAAATTTATCAACATCAAACCAGGAACTTTTTGACGAGATTGTCGAGCGCGCCACGGAAGAAGGCGTTGCCGACCAGGAAGCGTTTAATCAGTTGGTTGAATCTATGCTTGAAGATAAAAGTGGAGTTGGCGAGCTGGATGTGGATCAGGATATTGAGAGCATGGAAGACGCCATAAAAGCCCGCTGGGACGAGTATTCAGCAATGCTCGACGCCCGGGCGTAAATAGTCAATTAAAAAAATCGCCCTTGGTCCTCGACCTGGGGCGGTTTTATTTTTTATCTATTTTAAGCACTTTCCGACACTGAGTGTCGGAAAGCCCCTGTATTACTTGACTTTCTAGTTACTACTCACCAAGCGCCTGGCTGTAAAACTCAGCGGCGGAGGAGGATTCCGGGTCGAAATCGATCTCAACGTTTTCGTAAGGAGGGAACACGGAAGTTTGTATCGACGAGGTATAAATATCCCATTTCTCGTTTGGTCGCGATAAAATCAAGTTACCGTCGATTGGAGCCGCTTCGATCTTGTATTCGCCGCTGTAGTGGGTGATCGCCGATGTGCCGTTGATTATGAAGTGGTTTTCAGCGATCGTCACAGTAGCGTTGCCGATTACTACTATTCTACCTTTAGCCAAGTTCAGCTCGAGATTGCCCTCACGACCATCGACGAGCTTAATCGCCGTGTCAGAATACATCCAGATTTTAGAATCGCAAAAATCAACAATTAACCAATCCTCACCACTCTCTATCACATCGCCTCGTCGATACTCAACACTGTCAACATATGCGCTCGCGTGAGTTTCGTGACCTTCGCCACCGACCCAGGTGGCATCAAAACGATTGCCAGCTAAAAGCACCACAGCGATCATCACGATGGCCAGGATCAGTATGTTCGTGTTAAAATTGTTACGTATCATAATTCTAACTTCTAAATTCTTTCGTATGTCGTTACTAGAATTCTACGGCGAAGCATGCCCGCATTGCATTGAAATGCACCCGCTTGTTGAAAAACTCGAAACCGAGCTTAAAATCGAAATTGAAAAATTTGAGGTGTGGGACAATGAGGAAAATGCTAAAAAGATGGAAGAGTACGACACCGGCCTTTGTGGAGGTGTGCCATTTTTCTTTAATACAGAATCAAAGGAGTTTATTTGCGGCTCGGCTGATTATGAGGCTTTAAAGAAGTGGGCCACATCGGCATAATAATAGGTCTTTTATAGGTCCTATTTGACTTATTTGAAAGTGTATCACAGTAAGTAGTAGAAAAAAACTGCCGCGGTTCAGCGGCAGCAGGCGGGCTAGTGGACGAGCGGCGTCCGAGTGCGAATGAGCGGGATTTCACCCTGCTCTTTTGTTATCCGGAAGAACTGGTCGGTAACGTCATCGTCAATGGCTACCGATAGCCTCCGGACTTGGGCGGCGCGCACAAGCTGTTCCACGCATTGATGGCGATGAAACCCTCCTATCACGAGCTTCATTATAGGCCTTGGTAAAAGGCTTAGGGAATAGTGCGGATTTAGTGTTTGCCTTCCGAGTATAAGGCCGTTGAACGTTATGCCCGCTGGGATGATCATGTCGCAATCGCCAATCACTAGTCTGTCAGTAAAACGATCCAAATTCGGAAAATGTTCATTATTGGGCGTGCCAAAGCCGGCCCACACGACCAGATGCCTGCGACGCCTGTAACGCACGTCGATAATGTCGCTCATTCGACCAGGATCAAATTTGCCGTTTTTGAACGCTTCACCTCCAATGTGCTCAAGGCACGCGTCAAAGTACGCACGATCAGGAAAAAGAAACAGAAAGATTCTCATTTCACCTCACAGAAGCAGAAGGTGGACTCCCGGCACAATAAAATAATGCTCGGTAAGTAACATTTTGTCAACAGCCGGTGTTGATTAATTTATAAACTCAAGCTATAATTGCGGTCGTTATTAATCTAAATAGATGTATGACTCTAAGAAAAAAGAGTTTTTTGTATCCGCTAGCACTTGTGGGAATCGTAGGGATTCCGTTTACAATCTTGGCTAGTGAAGGGGGCGAAGTAGGACATGGCGCTGTGGCGTTAACGTTCCTGTGGATTGCCCTTATTTTACTTTTCGCTAAAGTTGGCGCTTTGGTTGAAAAGTTTGGCCAGCCTGCTGTTTTGGGCGAGTTGGTAATTGGTGTCATTTTAGGAAACCTGGCTCTGTTTGGGTTCCATTATTTTGACGCCATAAAAAGCGATCTAATTATAAGCTTCCTTGCCGAGCTCGGCGTGGTGGTTTTGCTGTTCCAAATTGGGCTTGAATCCAACATCCAACAGATGAAGAAAGTCGGCCTTCAGGCATTTTTGGTGGCGATTATTGGTGTTGTGGTGCCGTTTGTGCTTGGAACCTATGTTGTTGGTCCGTGGTTAATGCCGGGGCTTGACATGAACGCGTACTTGTTCCTGGGCGCTGCGCTTACGGCAACATCGGTTGGAATTACCGCGCGTGTGTTCCAGGACTTGGGCAAGTTGCAAACCAAGGAAGCTCAAATTGTTCTTGGCGCCGCTGTGATTGACGATGTAATGGGCCTGATTATTCTTGCCGTAGTTTCCGCAATCGCGACCATTGGAGCAGTGAGCTTTGGAATGGTTGGCTGGATTACAGCTAAGGCGATTTTATTCCTGGTTGGCGCTATTGTGGTAGGCCAGCTTGGCGCTCCTTGGATTGGTCGCGGCTTTGCAAAGATCCAGACCGGCGTTGGGATGAAGTTTACTTTGGCGATTATTATTGCGCTTGTGTTTGCATGGGGCGCTTCGGCGATCGGGCTAGCTCCTATTGTTGGCGCATTCGCCGCAGGCTTGGTCCTGGATCCGGTTCACTTTAAGTACTTTAAAGATCCAAAAGTTGTTAACGATGTTAAAGAAGCGGTTAAAGATGCGTCCGATTCGATTAAGGACGATGTTAACAAGGCCATCGCTCCGCACGCGCATAGGCATATTGAAGACCTTATTCAGCCGGTTGGCTACTTGCTGGTTCCAATCTTCTTTGTGTTCACCGGAATGGCTGTAAACATCGAAACCATGTTTGATAAGTCGATTTTGTTTGTCGCGCTCGCTGTTACTGTAGTCGCGTTTGTAGGGAAGTGGGTAGCAGGTCTTGCTGCAGGAAAGGGCGTGAATAAGTCGATTGTTGGCTTTGGAATGGTGCCACGTGGGGAAGTTGGTTTGATTTTTGCGTCGATTGGTTATGGCCTAGGAGTTGTAACTGAAGAGATCTTCTCGATTATTGTGATTATGGTTATCTTGACCACGCTGGTAACGCCACCGATTTTGAGCATGTTGCTTAAAAGGCAAAAGTAGACAGTAGTCAGTAGACAGTAGATTTTAAAGGGCGGGGAATCCCTCGTCCTTTTGGGTTAACTTTCTTTTAACCTCACACGCAATCTGTTAAACTGTATTAGTATGGTTAACGAATCTCGGCGGCCCAAGGTTGGGGTCGCAACAATCATAATCAAAGACGGCAAGATTCTTCTTGGCACGCGTATTAACGCGCACGGGGCAAATACTTGGTGCACGCCTGGCGGGCATTTGGAATGGTTTGAATCTTTTGAAGAGTGTGCAAGGCGGGAAGCCATGGAGGAGGCTGGTGTGGAAATCGCCAATGTTAGGCTGGCGCATGTTACAAATGATCATTTTCTCGATGAGGGGAAGCATTACATTACTGTGTTTATGATTGCAGACTGGGCTGGGGGCGATGCTCGCGTTTGTGAGCCGGATATGTGTACTTGTTGGGACTGGTTTGAGTGGGAAGGGATGCCCGATCCGTTGTTTGGTCCGGTTGCGAATTTGCTCAAAGACGGGTATCATCCTTTTAAATAGTTCGTATGGACGAAGAACCGGGATTTATTACAATTTGGCAGATACTGGGCGTTGTCAGCATGATCGGCATCGCCACGTTGGTTCAGTTAGCGATTTTTTAATTCCTCCTCACCGGGAGAGGATGCTCCTCACCAGGAGAGGAGATTTTTTATTTCGGGAAAAAATTACCCGCCTCTGTTAAGGGGCGGGTGAGAGGGCTGGCGTCGACTAGGTCGATTGTCGACTTGGCGACGTCAGTCTTTTCGAAGTTCGGCTTGTACCTCGAGTGCGATGCGCATTGCAGTGTCTTGACGCACGCAACGCGACTCGGCCAGGGTTAGGCCGCATCGTCGCAGAACGGTCATGAGCGCTCGGTTGTGCCGCGGATCTGAGGACGCACGCGAGCTCTGAGCGACATGGATGGCCATCTGAGCCTGCTGTGAGCTCATGCTGACACGCTGTGCTAGTTCGAGCTGATCGCTGATGTAGTTTCTGCGATCGTCACGATCGTCGTGTTCTGCCATGGTTTCCCTCCGGTTTTGAGTTCAAGATCTTTGCTGAAGATACCACAATATCAGCGATCTGTCAAGGCTCTGTACTAGAAGGGTACTTCGGTAACACTTTGTGATATTTGAAATGAAAATTAATTGGTGGAGCGTAATCCAGGCTCTGGTGAGGTCTTTTGAAGTTGTATTCTACTAGCCACTCGGTGAGTCTTTTGTTGAAGAGAGAG
>JBDRFP010000031.1:0-37371 GCA_043818555.1 bacterium | reverse complement strand
CCGACCACACGGTCGCCTGGTGGATGGACAACCACGCGGACGACGAGTATGGACTCGTTACCTGCGAAGGCCTCCACCTGCCGGTTGAGCACGAGAAAGTTCTCCGACACCATGGCGTAGATCTGCCAGGCTCGCGTTACGGCGAGGTCAGCGCGCCCTGCGCCGGCTGGTTCGGCTTCTCGCAGCCTAGCTTAAGCGCCAATCACGTTGGATACGGGAACTCGTACTATGGCGTTGTCTCCCGCGGGAGTGTAGTAGTACCTGTGACCTGATCTCCTGCGTTCTCTTCCCCGCACCTTCGCAAGAAGGTGTGGGGGATTTTTGTTGTACGAATACCAGGACCTTGCAGATGTACAGATAGATCTTGATATACAGATCAAAGGTCGGTTATGAACTGTCAATTGTGAACTGTGAACTGTCGTTTTTCGATCTACTATCTACCATCCACTATCTACTTTCACATACCGTTGCTACCAAATTTTGACGTCCAAGACAATACTCGGTATACTACTGCCAGATAAAAATTTTTATGCCCGGTAGTACAACTTCGATATTGAGGAGTTGATAGTGCCGAGCAGATAATCACCAACTCGATATTATCATGTTAAACGTTTCAACTTTGATGCCACAGTTTATCGTAGGCATCATTCGAAGTTGTACTACCGGGTATGAAAGTTATTCTTCTGGAGGATGTAAAAAGTCTGGGACACAAGGGGGATGTTGTTGAGGTCTCTGAAGGATATGCGCGGAATTTTTTGTTTCCTCAGCATGTGGCGCTGGAAGCGAGTGAGACAGCACTGAAAGAGAAGGATCAGAAAGAGAAGGCGGCAACGGCAAAGGCAAGAAAGGAAGAGAAAGAGGAGCGCAAGCTTGCGGCAAAGCTAGACGGCTTTGAGCTCATAATGACTGTTAAGACAGATGAAGGTAAGCTCTACGCCGCAGTAACATCAAAAGACATTGCCAAAGGCCTTAAAGACGCGGGCTACAAAGTCGACCCTGAGTGGATCAACTTTGCGTCCACAAAAGAAACAGGCACAAGCGAAGCGGTAGTAAATTTCCCAGGCGGCTTTGAAGCCACAGTCAACATCGTAATCGAATCAAAATAACAAACGGAGCACTGTCTCCGTTTTAACTTTACTAAAATTATGCCCAAGACGAATCCAAAGTATATTTTCGTAGTCGGCGGAGTAATGTCCTCAGTTGGGAAAGGTGTGACTTCCGCTTCCATTGCCAAACTTATTCAGGCTAGAGGATACAAGGTCGCCTGCATGAAGTGTGACATGTATGTAAATATTGACGCAGGCACGATTCGTCCGGCCGAGCATGGAGAGGTTTTTGTGGGAGCAGATGGAGTAGAGGCAGATCAAGACCTCGGAAACTATGAGCGATTCACTGATGAGATTTGTACGCTGGACAACTACATTACAACCGGCCAGATTTATCAGGAAGTTATTCGGCGTGAGCGTAATTTGGAATATGGCGGCGAGGATGTGGAAGTGGTGCCTGATGTGCCTAAGGAGATTATTCGCCGCATTGAGGCGTGTCAAAAAAATACCGGGGCAGATGTGATGGTGATTGAGTTTGGGGGAACTATTGGTGAGTACCAGCTGCTCCTATTTTTAGAAGCCGCTCGCATGATGAAGGTCGCTTCTCCGGAAGATGTTTCGATCGTAATGGTAAGTTATCTTCCTACGCCATCGCTCCTTGGCGAGCAAAAGTCAAAACCTACCCAGTACGCAATCCGCACGCTCAATTCTGCAGGGTTGGCTCCGGATTTCATTTTCTGCCGTGCAAGTAAACATGTAACTCCTGACATCAAGCGCACCATTAGCAATGTCTGCAGTTTACCGGAAGAGCGTATTGTGTCAGCTCCAAATGTTGACTTCATCTACGAAGTGCCTCTTGTGTTTGCAGAGCAGGGCGTTGGCAAGCACATGCTGGAAGCGCTACACCTTAAACCGAATGAAAGTAAAATGGACGATTGGGAAAAGCTGGTAGATAAGATTAAGTCAGTCAAAAAAGAAGTGACAATTGGTATTGTGGGCAAGTATTTCAATATGAAGTCCTGCAGGGATACTTATATTTCGGTAATCGAATCGATTTATCATGCATGTTGGGCAAATGCCAGAAAGCCAAATATTGTTTGGATCGACGCAGAGAAATTTGAAAAGGATGCAAAGACGCTCAAAGAGCTAGATGGTGTTGATGGCATAGTTGTACCGGGTGGGTTTGGTGAACGCGGAACAGAGGGGATGATTTTGGCTGCAGAGTATGCGCGCGAGAACAAGATTCCGTATTTGGGGTTATGTCTTGGAATGCAGATTTTGACAATTGAGTTTGCGCGCAATGTATGTGGCTTGAACAGGGCGCACTCTGAAGAGCTTGATCCCAAGACGCCACACCCGGTCATTCATATAATGGAAGAGCAGAAGAAGCATATGGCCGAGAAGAATTACGGCGCTACTATGCGGCTTGGCGTGTATGAGTGCAAAATCAAAGAGGGGACTAAGAGCGCTGAGGCGTATAAAAAGAAGTCAGTTATGGAGAGGCATCGCCATCGTTTTGAGTTTAATAACGCGTATCGTGATCGCTTGCAAGAGGCTGGACTTGTAATTGCTGGTGTAAATCCAACACAAGATTTGGTTGAGATTGTTGAAGTAAAAGATCATCCATTTTTTGTAGGCGTGCAGTTCCATCCAGAGTTTCAGTCGCGGCCTTTGAGCCCGCATCCGTTGTTCGTCGGCTTCGTAAAAGCGGCGTCGGAATAGAGTATAGAATCCGCTAGGATTAGCTTAAAAAATGACCAATATTTTGGCTAAAACTGGCGGGTTTTCTGTTTGCGCAAGGGTTGACAAAAGTGTTTATTTGTGCTATACTGTAGTCATGTAAAACAAAGGTTGAAGAACCTTACAATTACGGGGAGAGAGCCACAGCCATCCGTGGTCCCAATAAAGGATGGAGAAAAATTAGCCTATTTAGGGCTAAAACGCTGATGTTTGAGTTATTCTCCCGAAGAGCTTAAACATTGGCGTTTTGTGTTATGTGATTTGTCGATTATGTCGGCGGGTCAGATGACATGAATTTCTCGTGTCAATCGAATCGCGCTCAGTTGAGCGCGTCTGGGATATGCCCAGGCTTTCAAAAAGGAGCAAAACATGTCCCAGTCCCTCAACATCACCATCGTCATCGCCAACAACGCCGCCGCCCTCGCCGCCGCCCTCGAGGGCAAGAACAGCGCCGTGGTCGAGGCCGAGTACGGGTCGGTCGAGGTGATGGGGTCCACGGACCTGCAGACCCTCAACCACCACGTGCGCCCCGAGCGCCCGTGCCCGTGCTCCCTCGAGAACACCCAGTTCGACGCCATCCGCCAGGACATCCAGGTCGTGGGCATCTCCCACATGGACCTGGACACGCTCGGTGGCATCGCCGCGCTCGCCGGCCTCAAGCCCGAGTGCGCCACCCCCGGCTTCTGGGAGCTCGCGGCCTTCGTGGACACCAACGGCCCCCACCGCATCACCGAGTCCGCGGCCTACAACCGCGAGGCGCATGTGCTGTTGGCGAGCTTCTGGGCCTGGTCTCAGTCGAACCGCCTGTTCCCGGAGCGCGACGGCAGCGTCGCCGACTGCACCGAGTTCGTGGCCTCGGCCATCAGCGAGCTCAAGCAGATCTGCGCCGGCACCCCCGAGGCCGTGAACCGCGGTGAGGAGTTCTTGGCGGCCCAGGACGCCCTCGTGGCGAGCTCCTTCCAGCGCGACGGCGTGAGCGGGTCCGGCATCCGGGTGGTGATGCGCGTCTCCGACGCCTTCACCAACCACCTCTACTACGTGGAGGATGGTAGCCCGGCGGACATGGTGGTGGCCTTCAACACCAAGTTCCGCTCCGTGACCGTCTCGGTCGCCGACGACAGCGTCGGTGTGGTGTGTCGCGACTTCGTGCAGTCCCTCTGGGGCTCCGAGGCCGGCGGCCACCCCGGCATCGCCGGCAGCCCCCGCGGTACCGCGCTCGGCCTGGACGAGGCCACCCGCGCCTTCGAGGCGGCCCTCGAGCTCTAGGGGCAGAGCTCAACGCGTTCTAGGCGCGCATCATTCCTTCACGGGTGGACAATCCTAGGTAGTCCAACCCAAAACCTCGCCGTGTACGGGATACGCGGAACCACGAGGAGACTCTTCCCGACGAGCCCGGCCAATGCGTGCACTTCGCAACGGCCGGGACCTCAACTTCTAGCATTACATGGTGTAGTGCTGGGTGAGAGATTCAAAAAAAGGAGTAAGAGATGACGATCAAGATTGAGGCCACCAAGCGTGGCTATGCTGCCATGTGGGAACGTGGTGGCGGGATGACCTCGGGCGGTAGCGCCCAGGTAATCACAGGACCGAATGGGGAAGCCCGTCGGCCCGTCTACATGCCGCGCGGGGGACACCTGTGCTGCGGCGACCACGCTCTGATCGGCGTGGCGGACGGATTCCACATCGTGTCCGCCAGCGTGCGGCGCGGTAGCCGGGATTCGGCGAGTATTCGCCGGATCGTCACGACGTTCGTCAAGGACGTCGACGGCGAGAAGTGGGAGGCCACAGCCGAGGTGGAGGTGGTCAACACCTTCTCCCGCGGCGAGTGGGACCAGCCGCTCGACGAGAAGTTCGTTCCGGCCGTGGAGGCAGCCTTCCGCAAGGCGGGTATCTACCACTGTCGGAGCGCGATGTACATCAACTCCTCCGAGCACCCGCAGCGTTCGGCGGATGACAAGCGTCGCGCGGACGAGCGGGCTCGCCGTCAGGAAGCCGAGCGGGCCGCTAAGCGCCAGGCCAAGGCCGAGCGCGAAGCCCGTGAGAAGGCTGAGCGTGAAGCCACCTCCGCCTCCGCCAAGGTCGGTGGACTCGGGGCTCGCCTCGAGGCCGCCAACGCCCGGCTCTCCGCTCTCGACCGCATGGTCGTGGAGATGGGCGAGTTCTCCTTCAAGTGGGGCTGGCAGAGCTGGTTCTACACCGAGGAGAATGTGGCACAGGTGGAGCGCGCCGCCGCCCAGGCCGAAGCCGAGGCCGTCGAGAAGGAGCGCGAGCGCCTCGTGCGCGAAGCGTTCCAGCCGAAGTTCGAGGCTCTCAAACCCCGTACGGAAGCGCTCGGCCTCACGGTCGAGTTCGGCGAAGAAGTCGTCCGCCTCGGCGGCGACTACTACGGCGACTCCTACTCGGAGGACGGGCTGGCCAGTTTCACGGCCAAGCTCGTCCAGAAGGAGCAGGAGGCGGAGGAAGCGCGGCGCAAGGTCCAGGTCGAGGCGCGCTACCAGGAGCTCAAGGCCGAGGGCGAAGCGGCCGGCCTGCCCCAGGACATCGAGATCTGGCAGCGGACGGGTGGCGCGACCAACGCCGGCAACGGCTGGGTGGTCGGCTCGGATGGAATGGATCGCGAGCCCACATCCATGTACAACCCGAGCTCGCGGCGCCTCCAGCGCTACGGCGAAGGGTACATGGTGTGGGAGCAGATCCTCCCGGGCGAGGTCGTTCTGCGGTGGGCAAAGGCCTATACCGCGGCCGACCACGAGTTCGAGGTTGTGCACATGCCAGCCGAAGGACTCACGCCAACGCAGATCGAGCGCGTTGCCGAGATCGAGGCGACGATCGCCGACGAGTGGGACGGCCGCACAGGCCTGTCCTCCGGCGATCCAAGTCCCCCAGTCGGCGACGGCTGGGGCCTGGCGCTCAAGCCTGAACCCACCCCTCAGGCCCCGGCCACCATGGCCGACCTGATGGCCAAGTTCAACGGCCACCGGTAGTAGTGCCACATCCCAAAGCTTACTGGGTGATAGAAAGCGACCTGGACGAACTCCGGCTCTGAATAGAGTCTGTAGAGTCCCAAGTGACATGATCGGTAAGGTTGATGCGCAAACACGAAACCGCGCTCCCGCTGATCATTCTCAAAACGAGACCCCGACCGATCTAGTATCGCGTTCGGGGTTTTATGTTTGGGGAGATCGAGACGCCTGCCTGCCGGCAGGCAGGGATCATTATCACGGATCGAGAACGGATCTGGGAAACAAAAAAACGCCCCGAGTGAACCGTACCCCAAAAAGTGGACACATAATCGTGTCCACTTTTTGGGGTACGGTTCACTAGAGCTCAGTTTTTTAATATTATTATCGCACCTCCACAATAGTTTTCATCTTTAGCATTCCATGGAAGTTAGGCATCTTCTTCTTTTTGAACTTCAACACGCCGTTGGCTGTTGCAAACAATGTATCGTCTTTTCCGCGGCCAACATTCAAACCTGGGCGGTACTTTGTGCCACGCTGGCGAATCAAAATTTCACCGGTTTTTACGGCTTGACCATCGGCGCGTTTCAAGCCAAGAAACTGTGGCTGTGAATCGCGGTTATTATTTGTTGAGCCTTGGGCTTTTTTATGTGCCATACCCGGTAGTACAACTTCGAATGATGCCAACGGTAAACTGTGGCATCAAAGTTGTAGAGTTAAAACATCAATAAATTTATTAGGTGATTGCCTGCTCGGCATAGTAGACTCCTCAATATCGAAGTTGTACTACCGGGCATACCCCGCTGCACAACCTTCTAAGAATTGAGAAAGTGCTTAAGTCTTTTATCGAGAAATCTTCGACCCCCTGTCATCTTGAGATATTTCTCTCTTCTTCGGGCATCGATTTCTGATAAGCAAACTTCGCAATAGATTAGCTCCAACGGTCTTCAATATCTTATCAACTATACTTTTCCAGTAATATGCTTAGCAATCCTTTCATGGATGTCGGTAGTAAAACCCACATAGTTCTTTCCATCTTTCTTGCTTTGAAGCACGTATGTATAATACCATCTTTTCGAAGGAGTGCTGTCAGCCATATTCTAATTTCAATCTGGCAAAATTGTACATCACATTCAATTTTTCGTCAAGCCAGACTCGCTCGTCACTGAGAGACGTGCGGATTTACATGTACACGGTGGGCGGATCGTTGGATTGGGCGAGCTAGTCAAACTGTTCGAAATTCGCTATTATACCCGTGAATCATTACTATGAAATTCAAGCTCAAACTGCCCATACAATCGTTTCATACTCTAGCGAGCAAGCGCTACTTCCAATTGACCGGCTTTTTATCGATCGTGCTATTGGGGCTAACAACACTCCTTCCAATCTGGCAGCTTTTTCCAGGACTGCAAGATCAATTTGCAATCCCGCTTCACTACAACATCCACTTTGGGATTGACTTGTTCGGTCCCTGGTGGCAAATTTTCACAATACCGTTTGCGGGCCTGCTCGCGCTGATCATCAACGCAATCGGCATGCTCTACTCATGGAAAAAGGACAAGGTTCTAAGTTACTTCTTTGCAACGGCAACAGTGCTAGTTGAGTTGATTCTGTTTGTCGCAATGATATTCGTCGTGCTCCTAAACCTCGCGTACGGGATTTGATCGATAAGCGAGAGTAGACAGTAGCCAGTAGACAGTTAATAAACCCAGCTCATCGCAATAAACTTCAGCAAATCGACAACTATGCTCGAGCCCTTCATCCTCATAAAGATTCTAACCCTGACTACGCTCTCATTTGTTGTAGCAATTTTGTGGACTCCGCTACTAACGCATTTTTTATACGAGCACCGTTTAGGCAAGTCGCTTCGAAGTACGATTGAAGCGCCGATTTTTAATAAGCTCCACAGTAAAAAAGCCGGTACGCCAACGATGGGTGGCGTATTGGTTTGGCTGACTACATTTGCCATTGCGATGATCTTTTTTGGATTTTGGACTCTGGCTCCAGATAGTTTTATTGGCCAGTTTAACTTTCTTACCCGAGGCCAAACGCTGCTACCGCTCGGCGCGTTAGTTGCTTCAGGTTTGGTTGGTCTTGCAGATGACTTTTTGAACGTGCGCAAAATTGGTCGCCACGGTGGCGGGATCGACATCCGACACCGCCTCGCGCTCTATACCATTATTGCCATTATCGGCGCGCTCTGGTTTTACTTCAAGCTCGACTGGGACATTTTGCATGTTCCGTTCGTCGGCGCAATCGACATCGGCTGGTGGTATATTCCGCTTTTCATACTCGTAATCGTAGGCACTTCGTTCTCAGTCAATCAGACCGACGGTCTTGACGGCTTGGCTGGTGGCACGCTGGTATCGGCCTTTGGGGCGTATGCTGTGATTTCCGCTATGCAGGAGCGCTACGAGCTCGCAGCATTTTGCGGAGTGATAATGGGCGCGCTGTTGGCATTTTTGTGGTTCAACATTTATCCTGCCCGATTCTTCATGGGCGACACTGGCGCAATGTCCCTTGGAGTTACTCTTGCAATTGTTGCAATGCTCACCAACTCGGCCCTGTTCCTGCCGATCATCGGACTAGTCTTCGTGATCGAAGCGCTTACAACAATCATTCAGCTGGTATCGAAAAAATTATTCGGCCGCAAAGTTTTCAAAATCGCCCCAATCCACCACCATTTCGAAGCCATGGGCTGGCCCGAACCAAAAGTGGTAATGCGGTTTTGGGTAATTTCCTGGGTTGCGGCAGCGCTTGGGATTATTTTGGTGCTACTCGATATTGCTGTGCTACCGTGAGCGAAGTTTATTGTCGTTTTGACGTAGTTTATCGTTGAAGGACAAGGTTTAATATCAGGCGGTAAGGTTTATTGTTTTAGATAATATGCCCTAGCTTTCAAATAATAAATCACGCAGCACGAAAATATACCAGGCTCCCCAATAATAAACCACCGCAGGCCTGGGAATAAACTCAGCTTCCTGACCACATGCCAAAAATCAACGACTGGAAAATCGATAAGCAATTCCTATTCCTTGTGCTCGGAATCACCGTCTTCGGTTTGATAATCCTAACCTCTGCTTCCAGCCCGCTTGGCTATGACAAATTCGGCGACAGTTATTATTTTCTTAAACACCAGCTTCTGCTTGGCCTTCTGCCCGGCCTTGCGGCTTTTCTTATTGCGCTTTACACTCCGTACAAAACCTGGAAAAAGTTGGCGTTTCCAATGCTGCTCATTTCCGTTGGGCTTCTTGTAATGGTATTTATTCCAGGTGTCGGAACTGACTTTGGCACATTTGCAAACAGCTGGGTTGATTTGGGAGCGTTTTCGTTTCAGCCTTCTGAGATTGTGAAGCTGACATTTTTGATATATCTCGCCGCCTGGATCGAAAAGCGCCGAGACGAGCTTAAGGATTTTCATGCCGGGCTTGTCCCATTTATGTTAATCCTCGGAGTGATTTCGGTATTGATGTTATTGCAGCCCGACCTTGGAACCCTGTCAATCATTGCCAGCATGGCGTTTATGATCTACTTCATCGCCGGCGGGCCGTTGGTTTATTTGCTCGGTATTGGCGGCGCAGGCTTGGTGGCGTTTTGGATGGCGATCCAGACTTCGCCGTACAGGGCAGCGCGGTTTATGACATTTTTGCATCCTGAGCTTGACCCGCTCGGGATCGGCTACCAGATCAACCAAGCGTTACTCGCGATTGGGTCAGGTGGATTTTTTGGCCGTGGGTATGGGCATTCGCTACAGAAGTTTCAATACTTGCCAGAAGTTGCAGGGGACTCGATTTTCGCCGTGATGAGCGAGGAGCTCGGATTTTTACTCACAGCAGGTTTTCTGATAGTATTTTTGTTGATGATTATGAGGGGGCTGAGGATTGCTGAAAGCGCGAGCGATAATTTTGGAAAATATGTTGTAGTTGGGATTATTGCATGGTTTGGCGTACAGGCGCTCGTGAATGTTGGCGCAATGGTCGGGATTATGCCAATCACCGGCGTGCCGCTTCCGTTCATGAGTTATGGCGGAACATCGCTTGTGGTTTCGCTCGCTGCAGCCGGGCTGGTTTTAAACGTGTCCAGACGCACACAATAGGTCCCATTGGACCAATATGACCTATGGAAAAGAAGACCCACATCCTAATGACCGGCGGAGGTACTCTTGGACCAGTCACTCCTCTTTTTGGCATTGTAAGCGAGTGGCAGAAGGTCGAAGAGGGCGTGAAGGTATCCTGGATTGGAACTCCTTCCGGGCCTGAGAAATCTTTGGTCGAAGACAAGGGCATTGCGTTTTATCCTCTTCTGGCGCCAAAGCTAGATCGCCACAAGTGGTGGGCATGGGTAACGATTGGTCCGTTAATGGTTGCAAGCTGTATTCGGGCATTTGTCTTGCTTAAATCAATCAAGCCGGACATTGTGTTTACAGCTGGCGGATATGTGAGCGTGCCTGTGGTTTGGATGGCAAAGCTTTTGAGAATTCCAAGCTGGGTTCATCAGCTTGATGTTAAGCCTGGGATAGCAAACAGGTTAATGGCTCCGTTTGCGCAACGCGTCAGCGTTACATGGGAAGGGTCGGCGAAGGCGTTTCCGGCGCGCAAGACCATTGTGGTTGGGGGGCTGGTGCGTGATGGAATCGCAAAGGGCGATCGCAACCGCTTAATGCACCTGCTCGACCTCGATCCTGCCAAGCCGACGGTTCTTGTGATTGGCGGAGGCACTGGCGCATCGACCGTCAACCTGGCAATGGAAGCGATTGCAGATGATCTGCTCGCGACTATGAATGTGATTCATGTAACCGGAAAAGGCAAAATGATCGACTTGTTAAAAGAAAAGGGAAGGGGCTATGCCGCGATTGAGTTTTTATCAACTGAGATGAATGATGCATATGCTGCCGCTGATGTTGTTGTGGCTCGTGCCGGCATGGGGACGATTACAGAGTTAGCTGAACTTGGTAAGCCGAGTGTTATTTTGCCGATTCCAGACTCGCATCAATTAGAGAATGCCCACGCGCTTGAAGATCGCGGAGCGGCTGAGATTATTTGGAAAATGAATCCGCAGATTTTAAAACAGGTAATTGTGAACTTGATTAACGATCACAATCGTAGAAACGAGCTTGGAAAGGGCATTGGCGGAATTTACAGTCTCAACGCTGCTGAAAAGATTGTTAGCGAGTCTAGATCGATGGTCTAGCCCCCTTTTTCGAAAGCTGAAACTAAAAGACGAGCCGGTTGCTCGTCTTTTTGCGATCGTATTGATCTTATTCGGCTGGAGCCTCTTCCATAGGCTCTTCTGCTGGAGCCTCAACCTCTTCGGTTGGAGCTTCAACTTCTTCTGCTGGAGCCTCTTCCATTGGCTCTTCTGCTGGAGTTTCCTCCACTGGCTCTGCAACTACATCGTCTGTAGCTGGCATTGTTGTATCTTCGTCCATAGGAAAATCTTGGTTATGAATAATGCGCGGTTAGTATAACAGATGTAGCTCAGAATGCAAGTTTATTGTCAAGGCCTTTGAATAATTATATGAGGTAAGGCTAATATAATGAGCTGCACTTGATTAATTCTGAGATTTATGGTATAACATGTGCGTTTCAACAATACGATGCGCCGGTAGCTCAGCCCGGTAGAGCAAGGGCCTTTTAAGCCCGTGGCCGTGGGTTCGAATCCCACCCGGCGTACCATAAAACCGTCCAGCCGTCAGGCTGGGCGGTTTTATTATGCGTGGGATGAGAACCCACGAAATTGTTGGTTCGTAACGGCGAGGATAGCGAGCAATGTAGACAACGAGGTTGGATACATTCGAGCGACGCAGCCGGGGAGTCCGAGCGCAGCTAATCGACGAGGACGACATTTCATTCGGCGTACCAAAAGCTCCGCTTACAATCGTAAGCGGTATTTTTGTTATGTATGGACAGCGTCACTACGCTGTGATAGAATCAACCCATAAGATCTAATCACTTTATATGAGCGCGATCCAGGTTCGAATTGACGAAAAAACTAAAAAATCAGCCAACAAGGTTCTTAGCGAGATTGGGCTTGATATGTCGTCTGCAATAAAGCTTTATTTAAAACAGATTGTTTTACAAAAAGGCATTCCGTTTCCTTTGGTTACGGAAAATGGTTTTACGATCCAGGAAGAGAGCGAGATCATTAAGGCCGCCGAGCAGGTTCGTGATGGCCGGAATATTAGTAAATCAATGAGCCCAAAGCAGGCACTCAAGCATCTCGATCTACTATGAAGATCGTTTACCACAAGAAGTTCGAAAAGCAATATAGTAAGCTGCCTGAGGCTTTGAAGGATAAGACAAGACTGACGATCGCGACATTTGTTCAGGACCCACACGACAAGATCCTGCGCAACCATGCGCTTAAGGGCCGTATGCAGGGACTTCGAGCTATTTCGGTGACAGGCAGCGTTAGAATCGTCCTCAAAGAGGAAAACTCGTACACGCTAGTAATCTTCCTCTCCCTCGGCGGCCACGATAGAGTTTACGAATAAATACCGCTTACAATCGTAAGCGGTATTTTTGTTATGTGGGGTGAGAATTAAATTTAACACCCAAAACCTAACACCCAAAACCTAACACCCAGAACCTAAATAAGGTATAATGCACTCATGCGGATTGCAATGATTGGACAAAAAACATTAACTGCGGGCGAAATTGCCGGCGGTGTGGAAAAGCACGTGGCCGAGGTTTCTCGTCGGCTGGTTGATGCTGGGCACGAAGTGACTGCTTTTGTGCGCGCAAAGTACACTCCGGAAAGACCAAAAATCTTTCAAGGCGTACATCTTGAATATGCGCCGACGATTTATACAAAGAACCTTGAAACAATCATCTACGCCTTTACCGCAACCATTAAGGCGATTTTTGGCCGCTACGATGTTATTCACTACCATGGCGTCGGTCCGGCGACTCTGACATGGATTGCGCGACTTTTGTCGCGATCAACAATAATAGTCACATTTCATTCCCGCGATCAGTTTCATCAAAAATGGGGCTGGTTTGCGCGAAAATATTTGTCGATCGGCGAATGGGCGGCCGTAATGCTTCCGCATTATTGCATCAGCGTGTCGCATGTAATTCAGGTGTATTGCCGCGATACTTTTGGTCGCGAAGTAGTCTATATTCCGAATGGAGCTGAAGTTGTCGAGGTGAGTGATTCTGATGAGCTGGAAAAGTTTGGTCTTGAGCCAAATCAGTACTTAGTGAATGTCGGACGGTTGGTGCCTCAGAAGGGTTTGCATTTTCTGATCGAAGCATTTCGTGGCATCGAAACTGACATGAATTTAGTTTTCGTCGGAGCTCCGAGTTTTACAGATGAGTATTACACGCGCTTGCGCGAGCTTGCCAAGGGCGACGCCAGAATCAAGTTTTTAGGATTTCAAAAAGGCCGCGAGCTCGATCAGCTTTACGGAAACGCGTACCTTTATGTCCATCCGTCTGAAGCCGAAGGTCTGCCGTTAACGATTCTTGAGGCCATGAGTCATGGCATTGCTCCGTTGGTTTCAGACATCCCGGAAAATGTTGAAGCGATTCATGGGGCAGGGTTTAAATTTGAATCTGGGAATATTGATCAGCTTCATCATAAACTCAGCGAGCTCATAAAAGCTCCAAAGCTAGTTGCAGAGCGTGCGGAAGAAGCACAGGCCACGGTGGACATTCATTTTAATTGGGATGTGATTGCAGATCGTGTCGAGGCGGTTTATGTGACAGCGAGGCATTGATGCGTAAGTAGTTTAAATTCTAAATACTAAACCCTAAACTCTAAATAAATCTAAAATACAAAATCCAAATTTGAGCTTTGAATTTATTTAGGATTTCGAAATTAGGATTTAGGATTTTCAACTATGGCAGACCCAAAAACAAAGATCATCCCTTACCATAATCAATCCCCACAAGATGTACTTGATGCTTTTTCAAGCTCGAAAAACGGACTATCAAAAGTCGAAGCCAAGGATCGCTTAAAAGAATACGGTCATAACGCTCTGCCGGAACAGCCTCCGCGAACAATTTGGAAAATTATATTTTCGCAATTCACCAGTCCGCTCATGGCGATTCTCATTGTTGCAGGATTGGCGAGCGTGGTATTGGGAGAATTTTTTGATGCCGGAATTATTTTAGTGGCAGCGCTTGTTAACACTGCGCTTGGATTTTTTGAAGAGTACAAGGCGGACAGATCGCTTGAGAAGCTCAAAAAGTTTTTGCCTCAGACGGTGAAGGCGCGTCGCGGTGGCGTTATCGAGACAATCAACTCGCACGATGTTGTGCCGGGCGATGTGGTATTTCTTTCAGCAGGCGACAAACTTACAGCCGATGGAAGGATTATTTCATCGCAGTCATTTGAGGTTAACGAAGCGGCGCTAACCGGCGAGTCCGGCGCAGTCAAAAAAAACATTGACGCAGTGAATGCTGACGCTATCGTGAGCGACCAGACTAGCATGGTTTTTGCAGGCACCGTTGTAGTGTCCGGCAAAGCCGAAGCGGTGATCGTAGGCACGGGAATAAATACCGAACTTGGCAGAATTTCAGAATTGGTGCGTGGCGTGGAGGATGAAAAAACTCCTTTGCAGCATCAGCTTGCCGTATTCTCGCGCGTACTGGGCATTGCGATTTTGGTGCTTGCGACTATTGTTTTTGTAGCCGGAGTTTTGCGCGGCCTGGAAGCGGTCGAGATGTTTAAGGTGGCTGTTGCAATTGCTGTTTCGGCTGTTCCGGAAGGCCTCGTTGTGGCTGTTACAGTAGTATTGGCAATCGGCATGCAGAGGATTCTGAAGCAGAAAGCCCTTGTGCGGCGCCTTGTCGCTGCCGAAACTCTTGGAAGCGTTTCTGTAATTTGCACTGACAAAACAGGAACTCTTACAACCGGCCAAATGGAAGTCGTGGAAGTCAGGATTGATTCCGAACCTGAGAAGATCGGTAAAGAATTAACCGTGGGCCAGAAGGAGCTTTTAATGGCTTTGTCGAACACAAGTTCGGTTGTAACCTCGAACAATGCAGATGAAAAGACCCTTGTCGGCTCTCCGACAGAAGTGGCGATCATGAAGTTTGTGCTTGCCCATACTTTCGTGCCTGAATTTTTGGAATCTGATGAGTTGGCAGACATGCCGTTTGATTCTCGCATTAAGTTCTCTGCAAGGCTTTTCAAGGACGGAAATAAGGCAAGGCTGTTTGTAGTGGGCGCGCCCGAGGCTTTGCTTTCAAAAACCGATGTTACTGATTCGGAAAGAAAAAAATTGCTTGATGCGTTCAACAACATGACCAACCGGGGTCTTCGGGTGCTGATGGCAGCGGAGGCAGTGAGTTTGGACAAGACTGACGAGATTGACGAGAGCGATGTAGTCGACTTGAAGCCGCTCGGGTTTGTAGGGCTCCGCGACCCGCTGCGCAAGGAGGCGGCGCGCACAATCGCGCAGGCGCGCGATGCCGGCCTCATTCCGGTTATGATCACCGGAGACCATCCGGAGACCGCCAGGCTTATTGCGCGCCAAGCAGGGTTGCCGGCCGGCCCGGAGAATGTGATTACCGGCGTCGAACTTGATGAACTCAATGATGAAGAACTTTACGAGCGCATTGAGTCGATTAGCGTGTTTGCTCGCGTTGTGCCGCGCCATAAGCTGCGCATCGTGCGCGCTTGGCAGCACCGCGGCCACCCGGTTGCGATGGTCGGCGATGGCGTGAACGACGCTCCGGCAATGAAAGCTGCGGACATTGGCGTGGCCGTTGGTTCTGGCACAGAAGTTGCTAAAGAGACTGCCGACATGATTCTGCTCGATAATAATTTCAGCACGATTGTGCGCGCAATCAAAGAGGGTAGGATTATTTTCGAGAACATTAGGAAGATGATCGTTTACTTGC
The DNA here is from genome assembly GCA_043818555.1 of bacterium. GTDB lineage: Bacteria > Patescibacteriota > Patescibacteriia > UBA9934 > UBA9934 > JAUYIW01. The sequence goes on along the minus strand of JBDRFP010000031.1, from coordinate 21,774 downwards.
TGTCCGACAGCTTTAGCGAAGTTGTTTTAGTTCTCGGCGCGCTTATTATTGGTCTACCTTTGCCTATCCTCCCAGCTCAAATTTTGTGGATTAACTTAATTACTGATGGCTTCCCGAACCTGGCGCTGACTTTTGAGCCGGGGGAAAAGGGGATTATGAAAGAACCGCCGCGCAAAAAAGACGAGAAGATTTTGAACGGAGAGATGAAGGTGCTAATTTTCCTCATTGGAATACTTACTGACGTTGCGCTATTTGGAATCTACTTTTACTTGCTTGACAGAGGTTTTAACATTGATGAAATCCGCACATTCATTTTTGCCGCGCTGGGAATTGACTCGCTAATTTATGTGTTCGCTGTCCGTCAGTTGCGCACAAGCGTGTTCCGTTCAAATCCGTTTGCAAATAAATTCTTGGTCGGTGGAGTTGCGCTAGGCTTCCTGCTCCTGCTCGCCCCGCTCACAATCGCTCCGCTGATGAGCTTGTTCAATTTTACATCCCTGACTTTTGTAGAGTGGATGGCTCTGGTAGGCATTGCGCTCGCCGAACTGCTGTTGATTGAAATTGTTAAAGAAATTTACAATGTTTCTAGGCGTAGGAGAATTGCGATGCAATAAATAACCGACGCTTAACTATCAATCTCCAATGAATCCCCAACCTACAATCTCAAATTGATCATTGTGTATTGGATATTCATTGATTATTGGGTGTTTGTGAGACGGTCATAAATTGGATTTTGTCGTAAAACCAGCTATAATACTACCGACTAAACATCATTCTATGGATTTGACAAAACCTGAAAATTTTCAAGACACGGTGGTAACCGTGATGGGCCTTGGCCGCTACAAGCAGGGCAGCGGACTTGGCGCTGCAAAATGGCTTATGCGCCATGGCGCTCAAATGGTTATTACTGACCTCAAAGACGAGACTGAGCTCGAGGAGTCAATGAATTTGGTCATGGAGTGGTACCACAAGTACCGTGAAATGTATCCGGATCGTACAATCTACCAGCCGCTTTTTGTGCTTGGCGAACATCGCAGAGAAGACTTTGTGGACGTTGATTGCGTTGTGCAAAATCCAGGAGTGCCGAGCGAGTCTGAGTTTATCCAGGCCGCAAAGGAGGCTGGCGTGTCGATTGAATCAGATGTGAGTTTGTTTTTCCGATTTTACAAGCATCCAATAATTGCGGTAACAGGAACTAAAGGAAAGACAACGTCAACTAAAATGATCGGAGAGATGCTCACCAAAATGGACGAGCGCGCCGTGGTCGCGGGGAATATTAAAGTATCGCCGCTTGAAAACCTTGACGATCTTTTAAAGATCAACGAACCCGTACCGGTTGTGCTCGAGCTGTCGTCATGGCTGCTTGAAAGTTTGCCGCCGGCGTTTAAGGAAATGAAAAAGGGACCGGAGATTGCCGTGCTCACAAATGTGTATCCGGATCACTTGAATCGTTATCATTCCTACGGCCACTACATTCACTCAAAGGAGATCATCTACGAATGGCAAAGCCCGGAGCAGTACACGATTTTGAACTGGGACCATGAAACAGTGCGGGCAATGGAAGGCCAGGTAAAGGGAAAGCTGTTTTGGTGTTCGAGAACTTATCAGGAGCACGACGGATGTTATGTGAAGGACGGCAAGGTTGTGGCGCGTCGCGATGGCAAAGAGGAAGAAATCGTGCCGGTTGTTGAAGTAGGACTCAAGGGAGAGCACAACATGGAAAATGTGCTGACTTCAATTTGCGCAGCGTACTTGCAGGGCGTGCCGCTCGATATTATTCGCGAAGTCACGCGTGAGTTTAAAGGCATGTCTGATCGCCAGGAGCTTGTGCGCGAGGTGGACGAGATCTCTTATGTTAATGACACTACTGCGACCAACCCTGATGCGGTGATTGCTGCGCTTAAGCGGTTCGGAGCTGATGCTGATGTTATTTTGATCGCTGGCGGAGCTAACAAGAATATGCCGTTTGATAAGATGGCGGATGCGGTTGCAGAGGCTTGCAAGAATGTGATTCTGTTTGAGGGCGATGCGTCTGACTTGATCGCAAAGGAATTAGGCGACCGTGTGCCTGTTGAGACAGGAGTAAAAAGCATGAAGGACGCTGTTCAGAAAGCAAAGGCCTTAGCCAAGAGCGGGGACATTGTACTATTGTCGCCAGGCGCTGCAAGCTTTAATATGTTCCAAAATGAGTTTGATCGAGGCGAGCAGTTCCGCGAAGAGGTGAGGAATTTGTAAAGACCAATTCACAAGCACCCAATGACCAATGAATATAAAATGCACAGTGACCGACCATGTTTATCGTGATTGCGTTATCGGAAAATTGGCCGATTGGGCATTGGGGATTCATTGGGAATTGGTTTTTTGGTCATTGGCCATTGACTGTCGGGTCGAATAGTGGTACACATCACGCACTCTATGCTCCACCTTCTTAGAAAATTTATCCCCAAACCAATCCTGAAGATTTATCATTGGACACTGGCTCAGGTATCATCGATTATCTACCGCATGCCATCCAATGATCTTTTTGTAATCGGAGTTACTGGTACCAATGGGAAGTCGTCCACGACACAATTTATTGCGCAGATCCTCGAAGGGCTTGGCCAAAATGTCGGCTACACATCGACTGCCGGATTTATGATTGCCGGCCGCGAGATTGAGAACCGCATGAAGATTACAATGCCAGGCAGGTTTTATTTGCAGAAGCTTATGCGGCAGATGGTTAGGTCGGGTTGTAAGTACGCGGTAATCGAGACATCATCGCAGGGAATCGATCAGTACCGTCACCTTGGCATTAATTACGACCTGGCGCTAATTACAAACCTCACGCCCGAGCATATTGAAGCTCACGGCGGTTTTGAAAACTACAAGCGCGCGAAGGGGAAGTTGTTTGAACATTTGATGAGTCGGAAGCGTAAGACTTTGGATCGCGAACTTGTATCGAAAACCAGTGTGCTGAACGCTGATGATGAGCACTTTGAATATTTTGACGAGTTTAGCGCTGACAAGAAGTTTTACTATTCGTGGCAGCGCGATTTCGGGTCGGTTAATTTTGTCGGTAAGGTTGATAAAATTAATGCCAAGGGGTCGGAAATTAAAGTTAATGACCTGCATGCTGACTTGAAATTACGAGCGCGTTTCCAGCTCGAGAATATGCTTGCCGCCATTGCCACGGTCGCTGCGATCGGCTACCCGCTCGAAGATGTGCTTGATGCTACTGAAAAGATTGAACCACTGCCAGGCAGGTTTGAGTTTATTAACAAGGGCCAGCCGTTTGATGTGATTGTGGACTACGCCTACGAGCCGGAAGCGCTGAAGGCCTTATTTGAGTCAGTCGCAATGCTAAAGCCAAAGCGGTTAATCGGCATCCACGGATCAGCCGGTGGCGGGCGCGATACTTCTCGTCGATACAAAATTGGCCGTTTGGCAGCCGAGCGCGAGGACATCGTGATCGTTACCAACGAAGACCCGTACGACGAAGAACCGCGCTCAATCATCGAACAGGTTGCCAAAGGCGCGCGTGACGCAGGTAAGACTGATGACAAAGATTTGTACTTGGTTGACGATCGGCAAGAGGCCATTAACCTGGCTGTGAAGCTGGCTCATCAAAATGATGCTATAATTGTCACAGGAAAGGGCTCTGAACCAGTAATGGCTGTGGCAGGCGGGAAAAAAGTTCCTTGGAGCGACAGAGCGGCTGTCGAAAAGGCATTATCGATGCTTTAGCTCGTTTAACCTCTCTTGAGCCTCTCTTGAGCCTCTCTTTAACCTCTGCGACGAAATGCACAACGTATTCGAACTAAAACCCAATGAACACGTGCTCGGCATAATCCGCCGAAGTCTTTGGGCTGAGTCGCATCGCATAATCCTTAGCATTGTTTGGGTGCTGATTCCGTTTTTCTTATTTTTCCCACTCATCGGCATTGGGGTTTTCGGCTGGTCCCTGTTTGTTGCTGTACTTGGAAGTGGAATTTTGTTTGCCCTGAAGACTTGGTTGGTTTGGCGCTACACAATGATCGTCATCACGGACCAGCGCATGGTGGATGCTGAACAGCGCGGGTTTTTTAATCGAACGGTTTCGGATTTGGAAGTCGACAATATTGGAGAAGTTGTTTCGCGTCGTCGTGGAATTTTGCGTAGGATTTTTGACATTGGCACCATTAGGATAAAAACCCGAAAAGGTTTTGAGTTTGACTTAGAACTGCCTGGTGTAAGACATCCCGATCGGGTGCGCGACTTTCTGGATGAAGTTCAGTGCGTGCTGGAAGAAGAGTTGGAAAAAGTAGAAGATGTAGAAAGCGTAGAAGACATAGAAGTTGAAGAAGAGTCTGAGATTGAAACAGTCGAGCCGGTTGAGCCTGTTCCGGATTCAGAAACGGAATTCGAACGTAAGACCATCATCACCTAACTTCTAAATTCTAACTTCTCATGCCCGCACGTAAAAAAACATCTCGCAATCTCAGGCTGTTCGTTGTTGTGAACGCTGTAATTTTGTTTTTTCTTGTGCTTGCTTTCGGCCGCGAGTATATTGGCAGCATGCAAGTGGAGTGGGAGATTGCAAATTTGGAATCCGAAAATATGGCGCTGGAACAGGATCGGCTGAAGACGCTTGATTTAATCAGCCAGCTCTCGAGCGAGTATTATTTGGAAAGTGAAGCTCGCATAAAACATGGGCTTGGACGCGAAGGAGAGACGCTGGTGCTGATTCAGAATGATACAGTTGATGTAGAGTCGGGCGAAGAAGACGGCGAATTTTTGGGCAGGCTGGCGCCGGATGGAGTTGGAAATCCCGCGCGATGGTTCTATTTCTTTTTTAACAAAACGACTTTTGAAGAATTGAAGAGTTTATGATTGTAGTGCCGCGCGAGTCACAGCAGCCCGAGACACATCGGTCTTTACCGAGAAAATACCTTGCGCTGTTTTTTGTTTTGTTTCTGCTAGCGGCCATAGTGGCAATTTTGGTTTTTGGCTTTTTGTTCGGCCACTGGCATCAGGGGCTGGCTCGTAGTGCGTCGCGCGTCTTGCCGGTGCCGGCCGCGTCTGTTGAGGGGGGCATTGTTTGGTACAGGGATGTTGTGGAGCTTGCTGCCGCGTTTGAAGCGTCAAAGGACGGCGCAGATTCGTACGCTAGCGCTTTTGACGAAGCGTTGGAAGTGGCTGTTGAGCGCAAGCATATGGAACAGCTGGCAGACTACCTTGGCGTAGTTGTGACCGATGACGAAATCCAGGCATACGAAGTTGAAGAGGGATCGCTTAATGAGTTTCTCGATTTTGTAGGCTGGAGCGTAAAGGACTATCGCAAGCATGTTGTGCGGCCCCTGCTTATTTCACAGCATTCCGAAGACGCGGTTTATAAAGCTGACGACTATCAGCTTGCGGCCTTGGCTCGTGCTGAAAAGCTGTATGACGACATTGAGCTCGGTATTGATTTCGGTGATTTGGCGCGGATGTATTCGGACGATATTTCCTCTGAGTACAATGGTGACATTGGGTATTTCGGCAAGGATGATATTTATGAAGGGCTGGAGTCGGTTTTTGATCTGGAGGTTAACGAGGTGTCGGGCGTACTTGATGGCGGGGAGTATTTTGCGATTGTGAAGGTGTATGATTCAATTGAGGACGATGGCGAAGTTTTGCTCGCGCTGAAAATTATCACAGTTGGCAAGGCCGGTCTGGACGAGGTTATGGAGGAGTTTTCACGTGGTAGGGAGGTGAAGTTTTATGTACGGTAACCGAAAGTAGATAGTAGCCGGCGTCCAGTAGTCAGTAGTAGGGACGGCCATAAGGTCGTCCATTTGCGACTCGACAAGATTCATTATTCTGTGCTATAACTTCAACCACGCGGGTGTAGTTCAGTGGTAGAACGTCTGCTTCCCAAGCAGAAGATCGCCGGTTCGAGCCCGGTCACCCGCTCCATCCTGCCACCGTAGCTCAGTTGGTAGAGCAATACTTTCGTAAAGTAGAGGTCGGCGGTTCAAATCCGCCCGGTGGCTCCATTCTTCGCTTCAGCTAGTGTTTATAGTTAGATGAAGTGAAGAATGCCCTTCGTAGCTTTAGCGAAGAAGGGCCTGGTCTGATAACCGCCTAAGCTTCGACTGGCATGCAAAAAACTCACAGCACTTGCTGCGAGTTTTTTGTATCTGCAGACATTGGGTCTGATTATTGTTCCTTCACCGAGTGTTGGAACTAAGCGCTGTAATTTACAGAATCCTAATTTTGCCAGTATTTGCATCAACCTCTACGCTGTCTCCATCTTTAAGAACCTGAGTGGCAATTTTTGTGCCGATTATGCAAGGCTTGTTCATCTCGCGCGCAATGATTGCGGCATGGCAGGTAATCCCGCCTTCGTCGGTAATAAATGCTATTGCCTTTTTCATCACCGGAAGAAAATCAGGCACGGTCATTGGGCTTACCAGCACCTCTCCTTCATGGAATTTAAACATATCTCTAAATTCCAATACTTTGCGGACTTTGCCTGTAACCTTGCCCGCACACGCCACTTCGCCGGAAAATTCACGAATATCTTCTGAGGGTTGTTCTGCCTGAAAAATAAAATTTTGCTTCTTTGCAAAATCGGAAAGGCTAATGCCGGCGATCAGAGCATCTTGTGTGTAGATATAATTTTTTTCTCTGCGGCCAATCTCATCCGGCGTTGGATATTTCTTGCTGACAATTTCTTCAATGGTAAGAAAGCTTCTAACTTCTTCAGGGACAGACGGATCGATTGAATCCCATATGCCATTCCCAATGTTGTAAATGAACCTATCCGTCTCTGCGCGAGCTTGGATTGCATTATCTTTCAGTTTGAGGATAGTGGGATGCGCAGATTCTAGTTCACCCAAAAACATAATCGAATTAAGCGTTGGCCACATTTTTACCGCAATAGCGAAAAGAGATGCTGGATTTTTTTGTTGTATGGCAACTAGACTATCTTGGTGTAATTTTTTGTACTGCCTGATTCCATTTTCTAATTCATCCGGATTTTGAATATAATAGTCAGTTAGTTTTTTTGATGCATTTGCAAGCTCGGTTTTTTCGTAATATACCGAAGTTGCCTTTTTGTCTTCATAATAAAAAAGTGGAGCGCCCGACGCGCCAAGGAGCATTTTTGTTTCAAAGGATTCACCCCGAAACCAATACTGTACCGCGTATATTGGCAGCGACCTATTGTAAAATTTAATGTAGGTTTTCATTGCTAAGTTATAATATATATTGCACTACTTGTCGAGCTCGCTAGGCTCTCTTTACCGCCAGCTAAGCTCTGCGTTTACTGCTTTAAACTCCTTGTTAACCTCTCTTTAACCTCTCTTTAACCTCTTTCTAACCTCTTTGCTTATCGACATAACCTCTTCTGACGATCGACCTTGACAAAATCGTCCAAATCTACTATAACAAGGCCAGTTCATTCCCAAACAAGGAGTGAGAGATGATCCTAAACACAAGATATGGACCTGAGACCAAAATCCCAGATGATCAGGTGGAGAAGCTGCTCGGCATGGCGATCCTGAGGATTACCAGTTATGTCGAGCGCTATGCTCTCAAAGAGGGCTACATTCTCATGAGGCAGAGTAAGCCTCAGAAAGAAGGCACGCGAGTCGTGCGCTGGAATATCTACAAATCGCTCGACGATGCGCTGATTGGCTGCGTGGCAGCGAACGCCGGCTACGGAGCCGACGATCTCTCTGGTTACTCCGGAGAGCTGGCGTACATGGACGAGGCGATCGTTGAGAGCATGGATCTGTGCTACGCGCTGGTCAACTGGACGAGTATGACCGCAGCAGACAGGCGCGCTATGCAGGAGCGGATCCAGGTGCTGGTTGACGACTTGGCGCGCGTGCAGGCTGCGCACAAGGTGAGTATGCATAAGCGGCTGAGCTACGCTAGCGCCATGCACGATTCGCTTGGACGACCCAACCCGGGCGTGATCGGAAATCGGCTAGCCTGGACGGCCAAGGATGGCAAGTTGCGCCAGGAAGAGATTCGAGGAATCGCCACCGGCATGGGCCTTCGCGAGCGCGTGCTTTTGAACGAAATCCAGCGCAATATCAGCACCATGCGGCAGGGCTACCAGACAATCGACAAGTGGATCGCTGGAGGCAGGCCCCCGTTTGTTACCCAGCCCAGAATGGAGCTCACGAAGTCTCTGAGCAAGACCCCTGACCGCCCATTCAGGCATGCGTTCAGACGCACGGCAAACGATCTCCGCAAGGCTATGGACGAATTGACCGACCATCAGGTGCTGGACGCTTGGAGGTGGGCCGGGTGGTCGCTTGCGAATCTGGAGAAGCAGCGGTGGATTGTGAGCATTCGCTTGCGGCTTCGCAGAGCTCAGGACAGCAGGACTGCGGATCGCGAGATCCAAATGCAGCAGTTGTTCGACGAGCTAGCTCTCCTTCGCGCGAACCTGGAGAGGGAATTGTGCCAGGGCAACAGATGCCTCTACATGAATCGCGTGCGGCAAGGTATCGACCTCGCGCTCGCTGAGTGGCGAGCTGGGCACATGAATGCAGTACGAGAGGCTCTTAGCGAAACCTCCAACAACGCGTTCTAGAGCGTGCCGACCTATGCAAGTAGGTCGGTATTTTATTTTTAGTCAAAAGTCGGAAAGTCTAAAAGTCAAAAGTTGCATGTATTTGAAACTTTTGAAGCCCTTGAAACCTTCGCTAATAAGCTCTCTTAAGCTCCGAGCTTGTCGCGATAAGCTCCCTTTAAGCTCCTTCCCTCAACCTCCCTCAAAATCTCTCAACATCCCTCAACATCCCCCTGATCCCAAACTATGATATAATCCCTTTATGATCCAGCTGAAGAACGTATCCAAAATCTACAAGCCGAACACAAAGGCGCTTGTAAATGCCAGCCTGCATATTAAACCAGGCGAGTTTGTTTCTATTGTTGGCCAAAGCGGTAGTGGAAAAACTACGCTCGCAAAGCTTTTATTTGCAGAAGAGACTCCAAGCAAAGGGCAGGTAATAATTGGAGATTGGGATATTAGTAGGATTCGACGGCCAGAGATTCCAACTCTCAGGCGTCAGATTGGCGTGGTTTTTCAGGATTATAAGTTGCTACCGCGCAAAACCGTTGAAGAAAATGTGGCGTTCGCGCTTGAAGTTGCGGGCGTGCGTCCAAGACGGATTTCCGAAGTTGTACCGCAGGTTCTAAAGATCGTCGGACTGTCCGATAAGGCCGAGCGCTACCCGCGCCAGCTCTCAGGCGGCGAAGCGCAGCGAGTTTCGATTGCCCGCGCGCTGGTGCACACGCCAAAAATCCTCGTCGCTGATGAGCCAACCGGCAACCTGGACACCATCCACTCGCGCGAAATCATCGAACTTCTAAAACGAATCAACGAATACGGAACCACAGTAGTACTAGTTACCCACGACCGTGACATTGTTAACGCCTTAAAAAAACGGGTCATAACACTCCAGGACGGCGAAATTGCCTCCGACATTGAAAACGGGAAGTATGTGATTTAGCGGCTTGCGAAAGTAGTCAGTAGACAGTAGCCAGTAGATCGAAGAGCGATTATGAACCCTTGAAACCTTTGCGACCTTTGAAACCTTTGAAACCCACGAAACATGTCCTTCGTACTCTCGACACTTAGAATCATCCGCTTCGCATCTCAGAACTTCTTCCGCAACTTCTGGCTCTCTTTGATTACCATGAGCATTTTTGTGCTCACGCTTGCCACTGTGAACGCACTTATTTTTATCAATGTTCTGGGTAACGCTACCGTGGAATCGGTTGAGGAAAAGGTTGAGGTGTCGGTTTATTTTGAGCCCGGGACGTCGGAGGATATCGTCAAGGCCGCGCAGGGTTATTTGTTCGGGCTCTCGCAGGTGCGGAATGTTGTGTTTGTTGAGGACGACGAAGCGCTAGAGGCTTTTACTGAGCGGCATGCGGACGATCCTGTAATTCTGGCCTCGCTCGATGAAGTAGATGGTAATCCATTCGGTCATGCGCTTGTAATTACAGCCTGGTCGCCGGATGATTTTGAGTTCATTCTTGAAGCAATCGAAACACCTGAGTTTGAAGATTACATAAAAGAAAAGGACTACACCGATTACGAAGCGGTGATTGGAAAGATCAGAACGCTAAGCAATCGAATCCGACTTGGCGGGTTGATTCTGGCAGGTTTCTTTACACTCATTGCAATGCTCATAATTTTCAACACCATCCGGGTGGCAACTTATGTCCACCGCGACGAAATCGGAATTATGAAGTTAGTTGGTGCCAACGACTGGTTTGTCCGAGGGCCGTTCTTGTTGGAGGCGCTCATGTACAGTTTTGTTGCGACAGGTGTGATGGCCGGATTAGCATTCTTAAGCTTCCGCTGGTTAGAGCCATGGATCAACACCTACTTTGGCGGAATCGATGTTAATATCGCGAGTTTCTTTATTGAGAATGCCCCAATCATTTTCATCGGCCAGTTTGTAGCCTTGTCGATTTTAAGCCTTGGCACAACGTGGTTTGCAATGCGGAGGTATTTGAGGGTTTGATTCCGTTACAGTCCTACGAATCTTTAAACGGGGGCAGACAGTAGATGCCAGACAGAAGATTGAAAAGTCTACTATCTACCATCTACTATCTACTCTCGTATTTTTTTGACTGTGAACTGTGAACTACAAACCCCCGCAATCCATTATATGTTCCTAGGTTGACCAAAACCGCCAAATCTGCTAGTCTCTTTCATTATGACACAAACGCTCGGACAATACGGAAAACACCGATTTTGGGAAATGATTCCAGGATTACTCATTTGGACTACTTTTATTTTGGCAATATTTACATCGATTTTTGTACCGGTCGTAGCTGTTGTTTTCATCATCATTTTCGACCTTTACTGGACACTTCGAGTGCTTTACTTCCTTATTCATCTCACAGCGGCATATTTTGAACACAAGCGCGAACTCGCGGTTGACTGGCAGAGCGAGTACAAAAAGCTTGATGGCGCTGATGGCGTTTATCATTTAGTGATGCTTCCAACTTACCAAGAGGATTTGTCGATTCTGCAAAGTGCGCTGCGCGCGGTGTTGAATAGCAAGTACAGAAAAGATCGATTTATCGTAATCGTTGGTGGTGAAGGAGGAGATAAAGAAAACTTTGCAAAATATCAAAAAGCCTTGAGCGAAGAGTTTGGCAACAAGTTTGCCCAGATCGATTTTACACTTCACCCCCGCGGACTCGAGGGCGAAATTCCGGGCAAAGGATCAAACTTAAAGTGGATGGCCGGTCGCGCAAAAGAAATTATTGACGAGCGAAAGATCCCATACGAAAATGTAATCGTATCAGCTTTTGATGTTGATACTGTAGCGCACGAGCAGTACTTTGCTAGGCTCGCTTACCTTTACCTCACAGTTGAAAATCCAACCCGCACTTCCTATCAGCCGCTTACACTTTTCTCAAACAACATTTGGAACGCTGCGGCTCCGGTTCGTGTAGCTGCGTTTGGTACAACTTTTTGGCTCCTGTCCGAACTGGTTCGCCCGGAGCGAATGTGGACATTCTCAAGCCATTCAATGCCTTGGCAAATGTTGGTAGATGTTGGTTATTGGGAGCCGGATTTGGTCAGTGAAGACTCCAGAATCTTTATGCAAGGACTTTTGCATTACAACGGTGACTACCGCGTGACGCCAATTTTCCTGCCGGTTCACATGGACACGGTGGCCGGCGCGACTTACTGGGAGTCGCTCAAGGCGCTTTACAAACAGCAGCGACGCTGGGCTTGGGGAGTGGAGCACTTGCCATATATGCTGGAGCACTTTAAAGGCAATGACAAAATTTCAGCTCGAACAAAGCGAAAGTTCATTTTTAATCACATCGAAGGAATGTACACTTGGGCAACTGCGCCGATTTTGATTTTTATGCTCGGTTATTTGCCGTTCTTTTTGATGGGGGATTCGCCAACAGCGTTTGTAGCCAACTCGCCGTTTACACTTGAGTTGATGATGCAGATTGCCACCGCCGGTGTGTTTGCGTCGGCTTTGCTAAGTTTGTTTTTGCTACCGCCTCGACCAAGCGGAGTTCGAAAGCAAAACTGGCTAGTGATGATTTTGCAGTGGGCGTTGCTTCCAATTACTTTTGTGGTGTTTGGAGCTTTCCCTGCAATCGACGCTCAAACCAGAATGATGACTGGGAAGTATTTAGGGTTTAATGTGACTAAGAAGAGGCGGTAGGCAGAAGTGATTGAGTTATTTAGTGGTTTAGTTATTGAGTAATCCGAAACACTCAATCACTAAATCACTTTTTGTTTTTCGTAAAATCACTTAATAACTTGCTTTTATTTGACAAACGTTAGCAAAAATGGTATAAATTAAGCACCCAAGACAAGGAGGTTCAAATGAAGAAAGTCTGGGTTCTGGTCCTTCTTTTGGCAGGGCTTGCCCTTGCCACACCGGGCGAAGCGCGTGCGCACACGCACGGGCAAGTATCGGTGAGTGTCAACTTGACGGGGTTGCTGATCGGCCTCTGTTTCGACGGCCACCCCATCTACTACGGTCATGAGTACTGCGCGCACGGGCATTCGCATTACGCGCACGTTCATCATCACGGTTGTTCGCACTGGTATGCGGGAATGATCGTACCGCACGTGCACTACTACGGGTGTCCGCACTGGCACATGAACTACGCGCCGCGCTACTGGTATGCTCCGCCGTACGGAACGGTGGTCGTGCATCACGCCTACCGTGCGCCGGCAAGGCCGGCGACGTACCACTCGCGTCCGTCGACCGCGCATCACGCGCGGCCTCCAACGCACAGCGCGCATTCGTCGAGTTCGCACCACGCGGCATCGCGACCATCGACGCATCACGCAGCAGCATCGAGTTCGCGCAGCGCGCATTCGTCGAGTTCGCATCACGCGGCATCGCGTCCGTCAGCGAGTCAGTCGAGTTCGTCGCACCATGCTCCGCCTTCCGGTCAGCAGACCATGACGCAGAGCGCGCGTACGTCGCACCCGCAGCAGCGTCCGCAGGCAGAGCAGCCGGCGCACCAAGAGCAGCGACAGCCCCACTCGGGGCAGTCGAGCTCGAGCTCGCACAAGAAGCAGCGCCCCAAAAAGCGCTGAGCCCCGTTCCGCTTGGTTGTCTTCGGACACTCAGGCGGTTTTTATTATCGAGAGGGCTAATGGGGCTAATAGAGCTAGCACTTCTAGCTCCGATCGCTTCTTTAGCTCTTCTGGCATTTGGGCTGGCCAAAAACCCCATTCTGATTTACACTAAACCCACTTTCTACTCTCCATTTTCTATTATCATTTTCTAATTTCTCAATAGCCAATTTCTAGGCCATGCCCATAATCGCCCACATGCTAACCTGGAACGACCGGAAATATCTTCCGGATTTATTTGAATCGCTCGACAATCAGACCTACAAGGATTTCACACTCAGGGTGCTCGATAATGGCAGTAACGACGAAACAGTCGAGTATTTGCAACAATACCACCCGCACTGCTTAGTATCGCGCAACAATAAAAACAACGGTTTTGCCGGAGGGTTTAATCAGTTGTTCAGATTTACTTTTGACCGCCTTCAGCTTGAACAAGAAATTGATTCATTCATTCTCATCATGAACTCAGACATGATTCTGGCTCCAACTTGTTTTGAGGAGCTGGTAAAGGCGCTCAAGGCCAATCCTAAGCTCGGTGCAGTGCAGCCAAAGCTTTATCGTGCATTTGGCGAGCGGGCGAGAGACGAGGTGTTGCAGGAAACAATTAAGTCGGATGTAATTGACACAACCGGACTACGGCTTCATAAAAATTGGCGCCTGGCTGACCGCGGCGCTGGCGAGATCGATGCCGGCCAGTACGACAGTCTAGAGGATATAATTGGCCCAAGTGGCACAATGGCACTATTTCGAATTAAAGCTCTGCGCGATGTTATGGTTGACAGCACCGTGTTTGACAGCGATTTTTTTGCCTATCGAGAAGATTGCGATTTGGCATGGCGTTTGCGCAAGCTCGGCTGGAAATCGCGTTTCGTTCCAACGGCAATTGGTTACCACTATCGCGGTATGTACGGAGCAGAACAGCAGTCTTTGCTCAACAGGCTCAAGAACAGACAGGGTCAAAGCCCATTTACAGCAGCGCTGTCAACAAGGAACCAGCTGTTTGTTCTGATTAAAAATTTGACGCTCTGGAGTGCAATAGTGTCGTTCCCGCGACTTTTGGTTAGTGAAGGTTCACGAGTGTTCTACGGACTGTTTTTTGAGCCTGAAACCCGCAAGCGTCTGCTTGGCATGGGGGCGCACTTGCCGTCAATGATCAGAAAGCGTAAGGTAATTAAGCAAAACGCCAGAGAGCCCGAGAAGGCGATTCGGTCGTACCTCGGTAAATAAATCGTCATCGTGAGCCCACCTACAGACTACGGATCACTTACAGATATACAGATTGAAAAGCGCATTTCATTCTGTAAATCTGTAGACAATCTGTAGTCTGTAGGTGATCCTGACAATATGCCCGGTAGCACAACTTCGATATTGAGGAGTGTACGGGGCCGAGCTGGAATTAACCAAATCAATAAATGATGTTTATCGCCAAAATTTTGATGCCCCAGTTTATCGCTGGCATTATTCGAAGTTGTACTACCGGGTATGCAAACAAGTGACCTAGACCTGTCTATAATTATCGTACACACTTTTGAAACCGGGGTACTGCGCCAGACTCTTCGAAGTATTCGGTGTGCAGCCCCACAGCTTCAGTTTGAGGTGGTCATAGTCGATAATAATCCTGTCGCCGGCTTGCATAAGTTAATCAAGAACGAATTTCCGGAAATTCGTTACTTCCCAATGGCAAAAAATCTCGGCTTTGGCGGCGGGATGAATCAGGGAATTAGCCGAGCGCGAGGTCGCTACGTGTTGATATTTAATCCTGACATTGTAGTACTACCGGGGTCGCTCGAAGAGTTAATGCAATTTATGGATGCCAATCCAGAAGTCGGCATAGCCGGACCTCAACTATTGAATCCGGATGGTAGCTTGCAGCATACATGCTACAGAATACCAACTTTTATGATCCCGGCTTTTCGCAGAACCCCGCTTGGAAAGTTTCCGCGCGCCAAAAATCAGGTCGAAGAATATATGATGATCCACGACGACCACAGCGAAACCATGGACGTGGACGCGCTCATTGGCGCGGCGCTATTTGCCCGCAGGGAGGCGCTGGCGCGCATAGGCCTGTTTGATGAACGATTTTTTCTGTATTATGAAGACAACGACCTTTGCCGCCGATGCTGGGAAAATGGTTATCGAGTCGTGTACCGTCCGGAATCAAAAATGCTTCACTACCACCGTAGGATGTCAGCAGACGGCGGGCTGGTTCATCAGCTAACTTCTAAATTCACTTGGATTCATATTCACAGTTTTTTGAAGTATTGGAAAAAGTATCGGGGAGTTGGGAATCCACGAGAAGAGATGTTGAGAGATGTTGAGAGATGTTGAGAGATTCTATATTATTCATCGCCTACTTACTTACGCCATAACCTATGTCCACCGAAACCAATTTCATCAACCCAACCGATCCTGACTTTGACCAAACGCAAACATTCGGTATGCCTTCGCAAAAGAAAAGACGCCGCAGGGTAAGTTGGCTTATTGGCATTGTGATTTTAGTTCTTGTTACGCTTGGTGCAATGACGGCAATTGGCGCCGGACGATTTTTTAGCGGCGTTGGAGAAACGGAAGAAGCGTTTGCGCGCGCGCAGGAAGCGGCGGTAGCGTTGGATTTTGACAGCGCGCTTGTGGCGCTTGACGACGCCGAAGACGGGCTTGCCAAGGCGCGCTCGGGGTTGAAGTTTCTGAAATGGACCGTTGTGTTGCCATGGGTCGGCGATCAGGTACAGGCGTTAAGCGCGGTTTTCGACGCTGGATCCGAGTCGGTTCAGGCGCTCAAACAAGCTGTAGAAATTGCATCTGAAGTGTACGCGGTTGTTTACGAGGCTGAGGAAATCCTCTCAGCCCTCGACATCGATGCGTCCATGGCCTTTCGTGATCTTCCTGACGAAACCAGGATAAGGCTGTTGCAAACGCTCGGAAATTCACTGCCTCAGCTTAAGGCGGCGCAAGTCAGTCTTCGGTTGGCCGGGGAGGATTTGAACAAGCTTGATGATCTGAATGTTCATCCGGCGCTTCTCAATGCGGTTGATCCGTTCAGACAGGCTATTCCAACCCTGATTGAGGGTGTGGATTTGTTGGTTCCGTTTGCGGCAAGTATTAATGAAATTGCAGGAGTTGGCGAAGACCGCCAATGGCTGCTTCTATTTTTGAACAATACCGAAATGCGTCCTGGCGGAGGATTCATTGGAGTTTATGGCCTGCTAACAGTGCGCGATGGAGAATTGGTTGATTTGACTATCCAGGACAGCTACGCAATCGATCAGCTCGTTGAGGATTCGTATAGCTATACGCAATTGCCACCGGACGCGCTCGCTACCTATGTCGGCGAGGATAAGTGGTATTTTCGCGATTCCAACTGGTCTCCTGACTTTGCCGCATCGTCCCAGTTTGCGGTTGATGTTCTGCGGCAGGAGCTGTCAGCGGCCGGCTACCCGGTTCCGGAGATTCATGGCGTGCTTGGGCTCACTCCAACATTTGCAGCATCGATAATGGAAATTACAGGGCCGGCCACGGTGAGAGGCATAACATTTGACAGTGATAATTTGGCAGAGTTATTGGAATATGAAGTGGAGTACGGTTTTGTAGAGCGTGAAATCCCATTCAGTGAGCGAAAGGTTATTATTGATGTTCTGGCAGAGAGTGTTATCGGTGACCTGCTCGATCTGGAGGTCTCTCAGCTGGGGACATTGTTTGGAAAGGTAACCGAAGGATTTACAAGCAAATACCTGGGACTCTACAGCTTGGATGAAGATACCCAGTCCGCCTTTGTTGACGCCGGTTGGGCGCAGACGATTGACATTGAAGACACGGATGACTTTTTAATGGTTGTTGACGCCAATATGAGCGCGCTTAAGACCGACCCGGTTGTTGACCGTCAGATCGACTATTCAATTGTTGAAGACGATGACGGTTACATAGCGACAGTATCGGTTACCTACATTAACACCGGCAGCTTTACGCTTTTCACAACGCGTTACCGCACTTTTACGCGCGTGTATGTGCCGCTTGGAAGCGAGCTCATCAGCCACTCCGGGTCGCTCCGAAACGACAAGCTTAGCAATCCGTTGCTCGAAGAGGGCGAGGTAACGGTCGCTGAGGAAGATGGAATGACCAGCTTTGGCGCGTTTACATCGATCGAGCCCGGCGAGGAGAGAACACTCAGTTTCACTTACCGCCTTCCGGAATCCATCGAAGAAGCTGTTAAGGACAGACTCTACCAGCTGACTGTGTTCAAACAGGTTGGGGCGGCTGATCATGTTTTGACTCTGGACTTGGGATTTGGTAAAAAGGTAAAAGTTGCCGACCCGGCAGAAGACGAGTCAGAGTGGGGAGATAAGAGTTATCGTCTAGAGGATGTGCTGGACGAGGACACTGTGTTTACTGTGGAGTTTTAGGCGTTGAATAGAGAATGGCCAATGCGCAAGTAATCAATTCCCAATGAATCTCCAATATCCAATAACCAATTGCGGATTGGGAATTGGGAGTTTATTGGGGGTTGGGTGCTTGGTAATTGGTCCTTTAAGTGGGAGGACTGGAAATTATGTTCGCAAAGAAAATTGGAATTGACCTAGGAACCACCACCGTGCTTGTGTATGTGCCCAAGCGCGGCATTATTATTAACGAGCCATCGGTGGTCGCGATTTCTAAGGTTGACAAAAAAGTTCTTGCTGTCGGAAAGGAAGCTAAGGATATGCTTGGGAGAACCCCGGACACTATTGTTGCCAAGCGGCCACTCAAAGACGGAGTCATTGCCGATTACCGGACTACCGAAGCAATGCTTCGGTATTTCATAAACAAAGTGCTGGGAGGCTTTCGAGTTTTTAGGCCTGAGGTTATGGTTGCTGTTCCGGGCGGGATTACATCAACCGAGCGCCGCGCCGTTATTGATGCTACGCTTTCGGCAGGAGCAAAAGCTGCCTACATAATTAAACAGCCGATCGTTGCAGCCATTGGGGCTAACATCCCAATCGGCAGTCCGTCAGGGCACATGATTGTTGAGATTGGCGGTGGCACTACAGAGATGGCTGTTATTTCACTTGGCGGGATTGTGGCTTCTGACTCTGTACGAATTGGCGGAGTAAAATTCGACCAGGCGTTAATGGATCACATCCGTCGCACGCATAACCTGGCAATTGGCGAGCGGACCGCTGAGGATATTAAAATTACTGTCGGGTCAGCAATGTATTTGGAAGATAAGTTGTCCATGGAGGTGAAAGGACGCGACATGATCACCGGATTGCCTAAAATTATGGAAGTGACATCTGACGATGTAACTGAAGCAATTCAGCCGTTGCTTGAGGGAATTCTTTCGACCCTGAAGGAGCTCTTGTACAAGACTCCGCCTGAGCTTTCGGCCGATGTTATGGACAAGGGAATTATGCTGTCCGGAGGCAGTAGCCAGTTGCGCAATCTTGACCGCTTGATCGCTGAGGCCACCGGCGTGCCGACATATGTTGCGGACGAGCCGCAGATGTGCGTTGCGCGCGGTACGGGTCTCGCGTTGGAAAACCTGGAATCGTATAAACGAAGCGTGTTTACTCAGTAGAATCAAAGAACGAGGTTTATTGTCGTATTGGCTTGGTTAATTGTCTCGGCCTGCGGGGTTTACTGTCAGGTAGTGAGGTTTATTGGCAATAAACAGTCGTGACTCATAATAAACTTTGTTTCTCGATAATAAACCTTGCTTTCCGATAATAAACCTGGTCACAAGCCCTATGTTCACCATCGGTATAGACATCAATGCTCTTACGCGCAAGAACATGACTGGAACCGAGCGTTATGTGTTTGAGCTTTTGAGTGAAATGAAAAAGATCCCGCTTGAGGATGACGAGCGGGTTTTGTTGTATTCGTCAGCGCCCGTGCCTAGCCTAGATCCTTTGCCAGCAGGTTGGTCGTTTAAAATCTTGAACTGGTGGCCACGCAAGGGCTGGACGCACGGCAGACTAAGTTGGGAGTTAATTCGACGAACACCAAATGTGTTCTTCACTCCAGCACACGAAATTCCAAGATTCCACGGTAGGTTAAAAATTGTATCCACAGTTCACGACGCTGCATTTAGGCGAACGCCTCAGGTTTACTCGTCGGCTGTTCGTCGTCGACAGGAATGGGCAGTTGGAAGAGCAATTAACGAATCAGCGCACTTGATTACAGTTTCTAAGACGACCAAGCGCGACCTTATTGAGCTGTATCGAGTGCCAGCCGAGAAGATCACAGCAACCCCGCTAGCGGTCGATTTGGAAGATTTTCAGACTACAGAAGATCAAATATCGGCAACTATGCAAAAGTACCGGATCGCGCGCGGGCGGTACTTTGTGACGATTGGTAGGATTGAACACAAGAAGAACATTTTGACTTTGCTCCGAGCTTTTGAGGATTTAAAATACACCAGGGGAGCCGGGGACCCGACGCAGTTGTTACTCGGCGGAACCTTTGGCAATAATTCTGACGATATTAAGATTGCGATTGCGCAATCGCCGGCTCGTAAAGATATTTTATTGCCAGGCTACATTGTAGAAGAGGATTTGGCGCCACTAATTGCAGGATCGGCCGCGTATGTATTCCCAAGCTGGTACGAAGGATTTGGGATTACGGCGCTTGAAGCTCTTGCTGCGGGAACCGTTTTGATTGCGTCAGATATCCCTGCGCTCCGCGAGGTTGCAGGAGATGCAGCGATTTTTGCAGATCCAAAAAGTATTACTGAGTGGCGTGACGCAATGCTGAATGTCGCGCTTAATAAAATCGATCGCCAGTCAATGATCGACAAGGGGATGATAAGGCTCGATAGCTTCTCATGGTCACAGACTGCTGAGCAGACCTGGCAAGCTCTCCGTAACCTAAAACCCAAAATCTAATTAATATGGACGACCTCATCCGCGATTTAGAATTGCTCGGATTCAATAAAAAGGAGGCTGCGATTTACATCTCGGCTTTAGAATTGGGGCAAGCTGGCGCTAATGAGATCGCCCGCAGGGCTGATGTGCATCGAGCGACCACATATACAATTTTGGATTCGCTTGCCAAAAAAGGTCTGATTACAGCATATAGTAAAGCCGGAGAGCGCAGGTACATTGCCGAGCCGCCTGAGCGTCTCGCAACGCTTTTTGAGCTCCAGCAGCAGGAGTTTGATATTCGCAGGAGACTTGTAGACAATATGCTGCTGCGACTTAGAGTTTTTCATAACCTTTCTGCCAATAAGCCTAAGATTCGCTACATTGAAAGTTTTGACGGCCTTCGAGTAATGCAGCGTGAATACGAACAGCTTGATGATGATCTTTTGCAGATTATTGGATATGATACATTTTTACAACTGCATGACCCCGGGATCACGCATATGCATAGGCGCGAGCTTAAAAAAATGAACAGGAAGGTCAAGGCGATTATAGTTACAGAAAGGCAAGATATTGATTTTTCAGACGATGACAATATTGAGTTTGTTGCTATCTCGCCTACACTGGTTCCTGTTGAAGGGGAGATGACGGTTTGCGGAGATAGCTTGGTTTTGTTTTCATATACCGAGGGGATGGTTGCAATAGAAATCAAATCAAAGACAATTGCAGATACCGCGAGGGCCACATTGGAACTTGCTTGGCGGGAAGCTAAGCGGTGGGGGACAGTTTGTGGTGGCCCTGGGGAGCCAGACAAAGAGCGTAATATCTCCGGACAGTAGTCAATCTTTATTTTATCTCCTGTATCACTTTTTGGCCGATCGGTTAAACTGTGTTACAGTTATTTTGTATGGGGAAGGTGTCAAAAATTGTTTTAAAGGGTCTTTCATTGACAGGGGAGGTGTTAATGAATTTTTTTGATGCTATTGATGATATGCATCCGGCTACAGTTTATCGGAAAGCCTACGGAGGGATTCCGATTCAAGAGTATCGAAGAGATGCTGAACGGCGCGAGGAAACGAAACGCAGAAGAGCCGAATATTTACGCATGAAGAGACTTGAGCGACAGAAATTTATTAAGCTGAAACGTGAAGGAGATGAGCTATGGTATAAATTGACGAATATTGGCTATGAAGAGGCGTTAAAATTGAAAATTGTTAATAAAAAGGATGAACTTCCGGAAGGCGAGTTTTGCGTAGTAACTTTCGACATCCCAGAAGATATTCGCGAGGTTCGATATGCGTTGCGGGCTCTTCTCAAAAAGGCGGGATTTATGATGGAACAAAAAAGTGTTTGGGAAAGCAATGTTGACGTTGTATTTGAATTACAGGAATTCGTATATTTGCTTAAGGCGGATAAATACGTAACTGTATACAGAGCAATGAAGCTAAGGTAGTGAGTAGGTGTATCACTTTTTGGCCGATCGGGTAAATTGTGTTACATGTCTAACGAACAGTATTGTATGAGGTTTCAAGCAAAAAACTGGTGTGGCGTTGGCTTGGTCGGAACGTTTATTGATCGGTTGAGATTAAATAAAAATACCTGACGCGGTGTTGGTTTGGTTTAATGTTGCAGATGGTCGAAAAGAGTGAACAAAAATACCTGACGGTTAGGTCAGGTGTTTTTGATACCGCGCCATGGGGAGTCGATGTATAAGATGAGATACATCGGTAACACCCGGAGATTTGGGTTTAATGCCCTAAAATCTCTTGGTAACATGCCGAAGTATGAATAAAACTGCCGCTACAGGGATTCTCAATGTGGGCAATCCCTGTGTGAACTACTATG
>JBDRFP010000030.1:0-29416 GCA_043818555.1 bacterium | reverse complement strand
AGAAATAGTTGGTATTGTTTTTGCCATTGTGATATGATAATATAGATATTAGGATATTGATATTATGTTATCGTTCGTAAGTTATCTATAATGTTATGATACCAAAAAATTTATTTTTTAGCAACGAAAATATAGGGAGTTCCTTAGCGTTGCCCGCGAATGGGTTGGGTGGGTCAAGGAAAAGAATCTGGCCGCCGAAAAAATCGCTGGAGGTTTCCGGCAGGCGGGCAAAAAGGAAGGGGGTTTGGGGGGAATTCCGTTCGAGCTATTTCAAGAATACACAAACAAAAAAACACTCAGCGCAATGCTGGGTGTTTTTATTCTGGCGGAGAGGGAGGGATTCGAACCCTCGATACCCTTTCAGGCATACACGATTTCGAGTCGTGCGCTTTCGACCACTCAGCCACCTCTCCATATTGTTTGTCAGAGAGTAGCACGGATCGCCGATAAAATCAAGTCTCGCCAATCTACTGACTACTGAATCCTGGCTATTTCTGATATAATGATCTCGTATGCTCGGTAGTACAACTTTGATTTTGACCAGGTTGGCTACTACTAGGCAATAACCAGTTAAACTGGGGGGATATTTATCATAATTAATCCTGTTCGATGTTCGTAAAAGCAAACATCGAACTTCAAAGTTGTACTACCGGGTATGAAAATTCGAAAAGCTATTATCCCAGTAGCCGGGATGGGGACAAGGTTTTTACCGGCGTCAAAGGCTCAACCAAAAGAAATGCTTGCGGTCGTTGATAAGCCAATTATCCAATACATTGTGGAAGAAGCAGTGGCAAGTGGCATTGAGGAGATTATCTTTGTAACAGCAATTGGCAAACGAGCTATTGAAGATCATTTCGATCGCAACTTTGAATTGGAATACAGGCTGGAACAAAAAAAGAAGATGAAAGAACTAAGAGAGGTGGCGGATATTGGGAAGCTCGCTAAGTTTGCTTTTGTGCGTCAGGCAAAGCCACTCGGCGACGGACACGCGGTACTTTCAGCCCTTCCGTTTATTGACGCTCACGAGCCGGTAGCGGTTTTATTCGGGGACGACATTATCGATAGCCCGGGAGAGCCCGCGCTTAAGCAATTAATGAATGTTTACGACAAATACGAAGATTCGGTCGTAGCGCTCCATAAAGTGCCAAAAAAAATGGTTCCAAGCTTTGGTGTAATCGACGGCACAAAACTCGACAAAACAACCTGGGAGATCTCCCGCTTTGTTGAAAAGCCGCCGCTGTCAAAAGCTCCTTCCGACCTCGTAGCAATCGGCCACTACATTCTGACCCCTGCGATTTTCAAACTTCTCAAAACTCAAAAGCCTGGTCCGGACGGAGAAATCCGACTCGCCAACGCTTTTGAAACTCACATTAAAAACAAAAAAGCCCTGTATGGCTGCGTGTTCGAGGGTACATGGTACAACTGCGGGGACAAGCTTGGATTCCTAAAAGCTCAGGTTGAACTTGGGCTTAAGCATCAAGACATTGGCAAAGACTTTAAAAAATATCTCAAACAAGTTTGTAAATAATTAGTATGCGACCATCCTTTAAACCAATCTCATTCATTCTTCTGCTGGCCCTGTTTGTTACAACAGGGCAAGGGTGCTTTGGCGGCAGCGAGGTCACAGAACTCGAAAAAGTCAAGCTGGAATACTGGCGAGTATTCGATGACGAAGACGCGTTCGAAACCATTATCGATTCTTACCGCGCGCTTCACCCAAATGTTTCCATCGAATACCGCAAGCTCCGCTTTGATGAATATGAAGACGAGCTAATCCGGGCATTCGCAGAAGGCCGTGGACCCGACATTTTTGCTGTCCATAATACTTGGATGCGTGAATACCAGGATTTAATGATGCCAATGCCGTCGTCGGTAACCATTACTTCACAAGAACAGCGAGGAACCGTGCGGCGCGAAGTTGTTACAGTACAGACCACCAACGCAACAATGTCGATGAAAACTTTGAAGTCAGTCTTCGTTGAGCAGGTGCCTGAGGATGTAATTTTAGAGTACCAACCAGATCCTAAAATCGACGCAGAAGAACGAATCTACGGCCTACCGCTTGCTCTCGACACGCTGGCCTTGTTTTATAATAAAGATTTGCTAAACGCCGCCGGCATTCCAAACCCGGCAGAAACATGGTCCGACTTCCAGGATCAGGTCGAGGCGTTGACAACAATCAACTCAGCTGGCGCAATTACCCAATCCGGCGCTGCGCTTGGCACAGCGGACAATGTTGAACGCTCAACCGATATTCTCTCGCTCCTAATGATGCAAAATGGCAC
The DNA here is from genome assembly GCA_043818555.1 of bacterium. GTDB lineage: Bacteria > Patescibacteriota > Patescibacteriia > UBA9934 > UBA9934 > JAUYIW01. The sequence continues at coordinate 27,131 of JBDRFP010000030.1, read as the reverse complement.
GCCAATGGTCGATGAACGCGGGCGGGTAGCTTTTAACACAGTCCCTGACGACGCACCTGAAGGAGTTTTCCCAGGGCTCGACGCAGTGGAATTCTACACTGACTTCGCCAATCCAACTAAGGCCGTTTACTCATGGAATGAGGACTACACAGGATCTTTCGAGGCATTCGCAAACGGCGAAACCGCCTTCTTCGTTGGCTACAGCTACCACATCCCGCTCATCAGAACCGCTGCCCCAAAGCTTAACTTTGGCATAGCTGAAATCCCGCAAATCACAGGTGGCCGGGAGGTCAACTTTGCAAACTATTGGATCGAGTCTGTTTCAGCTTCTACCGACTATGAAGATTGGGCATGGGATTTTGTACTTTTTGCAGCCGATGAAGATAATGTTGGGTCTTACCTGGCAGAAGCTGAAAAGCCAACTGCGCTTAGGAATCTTATCAGCACCCAACTTGAAGATGAGCTGCTCGGACCATTCGTAATGCAGGCCCTGACAGCAGAGCACTGGTACAAGGGAAATGACTACGCTGCCGTGGAAGAAGCTTTCGGGGATCTAATCACAGCAATTCTTGCCGGCCCTGAAGATCCGGAAGATGTGATTGGACTTACAGCAAGGACGGTTTCTCAAACCTACTAAATTGGTCCTACAGGACCTATTGGACATATGTTCAAAATTGCGACAACGACAATTAGCCTAGCTGCCCTGCTTATGCTCGGTGGCTTAATGGTGCCTATTGCCGCGCACGCACAAACGGTTGAAGACCAGTACCAGGACATCATGGACCAGGGACTCATTTTTGCAAACATATGCTCCAGCGCGAGCGCTCCGTGCGACTGCCGCGACGAAGGCAGATGCACGCTTGAGGACATCCTACAGGTCGCAGTGAACCTCAGTGTATTTATACTCGGGATAAGCGGATCTGTAGCGCTAATGATCTTCATTTACGGCGGATTTATGTGGGTAACTTCGCAGGGCAATTCTGAGAGGATCACAAGCGGTAAAAACGCGATTATTGGCGCTGTGGTCGGGCTGGTTATTATTTTCGGATCTTACGCGGCCATCACCTTCGCCCTGTCTGTACTGAAAACCGGTGAACCACCTGGAGAAGGCGAGGACTTGGAAGATGTGATCGGCGGAGGCGCAAGCTCGATTATTGAAACTGCCAACGAATAGTACTGCCCTTAGAGTATGTGGTATAATTCCCCCATGAAAAAGATCGCCAGATTTCTGGTTATTGTAAGCGGCACGATTTTCCCTTTGATCGTCCATGCGCAAGTAACCCTTACAAACCCCCTTGGGCAAACCGACCCGAGGTTGCTTATTTCGCGCATCATAAACGGCGCGCTATCAGTTTCTGGCTCTATTGCTTTGTTAATGTTTGTTTACGGCGGACTTGTGTGGCTAACATCAATGGGCAAGCCTGACGCAATCACCAAAGGCAGGAACATTCTGATCTGGTCAATTCTTGGGCTAATCGTAATTTCACTTGCCTATGTCGCCACCGATGCCATCTTCAATGCGCTACTCACAGGCGATGTAGCCAGAGCATAAGCTCAGATCAGTTTGTAAAAATTAGTAATTTCGTAGATCCTGCCTACCGGCAGGCAGGTTGCACAATTCGTAGTTTAGCGACTCCCTCGTCTCTAGACCACAAACCTGTTCACTAATCAACAATATATTTTACTCGTTAACTAACCACACTTATGACAAACACACTTGTTCGATCGTTTGTAAGCCTTGCAGTAGGACTCTTACTCGCGCTTCCGGTTCTTGGAGTGCTCAGCATTACCTCGCCTGACATTGCAAATGCCCAGGCGCTCGAAGCGGAAGACCTTCTTCCTTCAGAGTTTGGAGAGGCCTCCGGACTTGGCGAAGCCGACCTTGAAAACACGGTCGCAAACCTTATCCGCGTAGTGCTCGGTTTTCTTGGAATCATCGCGGTAGTAATGGTTCTCTGGGGTGGCTTCCGATGGATGACGGCCGGGGGCAGCCAGGAGAAAGTTGACGATGCTAAAAAGATTCTTATTGCCGGCGTTATTGGCTTGGCAATAATTCTTGCAGCATACGCAATCACAAGTTTTGTCGTGGGAGCCCTCGTTGAGGCGACTCAGTAATTGTTTTATAACGCAGGGCTGGGAATTGATTTGATTCTCAGCCTCGGTTATGCGGCAATTTGTAATGCTACTTGTGACCCTTTGTCTTCTGGCTCCTTCTTTGGTATTTGCGCAAATCTCCACAGAAAGCACCGGGCTCGAAACAACCGGCGAAGATGTTTACGGCACCCTTGAAGGCGATGTTGGGTTCTACCTTGGCGAGCGGGTAATCGCCCCTTTGTTTGGGCTGATCGGCATAATCTTTTTAGCTCTCCTTATTTACGGCGGAGTACTTTGGATGATCGGCGGCGGAACCGATTTGGTGAAAAAAGCAAAGGCAATCATTGTAAACTCAGTAATCGGCTTGTTAATACTTTTGCTTGCCTACGCGTTCACGACTTATATTCTTGATGCCCTAACCGGCTTGTAATATGAAGTGGGGAGTTAAACTAGCTCAAGACCTGACTTCACAAGTCGAAAGCGCCGGGGCCGCGATTTATGGCACCGGTGACGTTCCTTCGCTTGCAACAATGACTGGCACGGTGATAAATGTATTGTTTTCCCTGCTAGGGGTTACACTGTTGGTTCTATTGATTTACGGTGGAGTGCTTTGGATGACAGCCGGAAGTAGCGACAGGGTAAAGAAGGCCAAGGACATTATAATAAATGCGGTAATCGGACTTGTGATCACAGCCGGCGCTTACGCTGTTGCGCAATTTGTGGTACAATCATTAGGACTTGAATAGGTAAAATCCTAAATTCTAAATTCTAAATAAATTAACTAAAAGTTATGTCAAAAATCACAAAACTTTTCATGATTGCCATGATTGCCTGCTTGCCAATGTTAGCAATGGCGCCAGTTGCGCTAGCGCAAATCGACCTTGGCACCGTTGGTGGTTCTGCCGGTCTTGGCGATGCCGACCTCGCAACGACGATTGGTACATTAATTAGTGTGGTAATTGGAGTCCTTGGTGTAATTGTGCTCCTAATTGTGCTCTATGCCGGCTTCCTTTGGATGACTGCCGGAGGCGAAAAGGACCAAGTAGACAAGGCTAAAAAGTGGCTCATCAATGGCGTGATTGGACTTGTCCTAATCCTAGCGGCTTATGCGATCTCGAGTTTTGTAATCGGTGCGCTCGTTGACGCTACCGGCACAGTAATAGAGTAAAAACTACGTTTATTAGGAAACAGAGCTCGCAAGGGCTCTGTTTTTTTGTTTACACTTAACCTCCTGTCCGGCCTCAGCCGGACTAACCTCCTTACCGCCAAGGGCGGTATAACCTCCTCGCCTATCGCAATAACCTCTCTTCGCAATAAAAACCCCCGACTCGACAAATCGAATCGGGGCTTAGCGTGCACCTGCCAACCTTCCGAGCACGCCCTTCGGATCCCCTTTCGGCCCCCACGCCAAATCTTCAGGCGACGGGGAACCCATGTCATGCAAATTCTGTCGAACAACCCTCAAGGTTGCTGCAACCTTGAGGGTTTATGAGGCGGAAATAAAAATCCCCGACTCGACAAATCGAATCGGGGTCAAGGGAGACTAGAAGTCTCCTGACTCTACATGAATGATGCTCTTGCGCTGATTTCGGTGGTAAACCATCATCTTGCGCGAGCGCTTACTTTCGTACAGCGGGGCCGTGAACAGGAAGACCTGACCAATGTCGAGCCACTTATCGACTCCACCGTGGTAGCCGAGCGTTACGGCTTCGACTTCCCAGCGGGTGTTGCGGTCGGGCACTCCCTTGTATGTGAGGACACCGGAGCATACCGCGCCGGGCCTGAGCACCGTGTGGCGCCTGACTCCGCTGGCCGTTTGTACCAGCGCCATCATTGGCAGTTGGTCGCGGCCTGAGTAGATGGAATCGGCCACATCGACCACCTGACGATCAACTTCCAACCTAACTGCCTGGTTGGTCTTGTTGTGAACCTCCAGCCTGTAGACACCTTCGACCTGCCACCAGCTCGGAGGAGGAGCGCCTACCCGGCAAATTGATGGATCGATCACTCCGCGCCAGTCCACCATGGGTTCTAACGGGTCTCGAGCTTGCCCGGCCCAGGCAGCCGCGCGGAGCTGAGAAAGGTCAGACTTGCTTGCTTGGCCCGAGGAGGCGATTCCCGCAAGCGCTCCAAGTGGGTCGCCTGCAACTGCCATACCCGCGAGGGCGGACAGCAGGACGACGAGCAGTGCGATCTTGTGGGTACGCATCACTTCTTCTCCTTGTCGGCGTCCACAGTGGCCTTCATGAAGTCGTGGCATGTCTTGGTCAGCTCCGCGTGTTTGGCCTGCAGGGCTGCGAGCTCTGCCTCTGCCTTCTGGCGTAGCGCGCGCTCGCGTTGGAGCTCGCTCTGCGAAGAAGCGGCGTCGACAGCCGAAGCGCGTACACTCGCCTCCATGCCATCGTTCCAGGCACTCTGACGCCTGTACGCTTCCATGGCGCCAACAGAGCGCTCATAGGAGCCCTGCTGGGGGTTGCTCTGTCTGACACTGCCCTGGCGTCGCTTGAGCCTGCACTCCTCGCAGTCACAGTTGGGGTCGTAGTCGCTATCCACTCGCTGGTCGTAGTACATGCTATCTTCTGGCGGAGCATGGTCGACAGCGCTATTGTCTTCGTTCTGTAGTTCTGTAGTTCTGTAACGACCCTTGTCATCGTCCTGCGCAACACACGGACCGTAGTCCACGTCGCCCTCGAGCGAGTAAATCACTACCCCGCCGAGCACCGAGCGCTTTCGCGCCACCAGATTGTCCCCGTACACGCAGTGCTCGTTCACCGTGTCATTGTCATAGTCCTGAGCGGCTGCGACAGAGACCATCATTAACAATGAAAAAATCATATTTCCCTCCTGTGTTTATGTCGTTTTGAAGTCTTTACGACCCCGAACGGTATCACAAAAATGCAACTTTGTCAATAAATACCGAATTCTTGACATTTAGCTAGTTTTCTGCTAGTTTTAATGGTTGAAGGGTCCTTGAAACGACCTTCGATAAGTTCTCTCAAAACTCAAAAACATCAAACAGGAGGCCAAAATGGCTGGATTCGATTGGGCAGCTCTACTCGCCGGTGTTGGTAAAGAACATGTCTCTGAAAAGATCGAAACCGGAATCTCCAAGCTTCCGATCAAGGAGCTATTGTCAAACAAGAGCATCCTGGCGCAAATTGCGCTGATGTATGCAAAGATGGATCCGAGCGTGCGATCGCTTGGGACCAACGCTGTCGCTCAGGCCCTCAAGCAGGATAGGCGCATCCCTCGCGTCATTCGTGTAGCGCTTCCGGAATTCCTGCGCGCGCTCCCTCCGGGGATCGAACGCGCGCTCGAGGACAAGAACCTCGACCCTGGCAAGCTCGAAACAGAACTTGTGAAGGCGTGGGAAGCAAGCGATGTAAAGAAGGAGCTGGAAGACCCGAACGGAGCATGGACAGGTCCGAACGAGCTCGACCATATCCACATTCATGGCAATTGTCATGCAAGCAACGATGTTCCCAAGAACGCATTTCAGGGATCGATCGAGCGGTTGCTGGACACATACAGCCACCGCTCTCCCTGTCCCTTGTGCTTTGGTGAGGCGTTTGCTAGCGGCTGGATTACCGTGAGGGCTGGAGAGGTCATGGAAGACCCCGACCTCGCAAGCATCATCACGCAGAAGCAGGCGGGAGCCCTCGGCATGATCGAGGCAATTCTGGACTTGCGTCGCCGTGAGGTGATCGAAAGGCCAGACGGAATAAATCAGCTCACCATTGCCATGCGCAAGGGCATTGTGCACCATGTGAAGGCGATCAAGCTGTTGCCCAAGAAGATCGACAAGAAAGACGAGGCCATGAAGGCCATCAAGGCTCTGCGCGATGCTCGCGCCGGCGGCATGGTAGATCAAGATGAGCTTGCCCGCGCAGAGCGGATCATCAAGGTCTTCGACGACGCAGAAAACGACTTGGCTTTGGCACAAGCCGACGCCAACAACAGGAAGTCCAAGCTCGCTTCGGCAGCAAGGACTGTGCGCGATGCAAGGCGCAAGCATGCAACAGGGCTACTGCGCAAGGTTGACCCCAAGGCAGTGGAAACTGAAGAAAAAGCCAGCCAAGATGCGCTCAAAGAGCACAACACCGCTCTTGCAGTGCTCACAATGGCTCAAAGCGCGCTGGATACTCAGGACGCAAGCACGATTCGCTGGGCGCGCTACACCAAGGCTCAGGCCGACCGCAACGGCACCTTCGATGCTTCAACGCTCGATGCCCACAAGCAGGTTATCTACGACCAACTCGCCGCGTTCCAGCCCTACCTGACAACTCTTCGCACCATTGGCGCGGACGAGTTCGACTGGATGGAAAAGTACGTGGTTGGCGCCGTAGACATCATCGACGACCGCGTGACCGACGCGCAACGGGCGACTCTTCGCCGCGTGTTCGACTCATTCGTAGACGGCGACCTGCCGCAACGGACATTTGCACTTATGCAACTAGTTCTCACGAGAGTTCTGTGGATCGCATTCGGCGCGTACGCCATCTCTGGAGCTGCATGGATCACCCTGCTCATCGGGGCGATCGTGACCTTTGTCCCTGCAGTGGCGATTCTCTTCATCATCGGCCCGCTAGTACGCTTCGGCATGGAAACCGATCTTTGGAAAATGTGGATGAAGATCGGGACAGATCAAACAAACTGGTGGCCGACCTATTGCTCATTCGTGATGGGTCTCAGCTACGTGTTGATGTTTGTCGGAGCGGTGCTAGCCCTTGCGGCAAGGCTGTTCGCCCCGCTGTGGGACAAAATCAACGCCTTCATGTTCGGCATCGTAAGACTTGCCGATCCTCGTGAGACGAACAAGCCAATAGGTGGGGCCGTAAAGCTCGCCATGGAGTTCATGCACGAGAAAGGCTGGATCAAGTCCGATGCCCTGCCCGGCAGTAAGCCTCCTGACGAAAATGAGCTGCCGTTCTTCGCAGGCACTGGTATTGTCTGGAATATAGCAGCTCTCATCGTAGGAGTATTGGGGATTGTTCAGTTCATACTAACCTTCTTTACTCCAAAGGTCGCGATCTTCACCGGAAGCATGGTTGCCGCTACCGTAATGCTGATCCTCCTGCGAGCCGAAGTAACGCGCAAATGGAAGAGTCGCCTGAAGGATCGCCTCGATAGAGACGCGAATGCAATGGTCGATATGCTGGACTTCCTCGGTCTTACCGCTGCAGCAATCGCGCTGATCGGCGGTGTTCTGGGGACTGCATACTTTGGCACTGTAGGCTGGGCGCTATACCAGAAAACCCTGATGGGCATAATGGTTGGCGCGCTACTATTCATCGGCTGTGCAGTTCTGCTTGTGACAATGCGCTCTTTTGAAGAGAAACGTCAACGAATGAGGAAAAACCTAGCTACCTTCTCGGCGGTACTGCTAATCATGTGTTTTTCCTGCATCAGCTTCGCTGGCTGGAGCGGTATCTCCTGGGCACATAACGAATGGAAGGGAGACAAGTCCCCTGCCAATGGCCAAACAACCTCTGGAGAAACAAAAGAGGCCATCGCCTGCCGGACTTTTCCGGACTTGTGCGAGTAGCCTCTCGTGACGGTAGTGTGGAGTTAATTCTCCACCTGCCGTTTTTTATTTGGGATTCGTTACAGACCTGCAGACTGTACAAACCTACAGACCGGTAAGCAAACTTTGCTCTCGATCTACTCAATCACTCAATCACTTCTGCATCTTCTTTTTAAACCAATCTACAAACGGGATCTCTTCAGGGTTTACTCGATTCAGCATAGCGAGATAGTAACTCATAAAACTTCCAAATTGCAAAACCTCGCCCGCCTCTTCTAATTTTGACCCTCCACCGGCACAGTAATCAACTACGCGCGCACCTTGCTTCTCAAAGACCTCAGCGGTAATGTCGTAACGCTTCTGAATTCGTGGATGATAAAGTTCTGAACGAATCATTAGCACAGTAAACTTTTCAAAAAACTTCTTTGGGTAAGCCAGGCCTTCCATTAAATGATGATTAAGCTCGCTCACTTCCATAAAGTCTGCAAACTGTTTTGCGTTCTCGTTTATTTGATTGGACATTGCATGCGCATTGCCTACAAGGTGCTCTGAAGCAACTATTAATACTGCACGGTCTTTTAGCTCCTGTGCCACCACCTTTGCGGGATTGATCTTGGCCGGAACATCGAGCGCGCAAGCGTCGACCACTTCACTCATTGAACTAATCATGTCACTAATCTCGCCGGCTTTCACCTTAATAAATCCAGCTCGCTCTAAAATCCCAAGCGTGCCAATCATCATATACCCAACTCCCAACCGCGGCTGCTTTGCCAAATCGCCTGGCTCAAATGCGTAGTGCGGCAACTTATTGCGCTTTGCGAAAGCGAGTAACTTGCCACCAGTTGAAAGCGCCACAATCTTCGCATTGGTCTTCTTGGCTTCACGCGCTGCAAACAAAACCTCTTCAGTGGTACCGGAGAAACTGGAAAGAATCACCAACGTGTTTGACGATGTATACGCCGGCACACTGTAGCTTCGCACAACTTCAACCGGAACCGTTAATCGATCTGTGAAAACGCTTTTACAGAGCTCAGGAGCAAACGCAGATCCGCCCATGCCAACAATTACAACATTGGCGCACTTCTTGTACGCAGCCGGCAGCTTAAGCGCTCGCGTGCCCTCCCAGGCAATCCGTATTTGCCCAGGCATGCGCTCAATGCCAAAAACAATTTCTTCTTTGTCGTAAGCTTTGTAAGTCATTGCGCTGTCCAAGCTCATACCCGGTAGTACAACTTCGAATGATGCCAACGATCACCGAGGCATCAAAGTTGTAACGTTAAATTTGAATTTAGCTAAATGGTTATTGTCCGCTCGAATATTACATCCTTCAATATCGAAGTTGCACTACCGGGCATAAAAAAATATGATCACGAATTGTGATCATATTATACCTGTCACCGATCGTATTGTCATCTTGTGCGTACGGGCGGCCCCATGTGGCCGCCCTTTTGGTCGCGCGCGAATCAAAATGGCGGGGAAACCCCGCCCCTACGGCAAGCGGGCAACCACAAGGGATTGCCCCTACGCCTACGGATACAACTGCTTACCGCTTTCGTCTGTGATGATTACCGCTGCCGTTGGGCAAGACTGCGCTGCCAAAATTATCTTTTCTTTTTCCTCTTCGGTCACCTCAATTTCGCGCTCATACGACTGCCCGCCCGGCGCTTGGCCATGATCTAGCACGTCTGCCTTGTTGTCGCTATTTAGCTGAAATGTGTCCGGCGCAACTGTAATGCAACTTGCTGCCGCAATACATAGATCAGGATCGACTTTGACTTTGATTTTCATAAGAATAGGTTTATTCCGCGGCCTGCGGAGTTTATTATCGGGAAGCGATTGTGTATTATCTGGCGACTGAGACTCGGTAAAATATTTTTCGCAGTAAAAACGAATAAGCTGTTCAACTGCCGGGATAATGCTAGGGTCGTCAACACCTACTTTAGTCTTCTGCTGTACTTCAGCGAGCGTTTTAGCTCCTTCGATCACCGCCTTTTCAATATCGCTATCTGTAACTCGCGCCGCAGGGTCGATCAAGCGCGTAGCTTCTAATACTATCTTATCAAATTGTGCGCTTCTGCGATAGTAGTCGTTAATTGCGTCGCGCATTGCCTTATCGCAAAGCACGCTGCAGTGAAACTTGCGCGCCGGAAGGCCACCAAGCCGTTCCATAACTTCTTGAGGTTTTATCGCACGAGCTTCATCGAGCGTCATACCTCCATTTTCCAAAGCCATCACTGAAATCATAGACGTTGCAGCAATTGCAGATCCACATCCAAATGTCCGCCAGGCAAACCTTTGTATCTTTTCAGTTTCCGGATCTACAAACAACCACACCTTCATGTCGTCTCCACACGCAGGAGACCCGACCTTGCCCATTCCATTAAACTCCCCGGGCATAGGATCGCCTTCCAAAAAATTGCGTGGATTAAAAAAGTGGTCCTTTACAATATCGCTATAGAACCAGGAGGTCTTTCCGTCATTTGATGACACATCGCCGCTCATACAGTTATCGAGCTAATCTTTCTTAACCTACCAACCAGCGGAGGTAGCTTGTCTAAAACATAATCAATGTCCTCTTCGGTTGTGTTGCGGCCAAGCGAAAATCGAATACTCCCGTGCGCGACTTCGAACGGAACGCCAAGCGCCAAGATCACATGGCTCGGGTCAAGCGACTGGCTTGTGCAAGCCGACCCGGTCGACGCGTAAACACCGGCTGCATCAAGGTAAAGGAGCAGCGCCTCGCCCTCAACATCCATGAATGAAATGTTTATGTTGTTTGCAAGTCGCTCTGTTGGATGGCCGTTGAGTCGAGTCTTGTCGATTGATGATAAAATTCCGTTCGCGAGCTTGTCGCGAAGCGGTACTAGCTTGTCGATGTAACCAGCACGCTCATCCTCGGCGATCTTCAGCGCCGCGGCAAGCCCGACAATGCCGGCAACATTTTCCGTGCCCGGTCGGCGACCCATCTCCTGCGCGCCGCCAAACTGTAAAGGTTGCAACTTAAGTCCTCGTCGACAAAATAACAAGCCTGCGCCTTTGGGGCCATAAATCTTTGATCCGTTCAATGTTAACATGTCGACGTTGAGTTTCTGTGTGTTGACTTCGAGAGACCCGGCAGCCTGACAGGCGTCGACATGGAAAACCGGAAGCTCACGCTCACCTCGCGCGCGACGAATAGCGGCGCCGATTTCGCGGATAGGATTTACTGTGCCTATTTCGTTGTTGGCGTAGATTACAGAAACCAAAATCGTTTCCGACCTTATTGCATCAACGACCTGCTGAGCATCGACTCTACCAAGCTCATCAACATCCAAATATGTAACCTCAAACCCTTCGCGCTCAAGCTGTCTGCACGACTCCAGAACCGCTTCATGCTCGACCTTGGTTGTGATTATGTGATTGCCAGCCGCTTTGTTCTTCCGGGCAAACCCCAAAATCGCCAGGTTGTCAGATTCAGTCCCGCCGGAGGTAAAAATAATCTCGTCCGCTCTGGCGCCCAAAACTTGAGCGATGCCGAACCGAGCATCCTCGACCGCATCACGCGCCTCTTTACCTGGCATATGAAAACTGGAAGGGTTGCCAAACCTATCATCAAGGTATGTCAAAATCGCCTCGCGAACACGAGGGTCAATCGGCGTTGCGGCCGCGTAGTCAAGATAAACTTTACGATCATTCATAGGGCACACCATAGTAAATAAATAGCCGCCTGTCAAGACTTTGACAGGCGGGGTTTATTCCGTATCGCTGAATTTTATTCTAAAACACCAAATTTATTCCAGGAAACAAAGATTAATTTCCGACTAGCGAATTAATTTCTTCGCCGACCTCTTTTTTAGCTTTGGAGCGCCAGGCAGTGTAACGGTGAATGTCGTACCTTTGCCAACTTCGGAATTAACATCAATCTTTCCTCTATGAGCATCAACGATCACCTTTGTAAGATAAAGCCCCAGGCCCTGGCCGTCAGTATAAGTAAGGACCGCATTCTTGGCACGGTAAAACTTATCAAAAACTTTTTCAATTTCCTCTTTTGGAATTCCAATCCCGGTGTCAGAAACGATAATTTTAATCTTGCCATTCTTTTCCTGCGACACCTCAAACCGAATCGATCCTTTCGTTGTGTACTGCTGAGCGTTCTGAAGCATACTCTGGCAAATTGCAGCTATCCGTTCAACATCGCCGTATATTTCAACTGGGCTAATCTTTGAGGTGTACTCAAGGCCAAGGATCTGACAATTGGCGCGCGTCTCTTTTGCCAAAGGCGCGAGGACCTTCTTTGCTGAAAAGTTTGTTTTCTTGAGCTTAAATGTGCCACGCTCAATTTCAAGACTATCGAACAGGCGGTCGAGCGTATTGATCAGGAACAGCGCGCGGTCGTGTGTGTTGTTAATGGCGTCGTATGCTTCGGCGTCAAGTTGTTTGCCATAAGTGTCGAGCACAGTTTCCAAATTCCACCGAATCGCAGAAAGTGGCGTGCGAAAGCGGTGAGACACAACTCCAATAAATTCAGACTTCACCTTGTCCAAACTGGAAAGCTCTGCATACAGATGCTTGATTTCCGCATACTTGGCAGCATTTTCAACTGCCGGAGAAATTGCGCCTCGAATTATATTGAGGAACTTAATGTCCCTGTTGTGAAGAGCTCTGTCGAACCGCCGAGTCCCAAACACCACTATTCCCACTATCCTTCCATCTATTATCAGCGGCACCATGGTTGCGATTTTTAGCCTTTCAAGCAATGCGGCATCTTGTTTATAATGTCCTCGCTTTGCCATGCCCTGATCAAACTCGCGAAGCCACTTTATTTCTTCAAGCTCAACCAATTTAAACTTATGCTTTTTGACCATTTTAAGCAGGGCTGGCGTCTCATTTAGGATTGCCCTTGAAAACCCTTCCAACTTGGCATGAATTACCTGATCTGATTTCGGCCGAAGTATAATTGTTGCAATTTCGTGCACGCTAAAGTAATTATTAAATCTTTCAGATAATAAGTCAACCATTACCGGAAGCTCTACAACCGTGCGTATTATCTCAAAAATTTCTTGCTGAGCTTTTTCAGGGTCGTAAGTGCCCCTGTGTGCAACCTTGGAAATAATCGTCTCCAAACATTTTGTAATCGGCCCATACAAAACCACAATGAGCACGGCTGCAATCATCATTGAAAATTCCTGACTTACGAGTGTTGAAAGCAAAAGAGCTGTTGTCGACACAAGCCAAAGTACCAGGCCAATCAAAATACTAAAAAACAAACTTTTGCCCACGATCCATTTGATGTCGAGTAGCCGATAACGCCGCACCGCGCCCAACAAGAATAAAACCGGGAAAATAATTACGATCGGTCCAAGGTTATTCCACCGCCAGTCATTGAAAACGATCGGTAAAAGCAGATTAGTAAACACTGAAGGCACAAAATACAACAAGAAGCCGAACATTATGTGCCATAGCCTTCTTCTATCAACCCCGCTTGCTTTTAAGGTTCTAACAAGTAACAAAACAAGTATGACAATAAAGTACCCAGTGTAGTACAAGGTCCACATCCCAATCAAGTTTGGGTCAAAGTCTGCAACAATGTGGCCATCTTCAATTCTTGGATTTGCTAAAAATGATGGAATGAACGGGAGAATAATAAATACAGCTCCTAAAATCCACGAAGGTATTGTAAACCACCAATAATGCGCAATCTTGCGCGGGAACAAAAATACAAACCATGCGAATGAAGCTATGATTACCGCTCCGAATGAAAATGCCAGGTTGGCCGGCACGTCCGGCGGAACTAATTCAGTGAGTAGGAGAAAAATTGAAATGTTCCAGCCGGCCATTCCAAACGCAGCCAAAGCGAGCGCCTGGTTGAGGCGGTTCCTATAGCCACGCGAAAGCACGTAGGCGCCAATAAGCGTACCCGCGATAAACGTGAAGAACTCTAAAATGGTAAACAGTTGGTTCATATTCCTGGCGAAGAACCAGATCCTCCTCGCGAAAATTATCACTGCCAGTATAACATAAAACGAGACGCAATTCACTTGCGCCTCGTAAGTCGTGCTTCACTCGTCGAGTGTGTAGCGACAGAAGAAGTCGTGGTCGCCAAGTGCGATAATGCCGGCTTCGGCCAGCTCGCCGTAGTATTCGTGCTCGGCCGGGATGAGGCACTCGAACGGCCAACCATCCTTCCTCATATTGCTAAGCTGCTTTGGGTTTGCGGCGTACACCCAATGGCGGATCCCTTGCTGCTTGCTGACAATCAGCAATGCCCTGAACAAGAGCATGGAAACTAGAACGCGCTTACCGGTTGGGAGCATGATTGATGGAGCAACCAGGCGCGAAGCTTCAGCTGTGGCTTCGAGCATTACCGGCTCCCCGCCGGCCGCTTCTGGCAACTGGAACCTTTGGCCATTGAACTGGCCGTTTTCCAAAAAATACCCTAAGTCACACCTGGACAGTCGAAAAGTACCTACGACTTCTCCGTCATTGAGGTCGCTCCACGCAGCAAACAGCATCGAGCTTCCGTCGTACTGATCAAGCTCGCGACCATCTGAATAATTCTTGGCCGGAAGACGTGATCGCTCTATGCAGAACGCCCTGTAGCGCAGCTGGTAGCACGCATTGCGTTCAGCCTCCAGCATTGGTCTTCCTACATGGAACTTGACCCCCTCGATCTCGATTGAAAACATTGGTCTCATTTGCTCACTCCTTCAAAGAACGTTTTCCCTAGCCCGCGCATCATACCATAGATTGTGCAGCCTTAGTCGAATTTTCCCACAATAGAAAAACCACACCCTTTCGAATGTGGTCGCAAGCGTCTTAGCGCTTGATCGCCGAGAGTAGCACACTAACTCCGGCATAGGCAGAGCTATCTATGGTCAGGACATCGAAGCCGGCACCGGATACAGCGTCAGCAAGCTCGTCTGCTGTCCAGAAATGGTTCTGCATGTCTCCAGCCTGGTCAATGATGTACCGATTCATGAAAAGAGCTGTCTCCCTTCCCCACCTATCCCTCTCATACTCTGCCCGCCTTTGCTTTTCGAGCATTGGGTCAGACGCCATCCAGTCTTCCTGAGCTTCTAGCACTGGCGTCAAATCCGCCTTCCATGGATTGAGAACTATTAGCATTCCACCGGGCTTAAGCCACCTATTGGCCGCTCTTAAAAAGTTGTGCGGTCTTTTTAGTTCGTAGAGCACGTCCATGCAAAACACGCACTCATTGCCCACGATCCCATCAAGAGCATGAACCGTGTTCAAATCTACTTGGAAAAAATGGACATTTGGCATGCACAGATCTTCTTTAGCAAGCCTAATGCCCGCCCCTGATCTTTCAAGGCCCATCACCTGCTCTACATCGGTTGCAGTACTGAGCAGCTTCTTGATCAACTCACCGGTGCCGCAGCCAGCATCCAAAACCTTGGCTCCAACAGGCAAGTCTGCTAGATCAATCGCTTGTTCACGAGCCTTGTGGTACGGACGCAGCGACCTTAGCGCAACTCGCCGTGCTGGCAAATAACAATCCCAAAACTCTTTCGGTAGGCTCATTCTAGCTCCCTTGTTGAAAATGAACGTCGGTTGCATTGAACAACAAAAAAGCAGGCCTGTCAACCTACTGACTTCTGGATGCCGACTACTGTCTACTTTTGCTTCTCGCTACTGCCCCTTACAACTTCCAAACGTAAACGCAAACATCTCTAGGTTATTGGCCGATGTTTTTAGCTTCAATGTGCAATTGTGATAGTTGTCCGAATCAACTACACGATACATCTGCGGCTTGTTTATCTTTAGAATTGCTTTGCCACCTTCGATCTTAACATCTTCGCCGGCCATGTCTTCTGGTAAAGGCTGGCCATCTAGCTCGACTTCGACCTTGGCGACCCTACCGTTGGTCGATCCTGCAACTAGGTTCACAGAAAACGCGTTGTACTTAAGCGCAGCGTACTCGGTAGCGTTTGCGAGCTTGCGTGTGTGCTTAATACTTTCTGGCCCAAGCTCAAAATGTCCATTCAAATACACCAATCCCTCCTTGCGCTCATCGCCATTTGTAAATGCGTGTTCCTCGTTTGGTACAAAGCCCTCGGCATTCCCAAATCTGCCGCGCATGAATCCTAAATAAGCCTCCTGCGTTGTCGTGTAGCAAATCCCTCCACCAATTCTTTCGTCCGGCGGAATAGCCGGCTTGTCTTTCATGCCGATTGCAGTTAATGCCTCTTGGATGGCCGCCTCGGTTTGCGCATAACCGCCTTCGCCGACATGGTCGTAGACGATCGTACCCTTGTGGTCGATTAAAAACTTGCGCGGCCACCATCTATTTGCGTACAGATTCCAGATTTTAAAATCAGGGTCGAGCACAACCGGGTATGAAATTTTAAACTTCTTGATTGCCTGCTCGACATTCTCAGCAGACTTTTCAAACTCAAACTCGGGAGTATGCACTCCTACAATCTCCAGCCCGTGTTTTGCGTAAGTCTTGTGCCAACGATTCAGGTGCGGCATTGTGCGAATGCAATTAATGCAGGAGTATGTCCAAAAATCAATCAACACAACTTTGCCAAGTTGTCGCTTCATGGTTAGCGGGTTTGAGTTTAGCCAAGTGAGGCGCGCGGGAAACTCAGGCGCTTTGATTTTTCCAAGTCGGTGGAGGAACATTGAGGAAAGTTTATTATTGAGAGACAGGGTTTATTGTCGGTAGCGAAGTTTATCTTTTTAGGTGTTGGGTTTTAGGTTCAGAAAACCGAGAGGCCGAAGAGGGTGGAGACTGCACGGCCGATAAAGTAACCAAGAACTGCCGCGGTTAAAGATATTATTGTCATCTCGAGACCGCTTTTTAGCCAGAAACCATCTACAATTTTCGCCTTCCATACGCCAAGCGCAAACAATAATATTCCGGTTATTATTATGGATGGCACAATCGCAGACATCGCGGGAAATAAAAAGTATGGGAGTAACGGAAAAGTTCCGCCAACGAGGTAGAAAATCCCCATAACCGCTCCGGAGCGTATCGGCGAGCCACCTACGGCCGGCGCCAGCCTGTATTCGTTGCGCTCAACCTCCTTTAGCCACAGCTTACGCTCCCGCGCGAACGCACATATTATGCTCTCAATTTCGCCTTCTGAAAACCGCTTGCGTTTAAAGGTATCGTGCAACGATTCCTCGTCGCTAACCCTCTCCTGCAAAATACGCGACGCGTCCTGCTTATGGCGCCGTTCATAAACTTCGTGCGCGGACTTGGATGAAAGGTAGCTTCCCGCGGCCATGGATACAGCCTCGGCAAAAATTAAAACAACGCCTGAGAGCACTACAATATATGTACTCCCGGTTCCGGCAGCTATTCCGGTTATAGCTCCAAGCGTTGACACCAGAGAATCTTCAAGCCCAAACACAATTTCTCTAATCGACGACTCAATCCTGGAGCGCAGTTTTCCTCCTAGCATATGGGGGTAGTATAACACAAAATAAATAAAGTGATTGGGTGACTATACGAAGGGGAAAATTGATTGAGTACCCAAGTCGCCGAGCCACTTAATCACTTACGCAAACCATATAATTACTCCGTCACTTTAGCTTTTCTGTTCGTCTCCGGCATGGTACAATAGAGCCATATGATAATCTCAAACAACTACCTTCCGTACGAAAATAAAACGCTGATTATCCTTACAAACAACGAATGCGCCAAGATTCATTCAGCATTTGAACGCGATGTTGATGAACTACAGGTTATGGAAATCTCGACTTATATTCCAGAGCAGCGGTCAACCGGCACGCCAAATTCCGCACCGCCAGATGTTGATGAAATTAAGCGTCACAGCCGCCTGGAACTTTACGCCGATCTAAGCAAGCGACTCCAGGGGTTGCTCAAAGACGGCTATTCAGGCATTGTTATGTGCGCTCCCGAGGCATACAAAAACGAAATCGTGGATTCGATGCACACCGATGTAAAAAACTGCATAATAGAGGTGGTGCCAAAAAATTTGGCAATGCTGCCGCTTGACCAGGTGATTAGGATTTTGCAGGAGACAAGGGACTAGCCACTCCGCCGGTCAACAAGCTCATCAAAATGGTAAAATAAAAAACGCCGAGGCGAACTCGGTGTTTTTTATGTGGAGGCCACGGCCGGATTTGAACCGGCGAATAAAGGTTTTGCAGACCTCCGCGTTAACCAACTTCGCCACGTGGCCAGTGCTAAGAGATTATCATATTTGAAGAAAAAAATCAAGGCTCGACGCAGTGTCGGGCCTTGATGGTAGCTTACTGGTAAGGCGTGACTTCCTGCGCTGAAAAAATCACATCTTCGACCTCGCTCACATCGCGGCCATTTGTGTAAACAATGAATTTATACTTTGCCGATTCTGTTTCAAAATAGTAGTCATAACGATATCTGTTGGCCAACTCACACTCAGAAACATTGTCGCAAACCTCTACCTTATAAAAACCGCTGCCCAATTCTTCCGCATCTTCAGGAATTAGCCTGCGCTTATCAATATGTGAAGCCGAGATTTGGATATAATCCTCGGTGACGATCTTCTTAAGATCTATTCCATTTTCGATCAGTTCCTCATCTGAAGGCACAGCTTCATCGGTGTAGATATTGAACCCGGTGCTCTGAAGAATTACCTCGGAGTAGCCCTGATCGATCTCTTTGCTATAGTTGATTGGCCGGTCCATGTCGTATGGAGCAACCATTACCCAGTCTTCTGGGAGGTCAAAAGCGAGAAGCCAGTCCCCTTCCACGACTTCTGGCTCGTCTCCGCCAATACCAAGGCACCCTGCGCCAATTAGAATAATTGAAAGTGATGCTAAAAGTAAATTTTTCATATATATAAAATACGGGGGTTTACTATTGGTCTACCGAGGTTAATTACGACGAGCTAAGGTTTATTGTCTCAGATTAACACAACAAAAGACAGCCTGCAAGGGCCGTCTTTTGATTATTTATGAGTTTGGATATACCTCAATTTCGATATACTTCGAACCGAATTCGATTGCATCATCGTAATCCTCCATCCAAATGTCAACCTTGTACCAGTAACGCGCGTTCATTCGGTCCTCCACGATAAAGACTTCGTCTCCGTAAAGTTCGGGAATCTTAATTCGCGTTCCAATGGGAAGGAAGTTGGCAGCAACCACTCCGTGACGGGTAGTTGTACCTGACGCAGTAATAAACGGCGTGTCGTCAGTCTGACCCGGCAGCGAGTTATACGCTGTGGCAGAAACGCTCATCGAATAAGCAGGCTCGCAAAGGCCGGCCTCGGGAAGCTGACCGTACGGCAAAAACTCATTCTGAAGAGCGGTTACCCTAAGTTCAGTTGCGCGGTCGATAAGCCCTGAATCGTCCTTGGTGTCCGCAAAAGCCTCACTTGGCACTGTTGCATACACAATAGCAACCATCATGAGCGCAATAAGCGAAACCTCAAGAGGTGACTTTTTAATAACCTTAAAAATTTTGTTTATTTTGTTATTCATAAGCGAGAGACTAATGTCCCTACAGATCACAGATCGGTCCAGACGCACAGATGTGCCCACAAGTGGCCTGATCTGTGAATTCGATAAATCTGTAGTCTGTAGGAGCCTTAGTTTTTAAGCAAACAAAAATGCCTCGCCTTTGCGAAACACGGGTACAATATAGCACATTTTAGCCATTTCGTCAACGAAAATTGGCGATATTTTGCTAAGACTGGCCACTTAATTGTAGGGGGAGGATTTGCAATCCGACCAAAAATAAGATAAGATCAGGGTATCGTTAAATTGACACCGAAAAATGATTGAGTGTTTGGTCAATGGCGTGCAATGATTAGGTGATTGAGTTTTTTGATCACTTAATAACCCAATTACTAAATTACTCAGTCGTATTAAGCCCCACCGACATACTTATGGCAAAAAAATACAGCCGAGGCCAGACTTGGGCCTCGAGAAAAAAGCGCAGAATATCAACACAGCTTGGCAAGCGCCTGCTCAATAAAGTTAAGAGCGCGAAATGGACCAAAGAAACGCTGATCAAAAATATTATCCTTGCAGCGATCGCTGTTTTCCTATTTTGCGCGATTTTATTTCTTGGAATGTTTGCCTGGATATCCCGCGACCTACCGGATCCAAACTCGCTCAATGACCGTGAAGTTGCCCAGTCCACAAAAATCTATGACCGCACCGGAGAACATCTTCTATACGAAATCGCGGGCGACCAAAAACGAACCCTGGTCACGCTTGAGGAAATCCCTGACTATGTTGAGCACGCAACCGTTACCGCGGAAGATAGAAAATTTTACACCCATGGCGGGATCGACTACAAAGGAATCCTGCGCGCAATTTTCTTAAACGTTGCAACGCTTGACCCGACCGGGCAGGGAGGGTCAACCATTACCCAACAGCTTGTCAAAAATGCAATCCTCACAAACGAGAAAACTTATACTCGAAAAATCAAAGAAATCGTGCTTGCGCTTGCGCTTGAGCGCCGCTACACCAAAGATGAAATCCTCCAGCTCTACATGAACGAGATCCCATACGGATCAACCAACTACGGTATCGAATCCGCATCGCTTTCCTACTACAAAAAACATGTGGAAGACCTTACACTTGCCGAAGCGGCAACGCTAGCAGCCCTACCGCAGGCGCCTACGATGTACTTGAACGATCCCGAAGCTCTAAAGGCTCGACGCGACTGGATTTTGGGCGACATGGCAGAACTTGGCTACATTACGGAAGCCGAAGCAGAGACTGCAATTGCCGAGGACTCTGCCGTTGAAGTGAGCATTTCCGGAATTGAAGCTCCGCACTTTGTTCTCTGGGTAAAAGAGCAGCTTGAAGAAACATATGACCAGCGCAGAGTGGAACAGGGTGGACTTACGGTTATTACAACTCTTGATTACGAAAAGCAGGGCTTTGCCGAAGCTGCGATTGAAGCCAATAGAGAGACCAGGGGCGAATCTTATGGGTTCAATAATTCCGGCTTGGTGGCGCTCAACCCGAACACTGGTGAGGTTTTGGCAATGGTTGGGTCGGCTGATTATTTTGATGACGAAATTGACGGCCAGGTGAATGTTACAATGCGCCCGCTCCAGCCGGGTTCAAGCTTTAAACCTATCGTCTATGCTGCTGGGTTTGAGCTTGGCTACACGCCAAATACAATATTATGGGACGTTGAAACCACACACCCAACTCCGACCGGCGACTACTCGCCAAAAAACTACGATCTCAAAGAGCACGGCCCAGTTACTATTCGCTCAGCCCTCCAGGGGTCTCTGAACATACCGGCAGTAAAGATGCTTTACCTCCTGGGAATTGAAAACGGACTTCAGTTTGCTGAAAAACTCCACTACTCAACTTTTGAAGACCGATCACGATTTGGACTTGCCGTAGTTTTGGGCGGTGGCGAGGTCAAGCTCATCGAACACGTCGGAGCCTATGGCGTTTTTGCAACCGAGGGAGTCTACCACGAACCTGTTTCAATCCTAAAAGTTGAGGATCCGGACGGAGAGGTACTTGAGGAGTGGGAGGTGGACGACGGAGAAGAGGCTCTGGATGAAAATATTGCGCGCATGATTACAAATGTGCTTTCAGATGACGCTGCGCGCGCGCCGTTCTTTGGCGCAGGCAGCCTCCTCACGCTTGGTGGCCGGCCCGTTGCGGCAAAAACAGGTACTACAAACGACTACAACGACGCCTGGACGGTCGGATACACGCCTTCGCTCGTGGCCGGCGTCTGGACCGGCAACACCGATGGCAGCGCAATGAACCGCGGATCCGGCGGGTCGTCTGTTGCGGCTCCTGTGTGGAACGAGTTTATGCGAAACGCGCTTGCGGGAAGCAATGTAGAATACTTCACTTCGCCTGAAATACCCACAACCGGCAAGGCAATCCTTGACGGGTCTATCCCCGCCGAGCTTGTGAGGATCGACTTAGTGTCTGGTAAGTTGGCGACCGAGGAAACGCCTGAACGCTTTGTCGAAGAGAAAATGTGCGGGCAGTATCATACAATTTTGCACTTTGTGGATACATCCGACCCCCTCGGAGCCGAGCCTGACCCACCAAATAATCCATATTATGAGCCGTGGGAGAATGCTGTGCAGGAATACTTATCTGAATATAATACCGATCTGGAAGAGGGCGAGGTGCCGCTTGAGATTTGTGACGTGCCGACAGAAGAGGACGACCTGCACACACCCGGCAATAAGCCGGAGCTCAGTATTCAGTCGCCTAGCAGGGGAGACAGCGTTGGTCGTACATTTGATGTGGAGATTCTCGCAAGTGCGCCGCGCGGAATCAATAGAATTGAGTACCAGATCGACGGCTCTTTCATAGCTATGGATTACGATAGGAGCGGGACGACACTTACGCTGCCGAGCTGGGTGAATATGGGGTCGCATGTGCTGACAGTAGTCGCGTACGACGACATTGACAACTCAAACAACGAATCGATTAAGATAAATATTAACGAGGCCGGGTCTAGCGGCAACTTCGCAATTGTGAATCCGTTCGATGCCCAGACGATTGTAAAAACCGAAGATGTGTATCAGGTTGTTGTTGAGCTGGCGAGCGCAACAAGCTACAATCATTTATGGATAACGGCTCAAAATATTTGGACTGGGACAATTTCCACCATTGCGAGCGTCGATAATGCCGGAGCGGTGACTGCGGTCGACTGGACCTTACCTAACCCGGCTAAATATATGATCGTTGCGCATGCAACCGGAGATGGGGTTGAACAAGTAGACACTGAACCCGTGACTGTGAGCGTCGAAGATCCTGCAAGCGAAGCTGCACTGATGTTGGTTGAGGGGGAAAGCGAGGAATAATTATTAATCAAAAGACGAGCCACAACGGCCCGTCTTTTTTATTAAGCTCACTTAAGCTCCTTTAGGCTCTTTTGTGATTGAACTACTGCCTAATCGGCATCACAATGTATCGGTACTTCTCGTCGGCCTTTTCGTGCGGCAAAATAGTACACGGATTTGCCCCATCGATGAGCTGCAACGCTACTCTATCTGATGTAATCGCATTTACGCCGTCGATCAGATACCGATAATTGAGCGTGATACGATTTTCACTGCCTGTAATCTCAGAATCGAGTGAAACTTTATTTTCCCCACGCGTAGCGTCGCTTGCAGATAAGTCTAACTGACCAGAATCAGTGTTTACACTAAGCTCAACATCGAACAAACCGGTCTTTGCAAACAAACTAGCTGTCTTCACGGCCTGCACAAGCCCTACTCGGTCGACAATAGTGGTTGTAATTACCTTCTCTGGAATAATCTGTTTGTAGTCTGGGTACTTTCCTTCAATTGTGCGCGAGGTTAGCTCAACTGAACCATATCGGAACACAATCTGATTATCAGCCAGTTCAATTTCAACAACATCAGGCGCTTCAACATCATCACGAAATACAGCAAACACACGATTCAACTCAGAAAGTGTCCTCTGGGGCACAATAACGCTTGTATTTGTTTTACTTCCATCAACAACCGCCACCACTGCCTCTGCAAGGCGGTAGCTATCGGTTGCCGCAAGTGTAATGGTCTTCTTTGAATCCTCTTCATTTGCAAAAGCCATGTACACTCCTGAAAGCTCGGGTCGTGATTCGTTTGTTGCGGTTGCAAAAAGCGTTTGCGATAAGGCCTTTCTAAATCCATCAACGCCTACAGAAAACTTGGTTCCTCCACTTACCGGTGGGACAAGTGGAAACTCACCTGAGCTAATTCCAATAATTTTTGTCTTTGCCGATCCGCAAGCTACAGATATCGCGTCATCAAGCAGGTCGATATCAACCCGCTCGTTTGGCAGTAAAGTTACAAAATCAAAGAACAGTTTTGATGGGATTGTATATTCCCCCTGCTGCTCAACCTTCCCACGGACATTGCATGTAATTGCAATTTCCAAATTTGTTGATATTAATTTGAGACCCCCTCCATCAACACGCATTAGCACATTATTAAGAATCGGTAGATTTACATTCTTGGTGCTAATATGGCTCGTTATTGCGAGACCTTGTGCTAGATTCTCCTTGGTGCATGATAATTTCACAGGCCTAGTTATTATGTATTAGTTTTAAAAGTATGGATACAGTAGTAATAGTAGGGGGTGTGGATGGAGTGGAAAAGTGGGTTTAGGGCTGTTGTGATTGAAGATATTGAAGCGACCTGTGTGGACTGGTGGTTGTTGGAAATATGTATAAGGTGTTAACTAAATTAGATTTTTTTTATCTCACCGAGTTACATACATTTGATCAACAAGCTTATCAACCGGCGTGGGGTGGTTTATGCATACCTTGTGCACAGCTCATTTGTGGGCGCGGCCACATATTGCTGACTTTTAATGTGTGGGCCTGGGGCATTGTTTCTTTGTGATAGGTGCGCCTGTGGGAGTTGGGTTACCCCGAGTACAGCTTTTGCTTGATTAGATCCAAGTCTCTTTTTAATTGTTCGTCTTCTTTAATTTGATTTAGAATTTTTGTGTAGGCGTGCATTGCTGTTGTGTGATCGCGGCCGCCGAGCTCAGAGCCGATTGATGGGTATGAGCTCCTCATTTCCTCACGAAGCAGGAACATTATTATTTGCCGAGGGAACGCCAGACGCTTTTCTCGGCTTTTGCCTAGCACATCACTGATTGCAATGTCGAAATATTCTGAAACAGTACAAATGATTTGCTTGGCAGACACTGTTCGCTTAATGTTTGACAGCTCAAAGCTTTCAAGGATAGGCGCGACGGTTTCAACTGACGGTGTCAGGTTTTTAAACTGATGTACAGCAATGATTTTATTGAGCGCGCCTTCAAGCTCGCGCACATTTGACTGGATTCGCGAAGCAATGTGGTGCAATATTTCACGGTCGAGGCTGGCGCCTTTGTCCTGACACTTGATTTGGAGGATAGCTATGCGAGTTTCAAGATCTGGAGCGCCGATGTCTACCAGCATCCCCCACTCAAGCCTGGAAAGCAACCGTTTTTCAAGCGCCGCAATGGCTTTTGGCGGACGGTCAGACGAAATCACGATCTGTTTATTGTCATTGTGCAGCTCGTTGAATGTGTGGAAGAACTCCTCCTGCGTTCCCTCTTTGCCTGTAATAAACTGGATGTCGTCGATTAGTAGCAGATCGACTGTTCTGTAGCGATCCTTAAATTCTTTTGCTTTACCGGTGCGAACCGCCTGGATAAAATCGTTTGTGAACTGTTCGCAGGTAACATAAAGGACCCTAGTGTCCTTTTTACGGCTGACCATTTCGTTGCCTATTGAGTGCAAAAGATGGGTTTTGCCAAGCCCCACATCACCGTAAACAAAAACCGGATTGTAAGTACCTCCGGGTTGAGCCGCAACAGCCTGCGCGGCAGCGTATGCCAGTTCGTTTTGTTTTCCTACGACAAAAGTGTCGAATGTGTAGTTTGTATTAATGAAGCCTTTTGAGTGGGCCTGCGCAGGAGCTGGCAGTGACGCAGTGGTGAACCCAAGGTCTTCGTCTCCTGAGCGTGCCTGCTGGAGCTCGGCATTGTCGCATTCTCCAAGAATTTGGATTGGAGCTATTGTGCGGGTTTCAACACGGTAAGTTAAGACCTTGATTGGCTTGTCGATTATGTTTTGGATCGAGTTTAAAATTTCCTTATGGTATTTTTTTTCCAGCCAAGCCTTGGTGAAAGTATTTGGCACGCCAATCACAACTTGGGATTCATCAAAATTTGCGATAAAAGTATTACGAAACCATGTGGTAAAGTGAGCTTTGCTTAGTTTAAGCTCAAGCTCGCCCAGAGTGGCTTGCCAAAGTTGATGAGTATCCATAGGGTTCGGTTAACTGAGGTCGTTTCGGGCCTGCGGATGATACGGAAATATGGGATAACGAGTTCAATATCTGTTGACTCCAAAGTTCTGTAGTTCCGTAAGGATCTGTAGTTCCGTAACCAACCTGCTCACATCTTACATCAGATATCCACAGGCGACAAGTGCTAGTTATCTGCAGCTGATGTGGAAAGGGTGTGCATAATTGTGGTTCAAAAGTGGATAACATGCAAGCGCTTGACGGATTTCGGCTCCCATGTTATTGTGCGCATACTTTTAGACAATAAACTAGGCTGCGGGACAGTAAACCTCGTCCATCGATAATAAACTTCGCAGACCGACAATAAACCTCAGTCTATTGAAATATGCCAAAACGAACATACCAACCAAAGAAACGAAAGCGGGCAAAGAAGCATGGCTTCATGGTCCGCATGAGAACCAAGGATGGACGCGCAACGCTAAAGCGCCGCCGCGCAAAAGGCCGCAAGCGACTGGCAGTAAGCGCCCGCCCAAGATAAACGAGGATTCGCTCCTCGTTTTTCGTTTGCGCCTTCTCTCACCTCTTTCACCTTCTCTCACTTTCTGATACTCTGTACACATGCTCCCCCCAAAACATCGACTCAAACATGACGCAGACATCAAAGCCGTTGTAAAAAAGGGCAATAGTGTTTTTGATTCTGTGTGCGGAGTTAAATATCGCAAAAACGATTTAGATGTTTCGCGGTTTGCTGTGTCGGTTGGGCTGAAGGTTCACAAGAGCGCGGTGAAGCGAAACCGAGTTAAGCGTCATTATCGTGAGATTGTGAGGCTGGCGCTTGATCAGATCAAGCCTGGTTACGATGTGGTGTTGCTGACATCGTCTAAGGCTGTTGATTTGGAGTATGCTGACAAGGAAAAGAGGCCGATAGGCGTGCTCAAGAAGGCTAAACTACTATGATGATTAGGAAGATCGCCACGATCCCAATTATAATCTACCAAAAAACGGTCTCGTTTGATCACGGACCGCTTTCTTTTTTATTTCCCCACGGATGTTGCAGGTTTTATCCATCGTGCAGCGAGTATTGCCGACAGGCGGTGCTGAAGCATGGCATAGTAAGAGGCTATTCTAAGGGAGTTTGGCGAGTTTTACACTGTCATCCATGGACTGACGGCGGTATCGATAAGCCGTAGGGATGTAGGGACGACCTTCAGGTCGCCCGCTTGACATTTTAGGCATTTTTTGATAAACAATCAACAACGTTCATTCAAACAACAGGAGGAAGGAAGATGAAGGAAGCAGCGGGTCGGGGCGAGCTCAGGTGCAGCTTTTGTAGTAAGCACACGACGGAAGTGGAGCTGATTATCGAAGGGCCGAGCGTGTATATTTGCGACGAGTGCGTGGAACTCAGTATGGACATCATTGTCGAGGCGCGGGGTGGCGTTGGCATAATATTCCGGCGAAAGGCGCTTGATGACCTTAGCGCTGGCGCGCTTATAACGATGGCCGGCGGTGCCCCGGACAGGGAGTTGGTGGCGGACCACAGGATGGGGTTGCTGCTTGATGCGTATGTTTCCCTTGCAACGATCGCCGCCAGCCTCGGGGGAGAGGGCTGCACGGAAAGGCTCAAGAAGGAGGTCGTGGACGCTGAGCGCGAAGTAGGCAAGCTGAAGCAACGCTTGTCAGTCGCCGAGCAGCTCAAGAAGCTCATGGACGGCGAGGGCGAAGGAGACGAGGCCGAAGCTGACCAGGCCGATTCGGACGAGTCGGAGGGCGGAGACCACGATGACCATGACTGTGACGAT
>JBDRFP010000029.1:0-9612 GCA_043818555.1 bacterium | reverse complement strand
TTTGAAGTTGTATTCTACTAGCCACTCGGTGAGTCTTTTGTTGAAGAGAGAGCAGTTATCGGTCATGTTGCCTAGGGCGACGAATTCATCCTGCAAGGTTCGGTTGAAGCGCTCATTTACCGGGTTGTCTTTTGGAGTCTTGGCGCGCGACCAATAATGATCCATCCCGAGATCACGACAAGCCTTGTCAAAGTGCTTGTGGAACTCAGAGCCGTTATCTGTCTGTACATTGGTTATCTTACCATCGAGAAGGAAGTATGTCCTGTAGAGGAAGTCTCGAGCGCTCGCTGAGCTGTGCGTTGTGTACATGCGCGCATATGCAATTCTTGAGTGTCTATCTATCGCTGTTAGGATGTAGCGCTTATTGCCGTTCCAATATTTGACCACCGTGTCCATGCACACAAGGAAGCCGGACGCCTTCTTGCGCTTAAGCTCTGTGATCTTTTTCTTCTGTGTGCTGCGCTGTCTCTTCTTGTTGGTTTTCGCTTGTTTTGCAGGAGAATAATAGATTCCTGACTTTTGGATTATGCACTGGATCTTCCAGGAGGAAATATTCTTATCCTCTGGATGCTTTTGTTCATAGAGTTTCAGGAGCTTCATTTTACCATAACGGATGTGTTCTTTGCGCAGCTTTACGACCCTCTCGTACTGGAGCGGGGTGAATTCTTTCTGCCTTACGTTTTTGGGGGCTTTTGACTTGCCCTCAAGGGAGGCGAGACTGGTTTCGTCGAATCGTTTCAACCAAGCATGGAAGGTCTTTCTTGCAATGCCAAAATGCCTGGCCGTCTTAGAGGTATTCTCCTCTCCTTTGGTTTCATACCAAATGATCCACTCAAGGCGGTTCTTAGCCTCTTTGGATAACCCTATTTGGTTCGCTGTCTTGCGCCAGCGCTCATGACGAGATAGCAGCTTTCGTTCAGGCCATCTTTGCAGCAAGGACGCATAGTAGTTCACACAGGGATTGCCCACATTGAGAATCCCTGTAGCGGCAGTTTTATTCATACTTCGGCATGTTACCAAGAGATTTTAGGGCATTAAACCCAAATCTCCGGGTGTTACCGATGTATCTCATCTTATACAACATGTTCTTCCTAGGCCGTTGGAGCGATTCCGGTCTGTTCCCGCTCATCGGAGAGATGGTGGCCGACACCATCAGCTTCCTGCGGACAAACAAGGAAAGGCTTGAAGGCTTTGGACAGAGCCCGTATTGGCACACTCCTGACGGCAGTGCCAACGGTAGCCTGCTTCATGCGGGCGATGTCCTGCAGGGGCGTGCTAGGGAAATGATCCGGCACTTCGAAGCCGGAACCCTGTTCAACTACCTGCGCGGTACGCTCGACTCCGGCGCTCTCCAGAAGCGCTGACCCCAGTCAGCCCCCTCGCCCTGTCTGTAAAAAGATGGGGCGTTTTTCTATCTCTTGAAAAATATTCTGGTTCGGTTATACTCAATATCTACAAATGCTCAGTAAGTAGTTAGTAGGAAGTAGTAAGTAGTGGTAAAATGCAGGCGCGGTTTTATCTACTTTCTACCATTTATTCACTCTCGACAATATGAACAAGATCCTAATACTCGGTCCTCAGGGAGGAGGAAAGGGCACGCAGGCGAATATACTGGCGAAAAAGCTCGGTATCCCAGCATTGTCCATGGGGCATCTTTTACGCAACGAGATAGCTACTGGGAGCGACCTTGGTAAACAGATCGATACAATTATCCATGGCGAAAGGCCGCTTGTGCCAGACTACATGGCGCTCGATGTACTTAAAAAGCGAATGGAGAAGGATGACGCCAAAGGTGGTTATATTCTCGATGGTTATCCGAGGACTGTTGAACAGCTTAAAGCGTTTAAGAGCTACGATACGCCTACTGTGCTTTTGGTGATCAATATTCCGCACGATGAGTCAATCGAACGCTTGCGTAAGCGTGCCGAGACCGAAGGGCGAAAAGATGACACTCCTGAATTAATCGCTCGAAGACTTGAGCTGTACGAGGAAGAGACTAAACCTGTAATTGCCGAATACGAAGAGCAGGGCATTGTAAAATATGTTGATGGTATGGGTAGCATTGAAGAAGTAGCCGAGCGCGTTAAGAAAGCCCTCGATCTACCTAAATAAGCTCTCTTAAGCTCTGCGTCTACTGTTTTAAGCTCACTTTAAGCTCTTGTGCCACACACTATGCCGTTAGTAAAGACAAAAGATGAAATCGAGATAATGCGCCGTGGCGGCAAATTGCTCGCCAAGGCTCTTCAGGCTGCGGTGGACGCGGCACGCCCAGGCGTGACTATGCGCGAGCTTGATGCGATTGCAGAAAAGGTGATTATTGATGGGGGCGGCAGGCCTTCTTTCAAAGGCTATAAGGGCGGCGGACCAAAACCATTTCCATCCACGCTTTGCGTTTCGCGTAACGACGAGGTTGTTCATGGCGTGGGCGAGCGCGAGGAAACTTTGCAGGACGGCGATGTTGTTGGGCTGGACGTTGGCTTGTGGTTTGATGGCTTGTGCGTTGACATGGCCGCGACTGTGCCGATCGGGAACATCACAAAAGAGAAGCTCGACCTACTTCGATTGACCCGCGATGCGTTGTATGTTGGAGTTGATGCAGCGCTTGCTGGAAATATGATTTCCGACATTGGAGCGACGATTGAGGACTCGGTCGATACAAAGAAGTACGGGATTGTCCGATCGTTAGTAGGGCACGGTGTTGGGCATGCAGTTCACGAAAAGCCACATATTCCAAATTATAAAACATTAAAGTTTGGCGAGCAGAAAATTCAAGCCGGTATGTGTTTGGCGCTTGAGCCAATGATTACAACCGGTTCTGACGAAGTTGAAACATCAGAAGACGGCTGGACAATAATCACAGCCGACGGGTCGGACGCTGCTCATTTTGAGGTTACAGTTGTTGTTGGTGAGGATGGTCCTGAGATTTTGACCCCGCAGCCGAAGGTGCGGTTGTTGGATTAGTAATCGGATAGGCCCTATGCGATTTATGGATCCGTCCCGATCCGTTTTTTTTCTGCTAAGAAAAAAGCGCCGTTTTACGGGCGCTTGCAATTTTTGGTTGAACTTGTAGGACTCGCGGCGTACAGAGAAACTCTTCGCTGTCTCCACGAGGCTGGCAAGACCCGCGTTCCACCTGCCGACACTCCTTAGAGTTAGAGGGGAAGGTATTTTCAAAACATACAATAGCAAAAATTTGACTTTTTGTCAGGAGGTGAGGTAGAATACAGGCCTAAGATTAGCGGAAATATGAAAAAAGACATTTTGACAATTATTAGCATTTTAGTCGTAATTTTAGCCCTTGGTGCTTACTTTGTGTTTGCTCCAAAAGCACCGGAACTTGACTACAGGCCAGTAGATGTTGGTGGCGGGTCGATCACAGTTGAAGATCAGTACGACATGGACAGGGTAGTTCTCGATGCCACTCTGGCAGCTCCCGGGTTCATCACAATCCACGAATCAATGAGTGGCGCGCCGGCGACAATCATTGGGACATCACAGTATCTCGACATTGGAACTTACGACGATTTGACAATCATGCTCGTCGACGAAATGCTCCCAGGATACAGCTACATTACTCTACTTCATGCCGATGATGGCGACGGTATTTTTGTAATCGATGACGATCTTCCGGTAGAGGTCGATGGCGAAGTCGTCCGCCCCGACTTCGTGGCCGACCCATCCAGCGTCCGTTAACCTCTCTCTAACCTCTTTTTAACCTCCTCGTTAATTATGCGCTACCTAGCAATCGACTACGGCCTTTCAAATATTGGCCTTGCACTAGGCGACAGTGAAACCGGCATTGCATCTCCGGTTGATGTTATCGCCTACACACCTGAGGCCGTAAGCGACATTCAAGAGTTTGCCCAAATGGAAGGCGTTGAAGAATTTGTAGTTGGCGTGCCATTGTCGACCAATGAAGAGGAATGTGGGGAGCAGTTAATGATCACCAAAGAGTTTATTGAAGCTATGCGCGCTGAGGGTATGACCGTACACGAAGTTGACGAGCGCTATACATCGTCCGAGAGTCAGCGTATGCAGGAAGAGGAGGGAGTGGAAGTTGAGGAGGACGCGCTTGCGGCAATGCTTATTATGCAAGCCTTTCTCGATGAGCGGAAGGAGCTTAATACGGAGAACTAAGGAGCTTAAAGTAGAGAACAGAAGAGCTTAAATGAGCTTAGTAGGAGCTTAAAGTGAGCTTACTTCAGGAGGCGTAGAGCTTAGTATGGATTTTGTACAGCCTTATCATAAGCTTGAGGTATGGAAGGCCTCTAATGAGTTTATTAAGTTGGTTTATGTAGTGACTAAATCATTCCCTACAGAGGAAAAGTATGGGCTAATATTCCAACTTCGGCGTGCGTCGGTTTCTATTGTTTTGAACATTGTAGAAGGACAAGCTCGTAGTTCAACGAAAGACTTCATTAGGTTTTTACACATGGCGCGAGGCTCAAGCTCTGAGTGCGCATACCTATTGGAGCTATCACGAGGTTTAGAATATTTGAGCGTCGAGAAATATCGAGAGCTCGAGTTAAAGCGTAGGCGGGCCAATTATCTGCTTCAACAGATGATTAAGGGTCTGGGCAATAAAATAAGCTCCACTTAAGCCCTTTTAAGCTCTCCTGTTTGTCAACTAAGCTCACTTTAAGCTCCGCGCACACCGCTATAAGCTCCATTGTTCCTCGGCAATAAGCTCCCTTAAGCTCACTCGTTCACCGTTCTAAGCTCCATCGTTTTCCGATAATAAGCTCTCAAACAACAATGGCATGGACAACCCTCAAGACTGAAGCGATTATCCTTACCTCTGAACCATTCCGCGAGGCGGACAGACGCTACACCGCGCTCACCCCCGAATTCGGCAAGGTGAGTTTTGTTGGTCGTGGGGCGCGCAAAGGCAAGGCAAAGTTGGCGGCTCACCTTGAACCCTTCGCGATCGTAGACATTGAAATTGTCCGTGGCCGACGGTCAACTACTGTAATTTCGGTAGAGCAGATTGAACGATTCTCCAGTATTACCAAGTCGCTCAACAGGCGCCTACTTGCCCAAACCGCCTGTTCGCTACTTAGCCGCCACACGCGCGAGAATGACCGCGATCCAATTCTTTATGTTGAGCTGGTGGAGCTGTTGACGTTTTTAGATTCCACTTTTGACCTTAAGCCTGCCCGATCGACTTTTGTACTGGGCTCCTATCTTTTGCATCTCCTTCATCACCTTGGCTACGACGTTGAGCTTAATCGATGTCTGGATTGTAAAAATGAAGTGGTGCCGCTTTCATTTAGGTGGCACACAGACAAAGGCGGATTGGTTTGTGGCGATTGTCTTAACGATAAGCCTGAGGAGTGGTTTTCAGCGCGCTCGATTCGGGAGGAGGTTGTAAAGTTACTCCGATTCGCTCGCGGTGCAGGGTTCATCGACCTGCTCCGACCTTCGCTCAATGCCGAAGACCTTCAAGGCTTCGCCGAGATTGTGCACGATTTAATGGTCTTCCATTTACCGGTAGATTCAGAACTGCCGTTTTGGGTAGGAATATTAGAACCTTCAGGGTTGCAACAACCCTGAAGGTTTAATCGAGCCGAGCTTGATCTAGCCGGCCAACAAGTGTAAACTTAACTCGTAGCTCGACTACTTACTACTATCTACTTACTACTTACTTCGTAAAACGATATGCCCCGAATTCTAACTTCCGAAACAGTAAACAAAGTCGGCGAAACGGTTACGGTTGCCGGGTGGATTCATGCCAGGCGCGACATGGGAAAGATTATGTTTTTTGATTTGCGCGATCGGGATGGGTTGTTGCAGATTGTAGGCGTACCGGCTGACCTCGGAGATGACGGGACTAAAATCGCAGAAACGCTCAGGCCTGAGTGGGTGGTGGAGATTGAGGGCATTGTTCAGGAGCGTGGCAAAAAGCAGATCAACGAGAATCTTGCGACCGGAACTGTTGAGGTGCTGGCCAAGAAGATCGTAGTGTTGAACGAGGCCAAAACGCCGCCATTTGAAATCGACAAGGATACAATGCAAATCGGTGAAGATCTCCGACTCAAATACAGGTATCTCGACCTTAGAACCGAGCGCTTGCAGCGAAACATTCGAACTCGCGATGAGGTTATTACTTTCTTCCGTGACTACATGCACAAGAATGGTTTTGTAGAAATTGAAACTCCAATTTTAATGAAGGGCACACCTGAGGGTTCGCGCGAGTACATTGTGCCGTCGCGTTTGCACGCAGGTAAGTTTTATGTGCTTCCACAGTCGCCACAGCAGTTTAAACAGTTGGCAATGATTGGTGGGTTTGAGCGTTACTTCCAGATTGCT
Source organism: bacterium (assembly GCA_043818555.1). Lineage (GTDB taxonomy): Bacteria > Patescibacteriota > Patescibacteriia > UBA9934 > UBA9934 > JAUYIW01. Next base: position 3,303 of record JBDRFP010000029.1, on the reverse strand, counting down.
AGATGCTTCCGCGACGAAGACCAGCGCGGTGACAGACAGCCAGAATTCGCCCAGCTCGACTATGAAATGTCGTTTGTGGATCAGGAAGAAATTCTAGAGTACACAGAAGAAATGTTCCTAGAACTTATCATAAAGCTGTTCCCAGAGAAGAAGCTAACATCGAAACCGTTTACCAGGCTCACGTACGCTGAGGCAATGGAGAAATATGGTACGGACAAGCCCGACCTTCGAAAAGATAAGAATGACCGAGACGAGTTGGCGTTTTGTTGGATTGTAGATTTCCCGATGTTTGAAAAGAATGAGGAAGGGAAAATTGACGCTATGCATCATCCATTTTGTTCTGTGAAGGAGGAGGACAAGGATAAGTTGATGGAAGGGAAGGACTTGTTTAAGATTCGAGCGAATGCGTATGACTTGGTTTTGAATGGGTTTGAGTTAAGTTCAGGTTCAATTAGGATTCATGAGCGAGATTTGCAAAAGCGCGTGTTTGAGCTACTCGAGATTAGCGAGGAAGAGCAGCAGAGTAAGTTTGGACATATGCTTGAGGCGTTTGAGTATGGTGCGCCACCGCATGGTGGATTTGCTCCTGGGATAGACAGGATTGTAATGTTACTCTTGGGTGAGCCGAATATTCGAGAGGTGATCGCATTCCCTAAAGACGGAAACGCGCGTGATTTGATGATGAACGCGCCAAGTGAGCTTCCGGCCGATGTTTTGAAAGAGGTTCATATTAAGGTGGAGAAGAAGAAATAAAATTTTCGAAAAAAATGACGCAGGTAGCTGCGTCCTTTTTTTGTTGTCCACAATCGACCATTGACATAAAATCAAAATTGCGCTAACTTGGAAGTAGGACAAGGCATTCATCAGAAATCGGACATTTGATGGATTAAAAAAATAACTCCCCTCAAGTAGTGTTGTTTGGGAGTTTTGTTTTTACCTAATTCACCTAAGGACCTTTCGTACGAAAGGTCCCAAGACAATATGAGGGAACTTGAAAAGTCACTTAAGGCTCTTGCTAACAGCAGGCGACTTGAGATAATACGAATCTTAAAGCAGGGAGCGAGCCTTCCTGTATCAGGGATCGCAAGTCAGATAAAATTATCATTACGATCTACATCTAAGCATTTACGCGTTTTGCATAGTGCTGGAATCGTTGGGCGCACACAGCGGGGCTTTGTGGCAATTTATCACTTAATTGATGCACAGCCTCCCGCCAGTACAGCGGTTCTGCCGTTAGTCTAAATTGAAATTGTGGGCGGTTGCTCTTAGGACCTTTCGTACGAAAGGTTATATAAGGAGAGATGTGTTTTGATTAAGAAATTGAAGATAAAATAAAATCCCGACGCGGGGTCGGGATTGGGAGGACGGGGTGTGATCAGGGTCGGGGTGACTATGATCGAGTTCGATCTTCATGGTCAGCGGATGAACGCGCCGCCTAATGAGCGGAAGTCTTCATCGCTCCGGGAGCGTTTCCACACTTGGCTTCGTGCAAGCCACGACGACTTGTCTGCCCGGCAGTCTAGGTAGTGGGCGCCGGCGACGACGATTGTTGTCATCGTCTCAGCAGTACACCCGTCTGGAAGGGGATTGGGAAAGTCGATTTCGTCGCCGAGCGGAAACTTGGCAGCCCTGATGGTCTCTGGGACCATGAACGGAATCACGAATCCGAGCACGAAGGCGGCTGAGAGACCAATCGCGAACACGAGGCAGATTTTGTCTACGGTCATGATCGTCTCACGGGCGGTGCAGAGTGTGGAGGTGAGTCCAGACGTCGATCGATCGAGTGTACTCGAGGATCTCAATCGTTTCATCGGTTCGGCATTCGAGCACGACCTTGTCGGCGGTCGCGTCAACTACCTCGATCCGCTGGTTCATGCACGCGGATGGAATTTCCGAATGCGCCGGTTGCGTAGGCTTACCTGCGTACGCAGCTGCGACCTCGGCGTGGTCGGGCATGTATTGGCCGAAAATTGTATTCAGACAGTAGAGCAGCCCTGTGAGACCGATGACCGCGAGGATGCTGTTGCGCCAGACTCGGTACATTTTTCCAGGTTTTGCCATTTACTCCTCCAAAGAACGTTGATTGATCCGGTGGGATAGTATCAGATTTGGGGGTGGGTGTCAAGAAGCGAGGGTTTATTGTCGGAGAGACGAGGTTTATTTGCGACAAGCGTGGTTTATTGTCAGGAGGCGAGGTTTATTGTCCGACTACTGACTACTCTTGCAAAAAGAAAAAAAACGCATGCTCGGGCGAGTGCGGTCAAGTGCCCTTAGGGCATGACGATGGTGTACCGTAGCGCATAGAAGAATCCAGCTTCGGATGGGTGAATATCAGAGGCGATTCTTGTGAGAAGGAATGCGTTCGCCGTCCTTTCACACTGCCAGCTTTTCGCGCTCAAAGTCATTGAGAGGTCTCCATTGTCTTGAAGCCTCCAGTTAATGCGGAGGCAGCCATCGCTACAGACTTCAGAACTGTTGATCCGACCTACAGCGTTCTTGTCTGTCAAGTGCTCGGTGATGGTGGCGCCTTCTAGGTTTACATTACGAAGCTCTTCAAACCCGGTTTGGCCTGCCATGATCTCCTCCTTTTGGCTGGTGGTAGATTAGCGTAGATTGGGCGAGATTGTCAAGCTTAAAGGTCGGAATAGCGAAAGATCCTTCGACTCGCTTCAGGCTCGCTCAGGATGACAGTGTGGGCGAAATAAATACCGCGGCTCGGGTGAGCGCGCGGTAGGGCGTCACTATATGATGACGATGTACTGGTTGGCATCGGGCCATGGCTGGTTGGGACTCTCTGGGTCAGGCTTGACCCTGTTCAGAATGATAACTCCTCTGATCCTGTCGCACCGCCAGCACTCCGGATTGAATTTCGTAGTACGGCGCTTACCGTCGTATTGGCGCCATGTAATTCTGTACTCGTCTCGCGAGCCGATACGACCACCTATATTTTTATCAGACCGTTGCTCGATTATGGTCGCGTCATAAAAGCTCAGGCCGTGTAGCTCTCTCAATTCTGCCATGATCTCCTCCTTTTGGCTGGTGGTAGATTAGCGTAGATTGGGCGAGATTGTCAAGGCGATATGCCCCTGGGGTGGGGTGCCACCCCAGACCCCCACCCCCATTTCTTTGAAGCAACAAAGAAATGGGGAAAAGAAATTGCTACCGACTGCCTGCGCTCGCCCGGCATTAGGTCCAGCATATGTCAGGGCATTTTGGACTACTTTCGTCTTTAAAGGATACGAAAGTGTTCAAAATGCTATTTCCTGACTCCTGCCGGACCAAAGCCAGGCGTGCTCGGAAGGT
>JBDRFP010000028.1:0-20474 GCA_043818555.1 bacterium | reverse complement strand
ATAGTAGTTCACACAGGGATTGCCCACATTGAGAATCCCTGTAGCGGCAGTTTTATTCATACTTCGGCATGTTACCAAGAGATTTTAGGGCATTAAACCCAAATCTCCGGGTGTTACCGATGTATCTCATCTTATACAGGCTCGTCCGAGTCTGGCATTTTATCGAGAATCCCCTGCGCCTGGTCGAGCCAATATCTCCAATCGATACCGTGATCGAATGAAGGTTCGCACTCATGATCGCGAGAGAGGAAGTCTCGCAACGTGACTTCATTCAGCAACCCTTTGACCAACAGCTCTCTGAATGTCCTCTTGGCCATCTTGGCTGCCGGTGAATCGTAAAAGGTTTCAAATGCCTCTTCCATTGCCGCTATACCAATCGTGATCTCCAGGTCGATCGCAAGCCTTGCGTCATTTTCCTTGTCGGCACGAACAGGCTGGCCGGGGAATGCTATCACCTGGCATTCAGGGGCGCCTTCATGATGATTAGCACCGCTTTGTTTGCGTTCGCTAAGCTCTACCATAAAATTGGCAAAATACATCTGCGCCCAATGGTATCGGTTGAGCATCACGCTCAAATATGCCAGCTGCAGCGCAAGATCAGTCGGGTACATCATTTTCCACCTTGTATGAAAGATCGATGCTTAGTTATACAGCATACGGCCAATGTAGTCAATGATTATGAATTTATAGTCACCGTTGTCAGCTAACAGAATTGTAAGAAAATCTTTTGCCATTATACAACGATCGGAGTATAATGGCGAAAATATGGTAAGACGAGATTCGCATCGAAAAACCAGGGAACCTCATTTAAGAAAGGGCACGAAGACCAGAGAAGTTTTTGATCTCATTGCCGATAGGCTACTTGAGGGTGTTGAGGAATATTTTAAGGCGTTCCAGGGAAGAAATTGGGCGCCTGATTATGACTACGAAGAGTTGATGGCAATTAAGCTTGCTGAAGAAAGGTATGCTCGAAAAAGGGCACTAAAACGATTGGAGAAGAAAGAGTATATCAAATTAAAAAAGAAGGGAGACAAAATTTGTATCCAGCTTACTGAAAAAGGCAAGATGCAGAAGCTAAAAGATGTGATTGCGAGCAAAGAGGGGAGCCTTCCTGACGGTCAGGTCTGCGTTGTGTCCTATGACATCCCGCAAAAGGTCGCTCATGTTCGTTGGGCGCTGCGAGAGCTGCTTTTTACAGCAGGCTTTCGTCAAATCCATAGAAGTGTCTGGGAGGGTGATCACGATATCGTTGACGAGATATTGGCGCTTTGTAAAAAATTAAAAGTCGAAGATTGGATTCAGATATATGTTGGGGAAAGAAAGACAACGCTTAAAAAGAGAACAAAACGTAACAATAGGCCGTCGAAGTTTGTGAAATAATAATTTACCATTATACAACGATCGGAGTATAATGGCGAAAAACATATGGAGATGGATTTATGGCTCAATTGCGCGTGTGTTCTTGAAATTTAGGAATATTTTAGCTATATTCCGAGTATGATTCTGCCTGAGTCGCTTGGTAACATTCTCGAGAATCTTGGAAAGGTGTAAGGGTGCGTATGATAATCATTGCTCACAATATTCGAAGTTTGCACAACGTAGGGTCGATTTTTAGGAATGCGGCTGCGTTTGGGGTGGAAAGGTTATATTTGACAGGCTACACTGCAACTCCGCCTCGTAAAGAGATTGAAAAGGTTGCACTTGGTTCTGTCGACTTGGTTGACTGGGAGTCAGGGTCGATCGAACAGGTTATGGATCAACTCAAGGCCGATGGCTATCGAGTTCTAGGACTCGAGACCGGAAAGGATGCGGTAGACATCGACACGATCGAAAACGGCAAAATCGCTTTGGTACTGGGCAACGAAGTTGAGGGTATCGAACAGGAAGTGATCGACCGTCTCGACGGCCTTGTCGAAATCCCTATGCAAGCTAAGCGGTCATTAAATGTTTCAGTTGCAAGTGGAATTGCTATGTATTCGTTAGGGATCAGGGATTAGGGACTAGGGGTTGGTTATCGATCTACTATCTACTATCTACTTTTAGCCTTCCAGAACCGGGACTTGACAAAATTCCGGTTTTGTGCTATTATTATTCGGCCATGATGAAGCAACTCCGCTTCGCCAACAAGCCCGCGCAGGCGGCGATGGCATTTATTTACTCCAGCGACGTCGACACCGGCGCCAGCACCTGGACGACGCCCCGCTAGGGCATCGACCCGGCCTGGAGGCTTGCGGAAAAGGTGAACTCTAAGAAACCTATAAAGTGATTTGTACACTTTTTGCTCGGGATGGGCCCGAACAATTCTTACGCAGATTACGGAAAGGGCAGACGAGAGGAATCCGAAACCGTAGGCCGTCCTACTGGATAGCTCCAACTCGGATGGAGCGAAACCTTCAAGGAGTCAAGACCGAGTGACTCCATGCCTGCAACTCGCCCCATGCTTTTTAAGTCGAGCATGGGGTGTTTTCTTTTTTTAGCGCTTAAGATACTGGCGGTCGAGCTGTGAATTATGAGCCCCGCCTACTATCTACTTCCTACTACCTACTTACTCCGCAATTTGTGGTATAATAATCTCAAGGTATGACCGTATCAATTGTCATCCCAGTAAAAAATGAAGAAAAAGTTTTGCCACGACTGTTACGATCGATTCATCGTCAATCAATGCAGCCCGTGGAGGTTATTGTTGCCGATGCTAATTCGACCGATTCGACTCGTTATCTGGCGCAAGCGATGGGCGCGCAAGTTGTTGATGGTGGTCTGCCGGGTTCGGGAAGAAATCGTGGAGCAGAAGTCGCAACCGGAAAGTATATTTTGTTTCTCGATGCCGATGTTGAACTTCACGATCCGAATTTTTTGCAGCGGGCGATAGATCAGGTTAAAGATCGCCAGCTCGCAATTGCAACTGTTGATGTTGCTCCAATCGACGGAACTCCTTACGACAATTTGTCGCATAAATTTTACAATCGGTATGTAAGGTTGTGGGGTGCTAAGCATCCGCACGCGCCAGGGTTTTGCATGTTGGTGCGTCGAGATATTCACAATCAAATTGGTGGCTTTGATGAATCTGTTATATTTGCAGAAGACCACGAATACGCCGGTCGTGCGAGCAAAAAAGGTAAATTCGGCTTTCTGTCAGGAATTGCAATCCCAGTTTCGGTTCGCAGGCAAAATCGCGACGGCAGGATCAACATGGGTATAAAATACATTTTGGCCGAGCTCCACATCCTCACCCTTGGTCCAATCCGCCATAACAAATTCAACTACACGTTCGGCTATGGTAAAAAAGGAAAAAAATCGATTGTTTGATTCGCAGAGCATAGACCACAAAGCAGTGATCGATAGGCTGGTGGTTGAAAGCTCGCCGCGCAGAACTTTTCTAACCATGATTTTGATTTCAAGTGTAATTGCAACGCTTGGACTTTTAAATGACAGCTCAGCGGTTGTAATTGGCGCTATGCTTGTTGCTCCGCTTCTGTGGCCGGTTTTGGGGGTCAGCATGGGGGTAGTTGTAGGCGACTTTAAAATGATAAGACTATCGCTCCTAAGTATTGTATTTTCAGTTCTGGTTGCAATTGTTACCGCGATCGCGATTACATTTTTTTACATACCGCTCGGCGCATCGGCTGAGATTATCCGTCAGACAAACTTTGGGTTTATGATTCCGGTGGCGATTGGAGCTGGAGCGGCTGCCGCATTTGCATTAACTTACGATAATATTAAGGAGGCGGTTACCGGTGTTGCGATTTCCGTTGCTTTATTACCTCCGCTTGTAACAATCGGAATTGGCCTTGGCGGAAGCGACTGGTCGCTCATGAAGCGCGCGACCGAGTTGTTCGGAATCAACCTTGCCGGCGTAGTGGTGACTGCTTTGATTATATTTTTACTGCTTGGATTTAGAAAATTCAGCAGCGAGATGAGGGTCGCGATTAAGAAAGAAGAAAAAGTTTTAAAAGGCTGACAGTAATAGTGATTGAGTGTTTTAAATCACTAACCACTTAACTACTTAGCCACTTCCGGTATATCGATATGCACAAAATAATAAAAGGAAAAAATTTTACCTGGTGGCATTTTTCAGAATTGGAAGAAGCTGATTTTGAGGTTCTGGAAAACAAGTTTAAATTTCATCCTCTTGATTTTGACGACCTGCGGGAAGAAGTTGAACTTCCAAAGGTTGATGTTTACAAAAATTACTTTTTCCTGATTTTGAATGTGCCAACATTGGATGGTCCGGAGGCGCGTGTAGGAAAGGCAAGTCTTGCAATTTTTATTGGCAAAGATTATGTAGTGACCGCTACAAAACAGCCTATTGAACAGGTTGAGCGATTTTTTGCAAGGGCAACTCGCAGTGACGGTTTGCGCCGCGAAGCGCTTTCCAAATCGTCAGGATTTTTTCTCTACAAGCTTCTCGATTATGTATTCCGTGATGCCAAAGTGGTTTTGCGCGAACTTGTGCGGGAAACTCAGGAAGTCGAAGAGCTTGTTTACGACGAACACACAAAAGTCACAACTGCTCGGTTGGGAGTTCTAAGGCGCAATGTCCTGTTCCTGTGCCATATTATCAATCCGCAGAAGCTTATAGTAGACCACCTTGTGAATGTTCGAAAACCTTTTATGCCAGTTGAACTGGATGTTTATTTTGACGATGTCAAAGATACGCTTGAAGGAGTGAGCGTTGTTGTGGATAATCTGAAAAATATTGTCGACGGCCTGTTTGATGTTAATGAGGCTTTCCTGTCGCACCGCACAAACAGCATAATCCGCCTGCTTACAATCATCTCAGTGCTTCTGATGCCTCCTACTTTAATCGCCAGTTACTACGGAATGAATGTTGAGGGTTTGCCATTTGCTGAAGATGTAGCAATTGTTACATTGATTATTGTGATTTCACTGATTGGTTTTTGGTTATTTATCCAACGAATTGACCGCCGTTAAATGCGCCCGATCCCAGTTGATATTATCCCATCGCATATATACCTGTCGCAGGAAGACCAGGCAGCGCTTTTTGGCATTGGTCACCCAATGACAATCATTGAGGAGCGTACTCAGGCCGGGCAATTTGTTTATGAAGAGACCGTGGAGGTATTTGGGAAGCTAAAGCGTTCACTAAGGCTGCGTGTTTTAGGCCCGAATTGGGAGCGAAGCGTTGTGGAGATTACTCCGACCGAGGCAATGTTTTTAGGGCTTACTCCAATTGCGGCAAAAACAGGCGACTTGTCCGGGGCCGAGCCGTGCAGGCTTGTGGGGCCGGAAGGCGAAGTGAAGATTGCGTCCGCGGTAACGGCCCCGCGCCCGCACTTGCTGTGTTCACCTGAGGAAGCTGCCGATATGCATATATCCAACGGTCAGACAATATCGGTTGATTTAATCAGCGATCAGCCAAAAATGATCGAAAATATAATTGTTCGCGTGCACCCGACATTTCGTTTGCGAATAGAGCTGCACCAGGACTATGCGCGAGATTTTTGGATCACGCGCCCTGTGCATGCTCGCGTTCGCGATTAATTTCTGATATAATTCCGACGTATGACCCGTCGCTTAATACTCGCCAGTATAATATTATTGTTCATTCCGATTTTTGCGCATGCCGCAACTCCGGACATCGGCGTTCGCGCTGCCGACATTCGTTTTTCCGAAAGTATTCTAGTTTCCGGAGACCATATCCGGGTGTACTCAACGCTTCGGAACATGGGCGACACTGACATATCCGGCTATATTTTCTTTTATCAGGGAACTAACCCAATCGATGCGAGCCAGATTGTTACTTTGGTGGCAGGCGGTGAAAACGAAGAAGTGTGGGTTGATTTTACGGTTCCGTACGGCTCATTTAATATTCGCGCTCAAGTTAAGGGAACCGATCCGCAGGATGTTAATCCTGACAATGACCTTGCAATTACGTCGTTGTTTTACCCGATTGTTGACGAGGACCGAGACGGTGTTGAAAACGATTCTGACAACTGTCCATATACCGCTAACGCTAACCAGCTCGACACCGATGGAGACGGCATGGGAGACGCCTGCGACGATGACGACGATGATGACGGTCTGACTGACGAAGTTGAAAACGAGCTTGGAACCGATACGCAAGATCCTGACTCGGATGATGACGGCGTGGACGACGCTGACGATTCAGCGCCGCTCGACCCAACAGAGCAAACAGCGCCAGTGCCGGTAATAATTGCGCAGGAAGATAGCGCGGCAGCTGAAGACGCAACACCAACTGAACCATCAAGTATTTCAGGCGATAGCAGCCAAGATCAGAATGGCTCTGATCCAAACAGCCCAGCGACCGAAGAGAGCTCGGAAGCTGAGGATGCGTCAGGTGAAGAGACGGAGCCAGTGCCGGAGCTTATTAGCGTGGGAGGAGGAAGCGACATTTTGTTCGGATATATTTTCAAAGAGTGGAAATCGTACGAGTTTTACTCTCTTGTTCCAGATGGTTCCGGAGTTGAATTTAAGTGGGACTTTGGCGACGGGGTCACTTCTGCTCAAAATATTGTTGAGCATACATTTAGGAAATCCGGAGATTATGAAGTGCTTCTTACCATAACAAATGCGGATGGCAGCACGCAGACCGAGCATAAAGCAATACAGGTTTCATTTTTTGACATTGCCAATCCGTTTGTTAAGATCATTGTCGGGTTGCTGATATTGTTATTCATTGTGTCGCTTGTACTGGCGCTGACTAGACGAGGCAGGAAAAAGATAAAACAGGTTGCTTCTTCCAGCATAGCGCGAGTGCATGTAACTTCGGGAGATCTTGGGGATTCTGAGAAAAGCGCGCCGGAAAAGAAGGTGTCGGCTGCAGTCGTGGCGGTGGGGCCGTCTAAGTCGGAAGAAGTTGAGGAGCCAGAAGATGATGAAATCCCTGAAGACAGCATCTTCGCCGCGCAGGAAAAATCAAAGAAGGAACCAGAGAAGAAGCCAAAGAAGAAAGCGGCAAAAAAGAAAATAAAGAAGACCGGCAGTAAAAAATAAGGAAAGATTCTTTGGCAGCCAATGCAGGCACTGCCAAGTTGACGCGGCCTTGACTCGGCAAATCATTGCCAGAAAGTAACATGCTTAAACTATTACTGAACGGAAAATCAGGAACAATAACGAGCGCGGCAATCATTGTCGCCTCGTTTTCTATTCTTTCGCGATTTGTAGGCTTTATCCGCGATCGTATTTTGGCAGGCGAATTTGGCGCGTCTGACACGCTCGACATTTATTTTGCGGCTTTTCGGGTGCCGGATTTGCTTTTTCAGTTGATGATCGTTGGCGCGCTCTCGGCAAGCTTTATTCCGCTTTTTACCCGCTATGTGGGAAAAGGGGATGGCGCGCGCGCCTGGCAGATGACCAACAACATTTTGAACATTCTGGCAGTAGCCTTCGGCGTATTCCTGATTGTTGCAGCCGTTTTTGCCGGTCAACTTGCGCCTCTGATTGCTCCGGGGTTTGACGCTGTCAAGCAGGCCGCCGTGGCTGACATGGCGCGCGTAATGTTCCTTGCCGAATTCCTTCTTGCCATATCCATGGTTTACGGGTCGGTTTTGCAGGGCGCGAAAAGGTTTGCGCTTTATTCCATGGCGCCGATTCTCTACAATGTTGGAATAATTTTGGGCGCAGTAGTCATTGCGCCTCAATTCGGAACGATCGGTCTTGCATGGGGGGTTGTGCTCGGCGCGCTGTTACACCTGACCCTGCAGTGGATTGGCGTAAGTTCGCTTGGGTACCGATACAAGATGGTATTTGATCTTAAAGACAAGGATGTTAAACATACGCTCATTCAAATGATCCCGCGCGTTATGGGCCTGGCAGTCAACCAGGTGAACTTTTTGGCAATGACGATTATTGCGTCAACGCTCGCAATTGGATCGGTCACAATCATCCAATTCGCATACAACCTAAACTTTTTCCCGGTCGGCGTTATTGCTGTGTCATACGCGGTTGCGGCGTTTCCGACTTTTTGCGAATTGGCAAACAAGAATGACCGCGACGCTTTTACAAAGTCATTTTCGTCAACCATTAGGCAAGTTTTATTTTTTATCATACCCGCAAGCGCGCTGTTCATACTTTTGCGTGCTCAGATTGTCCGGGTTGTGCTCGGTGCCGGCGCTTTCGACTGGGATGCAACTATCGCGACCGCAGACACGCTTGGCTTTTTTGCGTTCAGCTTTTTTGCGCAGGCGATAATATATATTCTGGTACGAGCCTATTTTGCGCATAACGACACTTTGACGCCGTTCATAGTAGGTTTGGTTGCGGCAACAATCAATGTTGTGGCAGCGCTTATGCTAACGAAAGAGTACGGAGTTGCCGGCCTTGCCATGGCGTATTCGCTTGCTGTTGTGGTTCAGCTGATTTTGCTTTGGGCGCCGCTGCGCGCGCGCGTCGGGTCGCTCGATGAGCTTAGAATCGCGCGCTCGTTAGTAATTTTATCTGCGTCGGCGATTATTGGAGGTTTTGCCACGCAGGGCATGAAGGCGGTTGTAGTGCAGATGATTACACTCGAAACATTCATCGGCGTTCTTCTACAGGGCTTAATCGCCGGCGGAGTAGGTCTGGTTGTTTACGGCGTAGCAGCGTACTTGTTCAAGAGTGAGGAATTGACAGAATTCGGTCGCGGGCTTAAGCGCCGTTTGCTCAAAAAGGCAAAACCTGAGGAGACAGTGGTTGCGCTCTAATGCCCATTAATATTTCTCAAAATCCTTCAACCTCTCCCAAAATACCTAAATTTCTCAAAATAAACACCCCGCTTCAATCTTCCGATTGTTGCGGGGCTTGTTTTCGGCCTTATCTCCTGCGGCCAGCTTGAGGCTGTTTGGCGCACCGGCGGCGCAGCAACTCCTGCTCGACCGCCTTGGTCGCCGCTCGTCGCTCGCCATGGGCAATCATACGCACGATGTCTTTCGACATGTACATCCGTTCCGGCTTGTTGTCGGAGGTGTATTCGCCTCCACGGTTCGCAAAGGGCTGGTGCTTGTCGCTGCCGAGCGCAGACATGGAGAGGTCGAGCCCGCGCAACAAGCTTGGACCCGCAAGGGCGTAGTCGCCATCCAGATGCCACTTGGCGAACAGGTTCCATTGCCAGTGCTCATACCCGTCTCTGAGTTCTTGGAAAGAGGCCATGTTTCTGTCCATGTCCTGAAGCGCCTTCAGAACACGGCCATCAACCGTGTTGACCTTCTTTGCAATCTTACCCATGTTTTTCCTGTCTTTTATTGACGCCATCCGGTCCTCCTTGGTAAAGATCGAGAAAACACAGTAACACAGTTGACATAAATTGCCAAGTCTTGCGGTTTCAGATATCATCTTAATGACCAATGACCAAAAAACCAATTCCCAATGAACCCCCAATCACCAATCCCCAATTGGTCATTATGCATTGGGTATTCATTGATCATTGGGTACTTGTGAATTGGTAATTTAAGCATATGCGCTCAAACGAGCTTAGAAAAAAATACATAGATTTTTTTGTGTCGAAAAATCATGTCGAAATCCCCTCGGCCTCTTTGATTCCGGAAAACGACCCTTCTGTTTTGTTTACTACAGCCGGAATGCATCCGCTGGTTCCATATTTGCTCGGTGAAGAGCATCCGGCGGGGAGTCGACTCGTTGACTATCAGAAGTGCGTCAGAACTGGCGATATTGACGAAGTGGGCGACAATACTCACCTTACGTTTTTTGAAATGCTTGGAAACTGGTCGCTTGGTGATTATTTTAAGGGTGATGCGGTTGAGATGAGTTTTGAGTTTTTGACATCGAAGGAGTGGCTTGGTTTGCCGATCGAAAGACTGGCGATCAGTGTGTTTGCAGGTGACGACGACGCTCCGTTCGACCAGGAATCGTTCGATAAGTGGAAGTCGCTTGGCATTGACGAATCCAGAATCGCCAAACTCGGCAAGGCTGACAACTGGTGGCCGGCAGGCGGAAAGCATCCGGGACCTCAGGGGCCGGATACTGAGATGTTTTATTGGACAGGCGAAGGCGATGCTCCAGAGGTTTTTGATCCGGAAAATGATGAGTGGGTGGAGATTTGGAATAACGTGTTCATGCAGTTTAACAAGCTTGAAGATGGCACGCTTGAGCCGCTCGATAAGAAGAATGTCGATACTGGCATGGGGCTTGAAAGAACCGTTGCTGCTTTGCAGGGAGAGAATAGCGTTTTCGACACTGATTTATTTGCAGGAATTTTTGGCGCTATCGAAAAGGTGACAGAAAAGAAGTATCGGTTTACATCAGGTGATTTAGGTTATGATGAAAAGCCAGAATGTTGGGATGAATGCGCGAGATCTATGCGAATCATTGCAGACCATGCCCGCTCGGCCGTTATGATCATAAATGACGGCATTGAGCCTTCCAATAAAGATCAGGGTTACATTTTGCGTAGGTTGATTCGTAGAGCGGTGAGGCAGATGTTAAAGATCACCGAGGCACAACAGTCGCTGTTACCAGTCACCAAGGCTAGCATTGACTCACTTAGTGATGCCTATCCTGATTTGCTTGAACATCATGATTATATTCAAGATGTAATTCAGAAAGAAGAAGGGAAATTTTATAAAACAGTGGAGAAGGGCTTGAAGCAGATTCAGAAAATCTGGGAAAAGACCGGCGAGATTACTGGACACGATGCGTTCGACTTGTATCAGAGTTACGGATTTCCAATTGAGTTGACTGAGGAAATTGCTAGCGAGCATGGTCAGAAAGTTGATCGTGATGCGTTCCAGCAGGAGTTTAAAAAGCATCAGGAACTTTCGCGCGCCGGGGCAGGGGATAAGTTTGCCGGTGGACTGGCTGATGATTCAACCGAGACGACTTGTTTGCATACTGCAACGCATTTAATGCTTGCGGCTTTGCGTACTGTTTTAGGCGACCAAGTTGAACAGCGAGGGTCAAATATTACTGCTGACAGATTGCGGTTTGATTTTTCGCACGACAAGAAGGTGACCCGCGAAGAACTCGACCAGGTTGAGGAGATTGTAAACAAGGCGATTGAGGCTGATTTACCGGTTCGCTACGAGCTTCTGACAGTTGACGAAGCAAAGAAGAAGGGTGCGGTAGGGATTTTCGATGAAAAATACGACAAGCTCGGAAAGATTAAAGTTTATTTTGTTGGCGATGACGACCGCGGTTATGTATCGAAAGAGATCTGCGGCGGCCCTCATGTTGAGCGCACAGGCGAGCTGGGGAAGTTTACGATCAAGAAGGAAGAGGCATCTTCAGCTGGAGTCCGCAGGATTAAGGCGACATTGTCAAAGTAAGCTCAAAATTCACCATTTCGAACGAATGTGAGGAATCTTTTCGATTAAGATCTCTCGCGTTCGCTCGAAATGGTGAATTTTTGTCTACAAAAAAGAGCCGGCGGGGAGCGCGGCTCTGAGGGGCACGATTGTACATCATGCTGCTAATACCGTGTGATTCGGGCCAATATGGCCTCGCTGGCTTGTTCTACATTCCTTGGGGCGATGATTTTCCCGCTTCCCACGTCGTTGAAATAGCCTGTCCATGCTCGGTTGATAATTTCCATTTCGACTTTTCGCTCTCGAACCAGTACTGACAGGCGGCGAATGTTCAGGTACTCGCCGAGCATGCCGAGCAGTTTGGCTGTGAATGGGTCGAGATCGCGTTTTGCGCTAAGCTTGGCACACTTGGCAAAGCACGCCTGGTAGCGTCGCGGAATGTTTCCCGGACGCCTGCCGAAGACTTCCTTGCCACCCATGCGTCGAACGTCCTTGCGGATTGTTGTATCGGTCACGCTGAGTAATTTGCCCGTGTGTTTGTAGCTCAGCCCGCACTCGCCAAATAGGACACGCACAAAGGGTTCACGCTCAGGGAATCTACTGTCGCTCCGAAGCTTTTTCAATTTGCCACCTTGGTTTTGATTGAAAGATCGATTTGGCTGTTGTTTTTATCAAAATCATTGGTTTTTGTCAATATTTAGCTTAATATATCATAGATCTTTCGACTTCCTACGATCGCTCGAGATGGGCGGCATAGATGGGGTTGACTAAATATTGTAGATATTGTAAGATTCTGCCATCAAGTTTGAGTTACTTGTTGCCAAATTTTCGCTAATCTGGTATAGTTCTCGCGTAAATATGGCAGAAAAACAATTCATTGAAATGCGCGGTTCGGTAGAGGAATCTTTGCCAGGCGGGCACTTCAGAGTAAAACTCGAAAACGAACAGGAAATCATTGCTCATCTTTCAGGCCGGTTGCGAAAATTTCGCATTCGAATAATGCCGGGAGATGACGTCAAAGTTGAGATCAGCCCGTATGATCTTACAAAGGGAAGAATAACGTATCGCTTTTGATCCGGCATCTCTTTCTTAAATGATATCATCCTGTTTGGGGTGGTATTCGCTTTATTGAGTAGAAAGTCAAAAAGTCATTAGTCAAAAGTCCAAGGACTTCGCGACTTTAAGACTTTAGACTTTAAGACTTTAGACTAACTTATGAAAGTTCGAGCATCAGTTAAGAAAATTTGCAGAGATTGCCAGGTGATTCGTCGAGAAGGACGAGTCCGTGTTGTTTGTAAAAATCCCAAGCACAAGCAGCGACAAGGATAAGGTTTGGATATAATTTTGAATTTAGAATTTCTAAAGATATGGCAAGAATAGCCGGAGTAACACTTCCATCAAATAAACGAATCGTGATCGGACTCACGTATATTTATGGTATTGGAAGTACACGAGCTGGAAAGATTTTAAAAGCTGCTGAAGTTGATGAGAACACCCGCGTAAAGGACCTTACGCCAGATCAGGAGAATGCGATCCGCACTATTGTGGAAAAACAATATCGAGTAGAAGGTGAATTGCGCAGAGAGGTGCTAGGGAATATCAAGCGAATGAAAGAAGTTGGCGCATACCGCGGCACGCGGCACATCAAAAGGCTGCCGGCCAGGGGCCAGCGCACAAAGACTAACTCGCGCACAGTACGTGGCAATGTAAGAAAGACCGCAGGCAGCGGACGCCGAGTGCTTACTAAGACTTAAAGCTGGGTTGATTGTTCACAGTCTACGAATCAAATTTATGACAGACGAAGCAAACACAACTGAAGAGATAAAGGATGAAGCCGCGACAGATGCGGGTGAGTTGGCGACGGCAGAAGTGCCTGCAGAGCCTACGGCGCCGGCACAGAAAGCTGACGAGAGCGCAAAGCAAAAAGTGCAGGCTAAGTATATTCGTACCGCAAAAGGCAAAAAGCGAACATCAAAACAGGTTTCGCGCGGACGGGCATACATTAACGCTTCGCTCAACAACACAATGATTACAATCACCGACATGAACGGAAATACGCTTGTATGGGCTACGGCAGGGAATTGCGGTTTCAAAGGACCAAAAAAAGCTACCCCATACGCCGCAGGCGTGGTTGTTAATAAGATCTTGGAAAAGATTGAGCCAATCGGCATGAAGGATCTGCATGTGGTGGTAAAAGGAATTGGTACCGGCCGAGATTCTGCAATACGATCACTTAACTCAAAGGGTCTGAATATTTTATCGATCAAAGAGGAAACTCCTGTTGCGCATGGAGGATGTCGTCCACGACGCGCTCGAAGAGTGTAAAAGAGGTAACTATGGCAAAGACACAAAATAAAATCGGAAAGATGAGCCGACGCGAAGGCGTGGCCCTGTCAACAAGCGAGAGCGTGTTGCGTTTAATGCAGAAGCGAGCGTACGCCCCTGGAGTGCATGGAGTATCAAGTGGCGGCCGACCGCAGCGACTTTCTACTTTCGGAAAACAGCTTCGCGAAAAACAGAAGGCCAAGAGGCTTTACGGCTTGATGGAAAAGCAGTTCCGGAATTACTTCGAGAAAGCGTCGCGTGCGCCCGGAGACACAACAGAGAATCTTCCGCGCCTTTTAGAGCAGCGGTTGGACAATGCTGTTTTCCGTCTAGGTTTTGCAAAAACGCGTCCGCAGGCTCGCCAGATGGTTAGCCACGCAATGTTTGAAGTAAATGGTAAAAAGCTGAATATTCCGTCGTACCAGGTGAAAATTGATGACGAAATTAAAATCAGGGATAATAAAATTGGAAAAAGTGTGTTTATAGATCTGAATGAGCGAATAGCGCAGCATAATGTGCCGGGCTGGCTCCATCTCGACATTCAGTCAAAAGTTGGAAAGGTTGTGAGTTTACCAGAGGGTGAAGATTTGAAAGAAGTTTACGACCCAAAACTAATCGTCGAGTTTTATTCTCGATAATAAATTACCAGGACCCGATGATGTACAGATTGTTACAGATATATAGATTTACGAATCGAATTATCTGCACGCCCAGCTGAGCTGGGTACATCCGTATATCCGTACTGATCCGTACATCTTCGGTACCAGGTTAACTAAGAAACATATGCAAAACATCCTTCTGCCATCCAAGATGAGCTTTTCTGAAGGTGAAAAGCAATTTGAAGCGATTCTCACAATTGAGCCGCTTCACATGGGGTACGGCACCACTGTAGGAAATGCCTTGCGGCGTGTTTTGCTTTCATCTCTGGAGGGCGCTGCTGTTACGGCAGTGAAGATCAAAGGCGTCCAACATGAGCTCTCAGCTATTGAGGGGGTGAAAGAAGACGTGCTGGACATTACATTAAATTTAAAGCAGCTTCGAATGAAGGTGCATAGTGATGAGCCTGTTATATTAAAACTTGAATCGAGCGGTAGCGCTACAGAAGTTACAGCAAGCGACATATCACCAAATGCTGATGTTGAAATCATAAATAGCGACCTTGTTATTGCAACGCTTACTGACAAGAGCGCAAATCTCCAAATGGAAATTACTGTTTCAAGAGGTCGTGGATTTGTACCGACTGAAGAACAGATGGACGGCACGCGTGATATTGGCGTAATGGCAGTAGATGCGCTGTTCAGCCCTGTTGTGAATGTAGGATTGAAAGTGGAAAATACCCGAGTTGGCGAAATCACAAACTACGACAAGCTGGTAATGTCAATCACGACTGACGGCACAATTACCCCGCAGGATGCAGTAGCTCAGGCCACAAAGTTAATAATCAGCCACTTTAACTGGATTGATGGTCAATTAACACACGGTTCACTGGAACCGGATGTTGAAGTCGAGGAGGCTCCTGAGGAAGTTGCCGAGCTGGAAGAAGTTGAGGAATTGGCCGGGGCAACCGAGGAGGCTGAAGCTGAGATTGCTGAAACGGAAGAAGAATAAACTACATCACACAAAATAAACATTTGCGATCACAATTATGCGTAACCGAAACAAAATTAAAACACTTGGAAGACAGCCAACTCAGCGAAGGGCTTTGCTTAGGGATCTTGCAACAAGTGTGATCGTGTATGAAAAGGTGAATACTACGGAAGCAAAAGCAAAGGCTGTAAGGCCGGTTGTTGAGCGTTTGATCACGACCGCCAAGAAAGGCGACCTGGCAGCGCGCCGACGACTGTATGCATTTTTTACAACTGAGCAGCCAGTTCAAAAGATGATGGAGGTTATTGGGCCACGCTACAAAGACAGAAAAGGCGGGTACACCCGTATTACAAAGATTGGTCATCGTCAGGGCGACGGAGCTGAAGTAGCCCAGATTGAACTTGTATAATATGACAAAGACAGAGACAAAAAGAGATGTTTATAAAGTTGATGCAGCCGGCCAAGTGCTTGGACGCATGGCTTCAGATATCGCAATCCACTTAATAGGCAAACATAAGCCAAGTTTTGAGCGCCATATTGACGACGGCGATATTGTTGAGGTAATCAACGCCGATAAGGTGAAAATTACAGGGGCAAAACTTGAACAGAGCGAGTATTACAAACATTCAGGCTTTCCGGGTGGATTGAAAACAAGGTCAATGGGAAAGGTTTTTGCAAAAGACCCAGGCGAAGTTCTCAGACAGGCGGTTTCACGCATGCTTCCTAAAAATAAACATCGAGTCGAGCGAATGAAGCGGCTCAAAATATCCTAATTTGTAGGCCCTGAACTGTACGCCCGGCCGAGCTGGGCATATCGGTAAGTATCGGTACATCAGTAGGCCCCAGATAAATCACATATGGCAGAAAAATATTATCAAACTATTGGACGGAGGAAGAGGGCGATCGCGCAGATTCGCTTGTTTCCTGGTGGATCCGGAAAAGTAACAATCAACAACAAGGATATTAAGGATTATTTACCGACCGAAGAATTGCGTCAGACCGCCGTGGCCCCGCTCAAGGAGATGGGGAAGTTGGAAAGCACAGATGTTACTGTGCGCGTTTTGGGAGGAGGGATGACCGGCCAGGCAGAGGCGATTACAATGGGAATTGGTCGCGCGCTTGTAAAAATTGACGAATCTTTGAGAAAAACTGTAAGGGCTCAGGGATTTTTGACCCGCGATGCTCGCAGGAAGGAGCGAAAGAAATTCGGACTCCGCGGAGCTCGCAGGGCAACGCAGTGGAGAAAACGATAAGCCACGGATAGTCACGGATGATTTACAGATAATCACAGATAAAAAGAACGCCAAAAGGCGTTCTTTTTGACTAAAATTTTAGTTTATGTTACGGTTTTGTCCGGATCTTTCACGAGGAGGGATGACATGGCGGAATACGAGAAGGAATTCACGCGGTTGCGCGAAAAGGTAGGGTTCGACCTGGCGGTGATGCTGATGGGCAAGCGTTTGCCTAAAGAGGCGTACTACAAGTTTCCGTTATTCATTGCGTATTTGCTGTTTCTTAGCGCAACGAAAGGGAGCTACCAGTGGTGGATGGCGCGCGAGCGAATGTTCGAGTCTGCGCAAAGCTTCGATGATCGGCTGTGCGTTGTGAGGGCCTATGGGCGTAACCACAGGCAGAGCGCGGAAGTTTACGGCCGTCTTATGTTGGCGTGCACCACATTCACGCATGCCAAATACGGTTATCACGTGAGCGAACCGGGAACCATGCCGAGGATGTGGTTTTTTGGAAGGATGCAGGAACTGGCGCGTGGTAAAGACGAATTGCTCTATTTCCAATCGATCAGTCAACAGGTCGCCGTAAAGGCTAGGAGGGAAAATGGCGAAGAAGAAAGCAGCCAAGAAGTCGGCAGAGCCTGAGATGACTTTCCAGGAGCTCGCAGGCATGCCCGGAGTCGGGTTTGCTGCGGCTGTGGTGATCTGCGAGGAGAGGCTGGGAGACGATTTTTTAAAGGCCATAAGTTACGATGAATGGCGGGCGATCAAGGTGCATCATCACGCAAGCGATGAGCTCAAGAAACGCGCCGCAGAGGCAATGGCAAGCCGTGCAGAAACGCTTGAGCAGTTCATTGAAGTACTACTCATGGACGGTGTGTCCGATGAGGAAAAGAAGAGGATCGAGAGCAGGCTAATAGGGCTGGTCAGCGCCATAAAGCAATGGGATGATTTGGAGGCCCTTCGCAGGCGCTTTTCGCGCGACCACGCTGTCTATTTGGCAGTAGTGAATCGCATGATGAAGCTCGCAAAGTCGCTCGATCGGCTAATGTATGTATTCACGGTCGCGCCGCAAGGTTCGGCAGCGCAGAAGAACGCTCGTCTGGTCATCCAGAAGAAGGTCGACATCTAGGAGGCTCACAGGGCTCAAGTGGTCCTGTTTTTTTCTTTGTGAAAGTAGCTGGTACAGATAAAAAACCCCGACGCAGTGTCGGGGCAGACCAGTTCATCGTTGGCTGGCAGAAACGAACGAGAGAAACAGGGCGAAGATTGAGCCGGCCACGTAGCTCACTACGAGCCCTGTTATTACTAGCCCAATTGCAAGCACAAGGTCGTCTTTTTTGACCGCCACTACCAACGATCCGGCAGTAAAGAGCGTGGGGCCAACGAGGCCCTTTAGCCAAGTTCCGGGTCCAAGCCCACGAATCCACGGTGTGCACCAGATGCCGGCGTATATTACGCCAAGGCAAAACAGAAAACAAGAAATTTGAATCATTTCCACCTCCGAAAGTACGCAAAGAAAAGCTTATCATCGACAAAGCATAAAGTCAATCCGACCTTGAACAATAGCCACAAATCAAGTACTATACTCCCATGACATCCCCGAGGCTTGCCAAGAACACACTCTACCTGACGCTCGCGTCAGTAGGGCAAAAGATTATTGCTTTTGTTTATTTTACCATCATCGCGCGCTATGTTGGCGTTGAAGACACGGGCGCATATTTTTTGTCTCTTGCGGTTATAATGATGATTGGTGTCTTGGACGACATGGGCATTACGCCAGTTATTATCCGCGAGATTGCCAGAAAAACAGATGATGCGAAAATTTGGTGCCGTACCGTGGTTGGCATCAAAATGGTAACAATGCCGCTTACGGTGCTTATTGCATATTTTGTGCCCGTGGCGCTTGGCTATGACGCTGAAGTGACTCTTCTGGTAAGGATCGCTGTTGCAGTAATGCTTGCCGATACACTTTCACTAAGTTTTTACGGAGTTTTGCGCGGGCTTCAGAACTTGCGTTACGAGTCGCTCGGGATTTTTATAGGACAAGCGCTCACAGCGATTCTGGGCATTACCTTCATGGCAACTGGCATAGCAACGTTACCGCTCTTAATCATTGCGCTTATCGTCGGAAGCAGTTGGAATATGATTTTCAGCGCTTCGCAGATTGTCCGAAAATTGGGCATTGGCGCACTCAAACCAACCTGGTCGCTAGGCTGGAAGCCTCTCAAAATTGCGTTCGCGTTTTTTCTTGCCGGCATATTTGTAAAAGTTTATTCCTATGTTGACAGCATTATCCTTTCTCTCGAAATAGGCAAGGACGCGGTAGGGGCATATGCGGTCGCATACAAATTTACCTACGCCTTCCAATTCCTGCCGCTTGCTTTTGTTGCGGCGCTATACCCGACCATGAGCGCGCAAGCCAGCAATACGGCAGAGCTAAGGCAGACTCTCTTAAACTCTTTGTGGTACATGTCGCTTATTGCAGCGCCGATCGTTTTTGGCATCTGGGCGATTGCTCCGGAAATAGTGGTTGCCTTCTACGGATCTGAGTTTGCCGACTCTGTGCTGGCGCTTCAGATTTTAATATTTGTTTTAATCCCCATTTTTCTTGATTATCCGGTCGGCTCCTTACTTAATGCCACAGATCGCCAAAAAATAAAAACGGCAATTATGGGCGTTACTATGGTCATAAATGTTGTGGCAAACTTACTGTTGATTCCGGCTTATGGGGTCGTGGGCGCATGCATTGCGGGGGTAATCAGCTTTTGCTTCCTGTTTTTGGCTGGGTGGCATTTCGCTTGCAGGGTAGTGGATATTACTTTCACAGATGTATTTAAGAGAACTGGCGGGCTTTATGTAGCAGCGATCATCATGTCAGCACTGGTGGTTGTGATTAAGCCGTACATGCATTTTGTGCTCGCTGTGCCGATTGGCGCAGTGGTGTTCTTGGGCCTTGCATTTGCATTTCGGGCAGTCACAATGCAGCAAGTTCGCTCATTGATTAAGTTATTTAGTCGAAAGCCGTATGCAGCAAATATTCCTCCCAACGCTTGATTTTGCGCCGCGTAGAGGGGGAGTAGCGCGCTATCTGGCGGCAATTAAAGAGACGTTCCCACAGGAGGTGAGCGTTGTGTTTTGGGATAAGGAGCTGTCAAGAATCGATATGGCGAAATCGATTGTGTCTGGTGCAGAGGGTTGTGATCAGATTTGGACAAGCCATATCTTACCTGTTGGCACAATGATTTGGCTGACGCGACGGCTGCACCGTAAACCGTATGTGATAATTTTACACGGAATGGATTTTGATTTAGCAGGGCGCAATATGTGGAAGCGGTGGCTGAGTCGGAATATACTTAATGACGCACGATCGGTGGTTACAAATTCAAAAGCATTAGCTCGTGAAGTTGCTAAGTTTGCAGGAATCGACGAACCGATTGTTGTCAGTCCTTGTGTGGATGACGATTTGGTTTCTAATAGTTGTAACCATGACTATGACAATGACGATGACTATGGAGTAAAATTATTGACAGTCGGCCGCTTAGTTCGTCGAAAAGGCCATCTTAAAGTCCTTAAGGCAATCAAAGACCTGCCTAATATTGAGTATACAATAGTGGGCGACGGGCCGGAGCGATCCGAGATCGAAAATAAGATCGTCGAGCTTGGTCTTTCAGAACGTTGTAACATTCGTGCGAATGTTACCGATGAAGAATTGGCAGAAATTTATCGAACACATAATGTGTTCATTATGCCAACTACAAAGTCGCAAAATGATCGCGAAGGGTTTGGAATTGTATACCTTGAAGCTCAGCTGTTTGGTTTGCCGATAATCGCAACTAGGCATCCTGGAATCGATGAGGCGGTAATCGACAAGGTGACTGGGTTATTGGTGAAAGACGAAATCCAGGCGATCGAGAAAGCGATTGAGAAACTTGCTGAAAATAAGGTACTGCGGCAACGCATGGGCCAAGCTGGCCGCGAATTTGTACTAGCTGGATTTACCAGGGACAAGCAATTTGGTAAACTAAAAGAGCTAATCGTATAGGCCCTATCAGACCAATACGACCTATTATGACCCGGCAATTAGTCTCAATAATTATCCCAACGTACCAGC
>JBDRFP010000027.1:0-20220 GCA_043818555.1 bacterium | reverse complement strand
TTGCGCGCGGCGAGGGCGCCGGAGTGGTCAACTTTAGTAAGGTCTTTTCCGTGCGTGCAGCCGCCTCCGATTGGGACTCGGGGGCCGTAGAAGTCTACTACTAGCTTTCGGCCGGTTAGGCCGGTGTCGGCTTGGAATCCGCCTTGGTTGAATGGTCCTGCTGAGTTGAAGTAGAACGTAGTATCATCGGAAAACGCTAACCCCCTGTCGTCCCCCTTAAAAAGTGGGACACGAAGGAGGACGCGGTCGCAGAGATCGCGAAGGTCGGAGCGCACTTGCTCGAGCGGAACATCGGCACTGTGCTGAGCCGAAAGTACTACGGCCTTAATGTGGCCTGTTTTTGGATTTACCGTAACCTGAGATTTGCCGTCAGGCTTTAAGTAGGGCAAGCGACCCGATCGTCGAGCTTCAGTGAGAGCGTCGGTAAGTCGATGAGCCAGCGCTGCTTCGAGCGGGAGGAACTCGGGTGTTTCGTTGCAGGCATAGCCGACAACTATTCCTTGGTCCCCGGCCCCGCCAGGATCAACCCCGCGGGCAATGTCTGGTGACTGTTCAGCAAGGTGAACGTGGACTTCCAGGTCGTCGCTGTAGCCGATTTCGCGATACGTGCGATTGATCACGCTCGGGATGTCCACGGCTGCGCTCGAAGTAACCTCGCCGCAAACCCAAAGCTTGCCATGCCCTCCCATACACTCAACCGCCACGCGCGCGTGCGGATCCTGCGCCACATAAGCATTAAGAATCGCGTCAGAAAACTGATCGCACATGCGATCGGGATGTCCAATGGTTACAGACTCGGCCGTGTAGTATTGCCCGATCTTTTGCTGCAAATCTTGCCAAATCTCTTCGACAGAACAATTCTTAACATCGTAAAGTCCTAAAAGCTTCTTAGTCATAAAACATAAAAACCACTCCGGGGAAAAGAGTGGAATCTTAATGATTATCTTTCCCCACTAGTCCCCCGAAGCCTTGGCGAAGGGGGATGGGTCGGAATTAGCACCCTTCGACTCGCGTGGCTCGCTCAGGGCAGGCCTTGCTGGTCGTGGGTTGCTGGTGGATCATAGGGCCGAATCCCTCACCACACTCTTGATATATTCAATTGTAGGTTTATTGTAGCACAATTTATTGTAACTCCCAAATTAATCTTTATCGTCTTGCTTCGAATTCATTACTTTTCGATTTAGGTTAGCGACAAATTCGGCCGCTAATTTATTTGCATCCCAAATTCTTTTTTTGAATTTACTATCTTCGATATTATTTCTTCCTTTAACTGCTCCCAAAGTGGTGTGTTGCCGAGCAAAGGTTTAGCAAGAGAAAGTAGTAATGGCGCTTTTACGGAATAAATGAAAGAGGCGCGTTCTGGTTTCATGGTATGGCAACCGCGAATGTTGTCGAGAACATCGGCTAGTTTAATAGCAAAGGTATCAGCATCGGCAGTTTCGGTAAGACGGGCCATCATTTTTACCCATCGAGAATCGCCATGTTCAATAGTTGAATCGTGCGAACATAAATCAACTAGTTCTACAACTCTCGTTGAAAAGCCAATCTTCTTAAGTTCTTCTAGAGTTGTATTGCCATCTTCTACAATGTCGTGCAATAGCCCTGCCAAGCAAACCTCTGGTTTAAAATTGAAAGATTGAAGAATTTCCGCAACCCGTATGGAATGGTTGTACGCAAGGTCGCTAGAACCTTTGCGCGTTCCAATAATCCGTTCTTTTACTAATTCCGTAGCTAATGGTTTATATAATTCGTTAACTTGACTATTATAATAATCGCGTGAAGAAAAGTGGTTTATTTTACTATCTGGAAAAATCCATGGATCTATTCCATAATGACGATAAGCGGAACCGAGAGTACTTAAATCAGAACCATAATCTTCAATAAATGCATCCATAAGTTTTTTGCACACAACCACCGCTTCTTCGTATGAATCAAATGTTTTACCAAATTCCCTTCTGTATTCTTCTGGTTCAAACATATGGAATACGTCGTCGATGTAAATTATGTAGGTGTTTTCGTTTGTGTTGTTCATATAAATATTGTTAGTGAGTAAAATTGCACCCGATGTCGACCTTTGGCGCGGTCGCAGGACCTACCCAACAAAAAATAGTTAGAAGAATCCAGCGTTTTCGGGTTTATACCCCCGAACGGTGAAGTCTTCCAACCATTTTTGGTTAGTCATTGCGCAACATGTGGTTCCCAGCAGCCTTCCCCAGGTTCCTACTTCGTTTTAAGAAGAGATGCGCATGGCTTGATTTGATGCCTCAAGCAATGCTACGCAGTTGTTAATGATTACAAGGTAATTATATCAGAATTAATACTTTTTGTCAAATCGATGATTGGTTAAATTGCATGATTTAATTGACCCCAGCTCTCCCCATCCCTGCGGGAAGATCAAATTTAAAACACCCCGGGTGGAGTGTGGCGCGGGAGTCTAATCCACGCAAGCAGACACGTTAAAGTTTCTTTCTTTGTGCCCTTCATCATATGGGTCGACCCACAGGGTAACGTTGTAGAGACCATCCTCAATCGGCTCAAGCTTTGTCACCTTGTAGCCAAACAGGTCGCTATACTCTTCGATCTTCACTCGGGACGTGTACGGAGTATCACCAGCGTCTTGAAAGACGTCATCTATGGTAACTACTACGATCTCACCATCCCGCACGCACTGTGGGTAATGGTTGTAAAATCGACTATGCGGATCATGAATACATTCCGCAAAAGTGATGATGTAAAGGGCTGTGCCAACAAGAATCATCGCTCCAACGATACTTCCCACGCATCCGCGCACGCTACTTTCCCCTTCCATTCCCTTGGCCATTTTTCACTCCTTGAAAGAACGTTTTTTAAACCTTATATAATAAAGTTGATTTTGACAAGTCTTCACGGGCTCATGTTTTCTCATTCGCACATTCGCACGAATGTTAGAATGAAAAAAGGCGCCGGTTTCCCAGCGCCCGAGTGGTCGAGCTAGTAGTACTGCCCGATCATGTGGCCGTTCTGACAGACGTCGTCACCGTCCGGGAACATGTAGTTACAGATGGAACAACGATTACCGTGATCCTGGCACAACTGCGTCTCGACCTCCACCGACTTCGGCTTCGGTTCAAACTCACCATTGATCACCCTCTGCAGGGCGGCCATGGTGGCCTTGAAGGTGAGGGGTCCTTCTACCACGCGGCGAATAAGCTCGCCGACCCGATTGTGCAGCTCTTTTAGCTGCGCACCACTGACACGAATTCGCGTCATGACATCTCCTGTCACGGCCCGTCTTTTAGCTTGGAAAGTCCTTGCTTTGTCCGACAGACCTAGGGTTAGGGCACACCCCCGAACAGTCTCTCTCGGTCTGAAATAACGAACTACTTCGTTATGGAACCTTGTTTTCTGCGTCAATGTAGCTACGGCTACACTTCCTTGAAAACATTCCATGCCTTGTATTTCGCTATTTCAGTTCCGAGAGATGCTTTGCACCGAAGCTACAGATGTTTTATTCAAATCTCTGAACAATCTTTGAGGTGATACGGGTATCATCGAGAAGATTTGAAGTGATTTGAGGAAAACAGATAAGCTTCGGGACTTGTTCGGGGATGTACCCTAGCCCTATGGCACTTTCACCATAGCACTAAACCAATTGGATTTCAAGCCCGCCTGTGCTAAAATATAAGTGCGTTAAGTGGGGGTGTTCTCTAGTAAGCCTGTACGGTCAGTGTGATCAGACTCATGTTTCCTCCTTGTAGTCTTCCACTCGGCGCGAAGGCGCCACTCACAGGCAGGAGGACACATGCAACTCTACTTTGGAGTTGGCGGACTGTCCCCGTTGGATCATCAGCCGAGAGGCTGCCCTGACCCAACAGGGGGCTTGGCATCAACCCGCGAACCGCTGAGGTTCCCAGTTCCAGTCGATAGCTGGGGCTGGCCGCGTCAGAAGAAGGACAAGCGGGTGCCACACAATCGAAGGCCTGTGATCAATGGGATATTCACCCTAGCTCGAGGTCTGCGTACTAAGTGGCCCCTGGTGACGCCCTCCGGTGTCCCCCGTCCTCCTGCCGCCTGAATGTCAAGTTCGTAACGCACTCCGCCCGTAGCTTCGGCCACGGGCGGTTTTCTAATTCTTGACCAATTGGCTATTTTCTGTTACCTTTAACCTGCGCACCTTCAAGGGAGAAATCATGTCAACGAAGTTCCCTAATCTCATCCACCCCAAGGTACTCAGTCAAGAAGATTACGATGCGGCGCTAAGAGCCCACGGTGAACGACTGAGAGAAACGCTAACCCAAGCCGGGGGCCCGCAGCTTCTATTCGACTACAAGGAAGTATTGGTGCTGATCAGCATGCTCAACCAGATGCCACTCAACTACAGGGCCGGCGCATATTTCCAACAGTGGCCTCGAATCCGCCCTTTGCACTATACAATGCAACGCCTAGACGCTCTGCTACCCGGCTTCCCTCCCCAGACCAACCTGGCTGCCGACTTTACATTGCTCAAAGTAGACGCGCTTTACTACGCGGAACAGAAATGCAACCTTGGGCTACAAACAGGAGCAGAACCGCTCATTAGCGTAGTGGGGGCCGCAAGGTATTTACAGGTCAACAACTTCCCTGGAGTGCTCCGCATGATGGACAGGGTACGGCTTTGCTACCTCCAAAGCGTACGAGAGATGCTCCCCGGTCATGAGTGGCTCATGTTCCACCCAGTGATGACCAAGTTGTTTGGCGTAACCATTCGATGCATTTTGCTCTTCTGGGAGCAAATGTTCCTGGGCGTGGCGAGGGACCCCAACTGGGCATATTTCGATATGAGTGGCGTGATTGTTGAAGCTACCAAGTTCGAAAACCTTTCCGCTTTCCCACGAAAGCTTGACGGAATAGACGAAACGCTGGCTCTGTTGAAAGTCGCAATGGACCTCAATTTCGGATCGCCAAACGATGCGCTCAGTTTCTACTCGAACCTTGGACTTCTCGCTGTGCTCATGGGAGAATATAGTGCGGCAAGGAAGGCGATTCGGATTGCCACTCCACACATTCAGGAGGGTGAGGACATTCCCATCAAGCATTGGGTGTCTGCGCTCAACATCCTGGATCCTCAGGCTGATGCCTGACCTACGCCGGCGCTAGTCGCCGGTTTTAAATTTGTTAAAAATCTGCTACACTTTGAATTACTATGCAAATACCAAAACGAAAAGGAGAAGAAGACCGTCGGCTTTTAAAAAAGACTGACAATTTTTTGACTGTTGGAAAAATCAAACGGCTTAAAGTCGATCTTGAACGGTTAAAACAGCAAATCCCCACAGCCGCGGAAGAAGTGCGGAGAACCGCAGAGATGGGAGACCTAAGCGAAAATGCGGCGTACCAAATTGCCAAGCACACGCTCCGCAAGATTCATTCGCGGATTTTAGTGATCGAAGACCAGCTTAGGAACGCCATACCGATCGACGAAAGCGCTAGTGCTGACGGAAAAGTTAGAATCGGGTCAACTGTAAAACTCAAACTAAACAATTCTGAGATTGAATATCAAATAGTTGGCGAACGAGAAACAAACCCGTCGCAAGGCAGAATATCGCACACTTCCCCGCTAGGGTCTGCGCTGCTTGGCCATACAGTCGGAGACGCAGTTACGATCGAAGCCGGCGATCGTAAAGTCGAGTACACAATTTTGCAGGTAAAATAAATCCGCTCACTACGAGCGGATTAGTGCTACCTGTACCCAATGAACGAAAGCGCCTCTTTTACCCATCGGATGATCTCGTAGGAATCTGCAGTGGCTCCAAACATGCGCAGCTCCACAGTTCCGTACCGGCTAATCCTCACCAGGTGCCAGCAGTCACGGATTCTCTTGGCAAACCCACACTCTCGAGCGGTTTCATAGTAATGCTCAGGCGAGTCGTAAATCCGCGGGCGCCAGTCTTCGGCCATGCCCTTGTAAACTCGCAGCCTCTCGCCACTGGAATGGTCGCCCATCTGCGCCAAGTCCAGAATGTGCCCGGCCAGAATATTATTCGCCCGAACAGCTTCCTGCATACAGTCAACACCAATATGTACATGCACGCCGGTAACCCTGCACGCTGCGCGAAGCTTCTCTTGCGAAAGCCCTGACTTGATCTGCGTGTAGCGGTCATCGGGGTACACATCGAGAGGCATGCCCTCTGGACCTATTTCGGACACGAACAGACGGAGGCCCAGCCTTTCAGCGACAACTGCGCCATGATGCAGGCTACTTTCAAGTTCGTAGAGCAACTCGGTAAGGTCGCCATGGGGCTTGGTTCTATATTCAACCTGGCAAGCTGACAGCTCGTAGATCCAACTTGAATTTCCAATGCCCTCCAAGAACTTTTGCGATTCTGGAACTGGCATCCCCGGGTCGGTCATAGACATCCGCACCCATTCTCCAAACGCCCTCCCTTGCTTATCGTCTTCCCCGCTTGCCAAATAGTACTCACGCTCAACTCCTACAAAACCCTTGAGCTCTGGACGAAAACTGATCTGCTTGGCGATTTCTTGATCGGACAGACTTTTTTTCATGGCTTCTCCTTATGTAAAGATCTTCCCTGACGGTATAGTAAAAATTTGATTATGTCAAGTGTAAATAAAAGACACGAACCCTTCGATTCGTGTTCTTTTTAGCTTGGACGAAGATCGGACTTTACCGTTGCGAAGAGACAGTTGCAGAGTTGCGCTACATTCCTCATTCCATCGCTGGGGAATTTTTAGCATATATGCTATTTCTTGTCAAGGAGTTACAATTTACATGTTGAAAGTTTTAAGTTGAGATACATGCAACTTGCTACTTTCTACTTTTCACTCTAAGTAAAACCCCCGTCTTGTAGACAGGGGCTAGGGCGCTAGTCGTCGCCAACGACGATCATAGAACGCGCGTAGCAAGGAATCACTAACACGCGCACTTGCGCATCGTCCGTGTTCCGCTGATCGTCCAGAAATGCGCGAATTTTCTCACGCACGCTGTCGATCGCAAGGCAGTCCTGCATGGACACACCTTCGGTTGAGTAGATCTTGACTACTGCAGTCGGGTACTTGTTTCGACGGATAACCGGCTCGTGATCGTCGACATACCTGCCGGTGATCTCTTCCGGTTCGATCCCGTACACTTTTGCCACTGCTTTTTTCGCAATTCCCAACAGCACGCCCTGCCAGTCCTTCAGCAGGCACCTGCTTGGCTGAATGCAGCCCAACATCTCAATATGGAAAATCATACCGAACCTCCTGGGAAAGAACTCCGCCAGTTTATCACAATAATGTCTGTTGTCAAAATCATGCTATAATTAATCTATCATTAGTTATCCACAATTAACCAAACCATTATGAACTTTTGGCCAAACTGGTACGAACATAAGTTTTTCACGCTTACGTTCGGCCTATTGATGACTCTTCTAGTCATCCTTGTTGGTTCACAGGCATACAACAGCCTCCGAGTTGGGGCTCTGCTTGGCGATCCAGATCCTACCGAGCGCACGATTTCCGTAGATGGCGAGTCCTCTATGGCAGTAAGCCCTGACATTGCCACCATTACATTGGGCGTTGAGAGCGAAGCTGAAACCGTATCAGAAGCTCAAACTAAAAATACGGAGACGACCAACGCGATCCTCTCGGCCGTGAAGGCGCTAGGAATCTCAGACAACGATGTTCAAACTTCATACTATAATGTTTACGAAAACGAAGAATGGGACCCGGCGACCGGCGACTGGGAATCGATGGGATGGATTGTGTCGCAATCGATTGAAGTGACCGTGCGCGACACTAGCATGGTTGGCAGTATTCTGACTGTTGGCGGAGATAACGGCGCAACAAGCATCTACGGTCCGGACTTCCGCGTGGATGATACAGGCGACTATTTGCAGGAAGCTCGCGCTGAGGCCATCGCCGACGCGCGCAAGAATGCCGAGGCCATCGCCGACGCGCTTGGACTCCACCTGGGCGAGGTTGTGGACTACTACGAATGGATTTCGAGTGGCGACGACTACCGGTACTTCTCTTACGGCGAGGGCATGGGCGGTGCGATTGAGCCGGCGATCGAACAAGGAACAGAGGAAATTAGCATGGAAGTGACGGTTACGTACACGCTGCGTTAGCTCGACGATGACATTGACGATGACGATGACAAAAAGCCCGCGACTAAATCGCGGGTTTTTCTTTTTCAAGTTTTTGAGCTTTGAGTTCTGCTCCCCGATTGTATCCACCGATCTTGCCGTCCGACCTAATCACTCTATGACACGGAATTCCGGGATCGTAATTCTTATTTAAAATGTTCCCCACTGCCCTGCACGCCCTTGGCCGACCAGCTCGCCGAGCTACCTCCCTGTACGTCAAAATCTCGCCCTCCGGAATAGCGCGCACAACTTCGTAAACTTGATCTGCAAATGACTTCATGGCAACGTTATAACATTCTCGAGAATGTTATAGTAATTTCACGATCGCCTCTGCGGCAGGATCAAGATCGTGTGCGATATGATAAATGACAAACTTCCCGCTTCTCTCACGATGCACGATCCCGGCTGCACGCAAAATTACTACATGTCGTGAGGTAGCCATAATTGATACACGCATCTCCTTAGCCAACTCAGAAACTGAAGCCGTGGCCTTATTCTTTAAAATCGACAATATCCACAATCTACGTCGATTCGCAAGTGCCTTCATCGTTTTCTCAAGTTTTTTCATACAAACAACATTATAACATTCTCGAGAATGTTATAACAAAAAAATATGACAAAAACAGACCCGTAAAGGCCTGCTTTTGAATTTCACGATCTTATTCAACCTTATTTTAGCGAAACCGCTCCGCCAGCTTCTTCAATCTTCTTCTTCATCTCTTCAGCTTCCGCCTTAGTAACACCTTCCTTAACTATTCCAGGCGCTGCGTCAACAATGTCCTTAGCTTCCTTCAAGCCAAGGCCAGTGATTTCTCGCACAGCCTTGATCACATTAATCTTGCTGTCACCGATTGCTGAAAGCTCAACATCAAAGCTGGTCTTCTCCTCAACCGCCGCTTCGCCGCCACCCGCTGCAGGACCCGCCATCATCATTGCAGGAGCCGCTGCGCTAACGCCAAACTTGTCTTCGAGCACGTGCACGAGCTCGGAAAGATCGATTACTGACATCTTTTCAATCTCCTCCACAAGCGCCTTAAACTTTGCAGGCACTTCAACCTCCTTAGTTTCCTCGGCTTTTACCTCCTCTGCTTTTGGCTCTTCAACTGGAGCCGTGGTCTCTTCTGTGGTCTCTTCGACCTTCTTGTCTTCATCTGTCATATTGTTTTGATTATTGATTATGTATTAGTTCAAACGTTCAATCAGTGCTTCGCACTTTGTTAAAATCGTTAATTTGAACGTTTTAACGACTTAAACGCATTTAACGAGTGAGTGGAACGAATGATTTAACTTCTT
Source organism: bacterium (assembly GCA_043818555.1). Classification (GTDB taxonomy): domain Bacteria; phylum Patescibacteriota; class Patescibacteriia; order UBA9934; family UBA9934; genus JAUYIW01. The sequence continues at coordinate 10,825 of JBDRFP010000027.1, read as the reverse complement.
AAGCTTTCTGATCCTTGATTGCGTCAAGCACGGTTACCAATCCTCGCAAGTTGCCCGCAAGAACATTTACAAATCCAGATACCGGAGCGTTGATTGTCCCAACCAGACGAGCGAGCAATTCCTGTTTGCCCGGAAGCGACGCCAGCTGCGTTACTTCTTCTGCGCTCAGACCCTTGCCTTCGAGTACGCCTGCCACAAATGTGAATATATCCTCGTTCTTTTTGCCAAACTCACTGATAACTTTCGCTGCAGCGACCTCGTCTCCATATGAAACGGCTGTCAGGATAGACCCCTTAAAATCAATAGGGCTAATCCCTTCAAGCTTAGCTTCTTTGGAAGCAAGATCGAGAAGTGTCTTCTTGGCAACAAACACCTCAACATTCTCTTTAGCTGCCTTTTCGCGAAGTTCGTCAGACTGAGCCATGGTGAGGCCCGAAACTGCGCTAAAAGCTGCGGCCTTCATTCTGCGGAACTTATCCGCAACAACAGAGACAATCGCTTCTTTTTCTTGTCGTGTTTTAGGCATATAGTTAGTTAACTATGACTATGACGATAACTATGACTCAGGACTATAAATAATCAATATTTTTAAATTCCTTAGTCATCGTCATGGCCACAGTAATTGTTGTGTTAATAAAATAACTGCGACCCTAACCGCAGAAAATAGGCTAAAACTAGCCGACTTGATTACCTCAACAGGCCTTACATCGCGTACTTTGTTTGCGACTTCCTGCTTTCTACGGTTTGGATTTGTAAGAAGTGTACACGATCCATAAAATCGTGTCAAACTGGCGGGTTACGGACCTACAAACTGTACAGATCTACGGGCTGGTTGCGATTTTCGGTCCGTAGGTCTGTAACGGACTCCCCCTACTCTGCCTCCTGTTCAATTACAGCCCGAACACGCGCTAAATATTCTTCCTGAACAGCGTCCAACTTCTTTTTTTCATCCTTTAATAACGCCGTAAGCTTTGCCAAGCTCTCCTCTGCCATATGAGGGATTATTACCATCCAAGCTTCTTTCTCTTCGTCGCTCATTGATGATTGGGCAAGCAACATGCCCAGTTCTTGTACGTCTATCATAGATTTATGATCCAGAATTTTCTAAACGCTTAGATCCTGGCGGGGTATATCCTTTGATTTTGAATTCTCCCGGGTCAGCGAGCTTCTTAACCGCATCGATCACAGGTTGCACAATCATTTTTGCAATCTCAACATACTTGCTAATCACTTCTGCGAGCTTGGACCTTTCGCCCCTTCCTTCAGCCAAAATCCTTGCCTCCTGCTCAGCCAACTCGTGTGCAATCTGATCAACCAGCTCGCGCTTTTCCTCAGGCAAATCCTCAATCTCAACCGCCGGCGACATGCTGCGCAAACCATGCTCGATCCGTGCGCGCGCACCCTCAGGCAAGCCCATTTTTTCAAACTTAACTCCTGCGGGCTTATCAGCCTTGGCCATTTCAACAGCCTTCATAAACATCGTAATATCATCTGGCGTCATGGCGCCCGCCTCCTGATTTGGCCTTTCTCGATTTTCCATATTTTGATGGTTAGGTTCCGATTTTACCTTAATACCGAAATTATTGCAAAATTGTGCCTTTAAACTTGCTTCCGTCGACAAGTCGACCCACATTAGTCATATCCTCCCCGTTTACTATCGCCACGCGCATTTTGTACTTGTGGCAAAAGCGCGAAGCTACTGGGTCGAACGGCGCTGACTTTACCGGACTCCACTCATTACCGACGATTTTGCGAAAGTCCACCCAACTCATTTCTTCCACCGGCTTGGCATCTTTATGTTCACGAGGATCCCTGTCGTATACATAGTCGATGTTTGAGACATTGAGAATTGTTTCCGATCCTAAACGCTTTGCAATCCTGCACGCAACATAATCGGTCGACCACCCCGGTTTCCAGCCAGCGGCGACTAATATTTGCTCCTTAAATCGAGTTGGAGTTCGTGTAGGATCCTTAATCATTACCGGATGAGCGACTTTGCGAAAAATCGTTCTCATTAAATGCCCGTTCAGTCGTGTCGCATGAATCCCAAGCCAATCCAGGTCTTCCGGGTCGATCTTGTTAATTACATCGCTGGCCGCCTGAACATAGTGCCGCGCAGTCTTGCCTCCGCCAGTAACAATGACAAATCGACGACCCCTCTTGAGCTGTCCATCGATCATCTTTTTGAGCGATCGCAGATAGGTAGCATCTGGTCCACCGTTTGGCACAATCAGCGAACCCCCAATCGACATGATTATTGGTTTCTTGTAGTTGATTTTAAGCTTGGGCATAGCCGACCTTAACCCCTGGTGTTAAACCCCGAGGGTTAAGAATAAAATTATGTAGTTTTAGCCGCCTTAATGAACCAGCTGGTTAGGACGCCGACGGCCCACAAGATGATTGCGACGAGCAAGGCAACCCAAAAGCCAGCAACTGTGAATCCTGCAATGAACGTGCTTACGAACCAAATAATCAACGCGTTGATTACGAATGTGAACAAGCCAAGCGTGAGAATCGTAATCGGAAGCGTCAAAATGATCAGTAGCGGTCGAATGACCGCGTTTAACAAGCCAATGATCAACGCTGCAACGAGCGCAATGTAGAAACTACTCACTTCAAAGCCGGATATGATTTGCGTTACTGCAAGTAACGCGATGGCATTGATTAGCCACCTTAGAATTAATGACATATTTGAGAAATTAGAAATCCTAAATTCGAAATACTTAATAAATTAGAAATTTGAATTTTGGATTTTGAATTTATTTAGAGTTTAAAATTTAGTTTTTATGATTTCCCCTCAAATTTCTCTTTCAACTTAACCACCCTATTCTCCACCTCAGCGAGCTTCTTTTTACAAACCTGCGCCAGTTCAAGCCCGCGCTCAAACTTTTCCAAGCCCTCATCCAAATCAACCTCCTCAGTTTCAAACCACTCTGTTAGCTTTTCCAGCTCGGCAAAGGCTTCTGCAAATGTAGGATCTTTTTTTGTTGTCATAGTTTTGATTTTACTTCTTTCAAAAACTCAAGCTCGCGCTTCACCATAAACTTCCCAATTATCATTTCCGGCTTGCTCTCTTTCACCGCATTTATTGCCTCATCGATCTTCAGCCACGCCGGCTCCATTCCATCGGCCTTTTCTTTTTCCGTGTACTTTGGCACGCACACATCGCCAACGACTTTTGCAGTAAAGCAGTACGACACATGAATTTGATCGATCATATTGCGGTACTCAATAATTACCCCAACCTCATCTAAAATCTCCACTTCACAGCCAACTTCCTCGAGCAGCTCCCTACGCAATGCCTCTTCGATGTTTTCTCCGAGCTTAACTCCACCACCAGGAAGCTTAAAAAAATTCTTCTTTGTAGCATTTATCATTGACACTTCGCCGTCATCATTAAAAACCACAGCTCGAGCTGACTTTCTAAGCGTGTACGGCTTATCGTAGCGCTCGATCTCATCCCCTCCCAAATCCTCCATTGTAATTTCTGCAATGAGTTTCATACTATTCAATTACTTCAATTTGGCCTGTTAAATACCTCCACGTGTATGTATACGCGCCCGTGTCCTCCATGACGAAAAGGTTGAGACCATTGGCCAATAGAGCCGCGACCAACGCAGTCCACACAATAATTGACAATATAGTTGATCTTTTCATCAGCGCCCACACAAGGTACCACCACGCAATACTCAACAGAACTATTATCTTAAATAGTACATAAAGTATGGGCATCCAAAAAATATCATTTTCTTGCATTGCAATCCTATCAACGCCTTCCGCATCATCCAAATCAAAACGCTGGTTAACAAATCCCCAAAACTCGATTTCTGTCTTATCCAAGGGCAAAACTGACAACAAAAGAGAAGCTGGGGCAACGAATGGATTGCTAACTGAATCAATAAAAGCATCGTAAACTGGTTCTTCGGTAACTAGCTGACTCTGGTTAACCGCAAAATCTCCACAAGGCGAGCTTGCACAGGGGCCTCTCTCGATCCCAACCACATTACTTGCTAAAAAACATACGATGAAAAATAGAATCATCGGGAAGTATTTTTTGATTTTCAATTTTTGAGCTTTGTTCATGTTATTTTACTTCTGCGTCAACACTGCCACGGCTCAATTGTACCTTGATTGTGTCGCCCGTAGCAAGGATTGAAGCATCGCTGATGATCTTGCCCCCTCGACGAACAATGCTAAATCCTCTATCGAGCACGCGCGCAACATCAAAACTTTCAAATAATCTAATCGTCGACATTGTCTTCTGCTTAATCCTATTAAACGCGCTTGTGAATGACAACCGGATCATCTCTTCGTTTCTTTCAATATGTTGTCTGGTAGCAACCAAGCTTAGCCGATATCTGTCGAACGCGTGGCCAAATTGCTTTATGGTCGACTCTAGGTCGCGAACTTTGCGCTCAATAAACCTATCTAGCACGCTTACAGAATGATCGACTCGACGTGTGTGGCGCTCTATCTCGATGTTTATTACCTCCCCGATTCTATTGGTGCTCATTTCAATTTCGCGAATCACCTCGCGACGATCCGGCACCACAATCTCGGCCGCATTGCTTGGCGTCGATGCCCTTATGTCTGCGACGAAATCACAGAGCGACTCGTCGCGTTCGTGCCCAACTCCCACTACAACCGGGATTGACGACCCGAACACTGCGCGAGCGACTTGTTCGTCATTGAAGGCGTGCAGGTCTTCTAGACTGCCACCGCCACGAGTTAGGACGAGAACGTCGGGGGCTTCAGAGGTTTCAAGTGTTTCAAAGGTTTCAAAGGCTGCGAGTATCTCATGCACAGCGTGCTGACCCTGCACATGCACATCTGCGTGAACAATTTCAACTCCGCCCCAGCGATTATTCAAAATCCTCAAAAAGTCACCGTACGCGGCTGCGTCGCTTGAAGTTATTAGGCCGATCTTTTGCGGAAATCGCACTAACGACCGCTTCCGACCAAGATCAAACAAGCCCTCATCAGAAAGTTTCTTTTTAAGAAGTTCATAAGCTCGAGCTAAAGCTCCCTCGCCGACTAATTCGACCGTTTGCACATTCAGCGAAAATTTGCCAAACCGTTCGTATATCTTTGGATAACCGGAAACCTGAATCTTCATGCCATTTTCAAGTGGCATTTTGATTTTGAACGAAGTCGCAAAGCAGCTTATTTTTGCGTCCTCTTCTTCATCTTTCAAGTCAAAATTCAACCATTTACTCTGCGAAACTCGATAGTCTGTAATCTCGCCCACAACCAAAATTTCCTCGCCAGGAATTAAAGCGAGGGTGTCGTTTATGAGTTTTAAGTAGTCTGCGACTGTTAGGGTTTTGGGCATTGATGGAATTATAACACAAACCCACCCCCTGTCATCCTAGGCTCACACTCACCATTTCGAATGTATGTGAGAAATCCTTTCGTTCTGCCCCTGGGGTGGGCTGCCACCCCAGACCCCCAGTCCACTTTTCTTTGCTCGTCCAAAGAAAAGTGAAGAAAAGAAAGTATGTTTCGGTTTCACCCCATACGGCCGGCAGCACTTCTACACAGCCGGCCTACGCCAAATCTCTTTGCTTAGGCTCCGCCCATGTCTAGACAAATTCCGCTCATAAACCCTCAAGGTTGCAGCAACCTTGAGGGTTGTTCAACAGAATTTGTAAGACATGGGTTCCCCGTCGCCGTGAAGATTTGGCGTGGAGGCCGAAGAGAACCAAACAACATAAAACCCAAAACCTCGCTCCTACATTCCGTATTTCCGTATAATCTGTAAATCTGTAACGAATCACAAAAAAAGCACCCCCCTGCCGGTCCGAAGACTGACAAGGGGGCGAGGCGGGCAACTCGAGCAGGCTTTGATGGGCTCAAGGACCACTTCTCAGATTCGCACGCATATAGCCGTGCGAATGGCTTGGCTGTCGCGGGGTCAGGATCGCACGAGGCGATCCACAGAGACCCGGCGTATGCACGCGGGATTTAGTCGCCGCCGTCGCAGTCATCACCGGAGTGATGTCCGAGTCGTCGTGCGCGTACGCATATCCGCGATCACCTTGTTTTACTTCAGGATGCAATCCTGAGGAAGGAAGCTGAGCACTCCCTTGTCGCGCTGATCCAAGATGCTTTGTGCACTGGGCGTCGCAAGTGGCAACACCCCTAACATCTTTTTCGTCATCCTCCATCTTCGGCATTACCGAATGACGATACATTCCAAGCGCCTGCCAAATTGGCAGATCTATACTCGGTCTGCTGATCAGTATTTGCCTTGCCCGTGCCGTGCTTCCGCTTTCGCACAACCGAGCTCTAGAATTCGAGGCTAAGCTTTCGGCGCGCGATACGCCTTATTCTGAATCGTGTTGGCAAAACACAACCCTTTACCTCTAGCTCTAGACACCTGCGCTTTTCACTTTCCCACACCGGGAGCTTCCGCCCTTGTTGTCCGGTGTTCCGGCAGGTGACGCCCATGACCACCTAAGTGGCCCGAGCTGCCGTGGTGTCGTAGAATCACGCTCACCAAGGATTAGTACTATAGCATAATTAGGGCGATTTGTCAAGATATGCTACAGAACTACAGAAATATTGATGTAAAACAAAAAATAGCTAAAATTAGCTAATTTTCTCAAATCGTAAACCGAACCTTTGAAACCTTTGCGACCTTTGAAACCTCTGAAACCTACGAGCTACTAGCCCAAAAAGTAAAACGGCTGGTAGAACTGTATGAACATCCACAAAATACCACCAACAAACAATAAACTCACCAAAGTCTCGGCCCAGACAGTATTTCCCTCTTTGCAACCAAATAGGCCGAGGCCGATGATTGGCAATCCGACCACGCCGAGCGCGACCCATGAACAAACGGCAAAAATCAGCATCGAATGAATTGTGTACGGAGCGTTGGTAATAAACAGCCAGTCCCTGCTTGCAAACAAAGTGTAAAAAAGTCCGTAGAGCCCGCCGATGATTAGCTGGAGCAGTAAGCCGAGCGCAAAAATCTCGCCCGGGGTGAGCTTGCGCCCGCGCCAAGCGTGGACGTCTATGAGCAGCGGAAGATTCTGCACGCGCCGTGCCGTGTCGAGGATTATGGCTGGAACTGAAAGCAGGAAGGCTATTAAGACTCCAAGTGCTGTGCCGATAAAAATTTCCATACTTGTTTAAACTCTAAATCCTAATCTCAAAATCCTAAATAAATTCAAAATTTTAACTTTTAAGCTTTTCGCTCTTTCTTTCCCTTTTCACTATTATTGAACCTAATATCTTCATGATCTCTGTGACCTCTTGGTATAACCTTTCCCTTTCCTCCTCATTTTCCAAACCTACTTCAATCAATCGCAACCAGTATCGTGTCTCTTTTGCTTCTTTACGAGCAATCCTAGCTCGATAAAGAAAATCCTTTTTCCCCAAGGCCTCATTTGCCTCAATGTAATTAGCCCCAACAGAGGTCGACGATCGAATTAGCTGCTTGATCAGCTCCAAGTTGATCATTGTCCTGGGCAGACTCTTGGTAAATGCTAGCGCATCTTGTGAAAACTTCAAGGTTCGCTCTTCAAGATCGTAGGGCGGCTTTGGACTTTGATTTTGAGCCACACGAAAATTATTTAGGATTAGGATTTCTAATTTAGTATTTAAGGAGCGACTAGTATTATCCGCTTAGCCCCGTTGGCAGGATCGCCATTGTTCCAATCCCCCATTGCGTCCATAATCACATCAATGTCGTACACATAGCTCTCCCCATTTCGAGTTCCCGGATCGTTAGTGATGAACCTATCTTTTGTGTAGCCTTTGATTACAAACATGTGATACAACGGTCCGGCTCCAGAAAAATTCGGATTCCCAAGTTCGCGCCCGGCGGCAGGAACAATCACAGGTCGTCCAGCGGCAATTTCGGCCTTGATTTGTTCAACAGTTGGGTTATCAATCACGGTCGTCGATAAGCCATAAAACATATCGATGAAATCAGCAGTTTCAGCCGCGGTGGTGTCTAAGTAGAACCCCAGATAATCATTTTCAAATTCTATTGCTTCGAGTATTCCAGCGTCCGCTACATCCGCATTAATCTGCCCAGCCGGCTCCCCTTTGTAATAAAGCGAGACCATGAAAGCCGAGGCTTCTTCGCACGCTTCCTGATAAGGCAAGCCCCAGTCCGCATGTGGCGCCTGCGATGTAAACGGTACGGCTAGGTTGAATTCGTCGGGGAACGAAGTTTCAAAAGTTTCAAGGGTCTCGTCCCCGATCTCTTCTCCTAGTTCCTCGATAACCTCTTCGCTTCCCGCACCAACCTCCTCGTCCTCAGCGATAACCTCTTCGCTTCCCGCACTAACCTCCTCGTCCTCAGCAATAACCTCTTCATAACTCACCTCCGGCACATCATCTGGAGTTTCATAATATTCAATAAAATAAAAGTAAGCTCCGTAAGCAACGAGCGCTACAATTGCGATTTTTAGAGCGATTTTGAACATGTCGGGAAGCGAGAGTAAGTAGTAAGTAGAAAGTAGTCGATTGCGGTTAGTGACCTCCTGGTAAGCAAACGCCGGTGTCCTCTACAACATTGCCGCATTGGTGGCCATAAGGACATTCATCACTGTGTGTACATTCGCAGTATTCAACGCAAACATCAATACAAGGAGTGCCCGGATCTTCCATTCTGCACGCCGATCCGCAGTCGTTCCAGGCGCCACCAGAGTCGCCACAAGTGATCTCATCCAGTCCCACCGGTCCCGCGGCCTTATCTGCTGCAGGCTCTCCCACGCGCTGCATAATTCCAAGGACAATGGCTACAATGATGACTACCACAAGTAGCCATAGATGCCAAGAATTAAATTTTGTGTTGTTCGTCATAATTTTTTTATTTAAACCGCGTTCTCCATTGCCCAACAACGCACATACCAAGTCGCGCGGACATCGTCTTCATTATAATCCACAATTTCCTGCAACTTCTCAGCGTTGCCGCGATCCAGCCAGTCCTGATACCACAAAATCGAGTCAAGCCCGGACGCTTCCTCGCTCCTCCACGCGAATCCCAAAAACTTAGCAACATCTTTGAGCGAATAAAATGGCGTTGGGAAAATTACCTTTTCACGCATACGCACAATCAAATCAACCATATTTTCTTCAAACATCCTTTTTACTTTGTCCGATGCTCCAAAGCGTTCGCACAATTTACGAAACACCTCGTTTTCGTACCAGCCATAATGATAAATGTTTGCGCCTTCGTATTGCTCCAGAAACATCACAAACTGCTCCCAGGCATCACGGGCCTGAGATTCGTCACGCGCAAGAAACGAATGGTACGCATCTTCGCCGTTGCCAACCACCAGCACGCCGAACAAATAATCCAAATCTCGCAGAGGATCGCTCTCAATATCCACAACCAGCGCAACGCCGTCTTCTTCCGGCAGATCAATCTTTCCAAGAGTAACAACTTGATTATCCGCAAGCGAAATCGCCTGCTGCTGCAAAAAGTACAAACGATCCATTGTTACGCCACTCACTTTTCCAAGCTTTTCAGGCGACGCGTCTGCCAGACCGCTAACCGACCCAATGCCGGCATCCATAAGCGCGCTAACTTCGCTCCGCCAGATGCGGTTGATTATGGACAGGTCGTCGCACTCGCGCGTTTCCAGTTTGCACTCGCTAAAGTAAGGCGACTGTTTGCAGCCGCTTGTTAAAAAGTGAGACTCCTCCTCGCCGTCAAGAATCCTCTCAATCGAATCAAGCGTAAGCATGAACTCGGTATAAAACTCCTCCAGCATGTACGACTCAATTGTGCCGTCCGGATGCATAACATAGCCTTTAACCGGCTTAGTGCCCTGGATTTTATGCAAAATCTCAGCATAGAACGAGCCCTGAAACTTGTATTCATCCTTCAAATGGCGCGACCGCTTAATGTCGCACGCCACATAGTACCAGTCGCCAAGCTTAGACTTACCTTCAACCTTCTCCAGCACGTCAGGCCTACCAACCCAGTTGCCATAAACCAGGACGCCTTTGTAAATCGTCTGCGCGCCTTCCTTCATAAATTCGAGCGTACGCTGTGCCGCTTCGTCGACATCGTCCATGTCAACCTCAACAAACTCGCGCTTTCCTAAAAGCTCAAGCTCTTTTTCACGAATAAGCCCTTCGTTTTGCAGCTTTTCCAGCAACGCATCCTGAATACGATCCTCGTCCTGCGCGTCGCGAGCTACCCAGGATGGACACTTAATGTACTTGTAAAAACTGTGTTCTGTGATTGTTTGTAGCATACATTGATTATACCACGCATGACAAAAGGGACTAGGGATTAGGGACTAGGGATTAAAAGAGACGGATCTCTCCGCCTCTCGCCTAAATTCTCGCAACTAAATTCTATATTCTGAGTGCCCTCACCACGCAAACCAATTCTCACAACTAAATTCTATATTCTACTTCGCGCTCTCCGTCTACACCCACACACTCTCTGGTAGCTCGATATTTGTAATAACCCTGCCCTTTAATGCACGCGAGATGCGTAGGCCTTCCGCAGATGTGAGACCGCTAAGGTAAAGGCTCCCGCCCACGCTACCCGGCAAAGTGAGGCCTTCCGCAGATGTGAGGCCGCTGAGGCCAAGGTCCCCGCACACGCTCTTCGGCAAGGTTAGGCCTTCCGCAGATGTGAGGCTACTGAGGCCCAGCTCGCCCAGGTGGAACTTAATGTCCCCTGAAAGCGCCTCATCCTTTGTTAAGCTCACTTGTTCCGGCTTGCAGTCAATGGCATAAGCAATGTCAGAGCGCTTATCTCCTCTGGTGCTTAGAATCTCGTCTATTCTAGGGTCTTTTTCGTAGCCAAAGCCTTCAATGTTAGAGTCAATCTGGTAGAGAAATCTTA
>JBDRFP010000026.1:0-15577 GCA_043818555.1 bacterium | reverse complement strand
GCCGGACAGAAAGTGCGTCCGGGGAAGATGCGGTAAAGATAAATATTGCCGCGCCGACAACCAGCAAAGCATTTTTAATAAACAGAGATTGATCTTTAGTTCTGAGAATATTCACCGTTAGCATTATCAGCACGGTGCCGGCAACCATAAAGAACCAGAACCCAAATAGTCTTGCCGGAGTGTAAGCGTAAATATCGATGTATAGATCCATTCGAATCCAAGCAGAAATTAATATTAGGATAGTTTCAGCAATTAAAACACTTTCAAAAACTCGAATTAGCTTACTTACCTTTTCAAGATGAAAATGTCTTAGGGTTAAGATTAGTGCTAGAACCAGAAAGGAAACTACTGCGAGTTCATTAAATCCGCTTACTGCGTATTCCGAATAGGTAATTCCTTCGATGCCGTTCCATGCCGCTTGTCCGCCAAACAGGTACACGCCTTGGAAAAGTATAAAGCCCAGGAATAGAACGGAGGTACTTGCCAATATGATTGCGCTTTCAGTGCCGTGGCGAGCTGACAAAAATGGAATTGCAGGGAACTCAATACGTCTCCAGAATGCCGTCGCAAGGAACAGCAGGAACATTGCGGAGAATAATGTAATTATAAAGATGTGGCCAATAAAATCACCTGACTCAACTAAGCCTTCGATCCAATTAATTATGCCCGAAGTCGATTGCTGTAGAATCAAGTCAGAACTAACGAATAATGCCATGAAGATAATTATGATTGGCACAGCAATTGCAACGCCTCGTACAATTGGCCTTGAGGTTGATTTTATTCCAGGAATTTTTATATTGCCAAGTATTGAAAATCGACTAAGAACATCGCCAAACCCATGCTGGAAACTCGCGCTAATAATTTGGAGAGGGTGTCTAAATTTACTATGATGCCCAAATACAGATAATGCGAACAATACGTTTGCGGTCAAGAATCCAAGACCACTAAGCGTGAGACTAATTGAAGATGTCCAGACGGCAAAGGTGGCGGCAAAGGCTAGCGCGTACGAACCTGATACCCAAGAGTACGCCGGGAGTCTGATTCTAAGGTGGAGCGCAAAGCCGATGCTTATGGCCAGGAATATGAGTTCCATAATGAACAGATTGATTCCAAGTTCGTCCACGCTGTAGAATAAGATATCAAAAATTATGCCAAGCGCGATTGCGGCCGCGAGAAGTTTCCAGGGCAGATGTTTCATATGGCTGAATTAAACAGTAAATATTGGTTTTAGTCAATCGTATATTGACAAGATTGGTTTTTTATGGCAGAATTGCGACAGTCCAATTACAAGAACGCGCGGGTGGTGAAATTGGCAGACACGCTAGCCTTAGGAGCTAGTGGGAGAAATCCTGTGGAGGTTCGAGTCCTCTCCCGCGCACCAAAGTTGATTATGGGAAATCTTAATCTTGAATTCGTATGCGATACGACTTGGGATAAGGTTTTTTTTGATTGGAAAGAATGCGAAGCTGGGTTTTGGGAATGTCACTATCGCGCTGAGGGCTTTGAATCGTGGGAGGAGTGGCGAGGGCAGTTCAACGCGTCATGGAGGCTCAGCGGGCGAGAATGGAAGGTGTATTGGGTCGCGGATCCTCTAAAAAGTGTTCCGACTTTTTGGGCGGGCGCTTTCAAGAGTTGGCGAAAGTATTTTCCCAATAAGGGCGGGAAGAGACGATTTGCTGACCTTTCCGATAGCCCGATCGCACGGGACAACCCAAAGATTATTGGCGTACTGAATAGTTTCCCTAAGGAGACCCGGGTAATTGGGTTTCGATTAGGTGATGATATTGTAATTGTCGAGGGCATGCATCGCTGCGCCGCGATCGCAATTGCCGCAGCCGATGGAATCGATATCAACACTAATCTAACGATCGCTCTAACAGATTTTGACGAATCCGAGCGCAAGCTATTTGAACGAGCGCGTAAATAGCAGACAGAATAAATGTAATCCCAGCCTAAGTGGTTGGGGTTTTTTGTTTGACGATCTGGATGAATTAGGTCAAACTTGTTTTAGCTCATTCAAAAAGGAGGGAGCATGAACGAACAACACTGGAAGGCTCTGTTGGAAATGAACGGTATGGTTTGCACGGGCCATTACGTTTACAATTCATGGCGGCATGGCGATGCATATGTGAACAAGCGTGTGCTTCTCGAACCTGGGAGGGAAGTCGATTTCATGAGGGTGTGCACGGGTCTTGCTGAGCTTTGCGCTCCGTATAGACCCGTTGCTATTGTGGGGCCAAGGGCGGGAGCTGAAAAGTTCGCCCAGTATACATCGATCATTTTGAGCAACATGCTCGACAAAGTTGTACCCTGGGTGCCTGCGGTCAAGGCCGGTGGCGGATTCGAGATCAGGCCATGCGACAGGCACTTGCTGAAGGGCAGTGTTGCGATGGTCGAAGACATTATGACAACCGGAGGCTCGGTTAAAAGAGCTAAGACGGCTGTTGAGATGGGCGGCCAATGCCGGGCCTGTGGCATCTTTGCGATTGTCGACCGGACCGAAGAGGGATTGACTGAAATCGATTCTTGTCCTGTCCGCTCGCTAGTGAGTCTGAGGTTCAACCAGTGGCGCGAAAATGAATGCCCGCAATGTAGAGGGGGTGTTCCGGTGAACAACGACCTTGGCCATGGAGCCGCATTTCTTGCGCGTCAGGGCTGAGCGTGGGGCGAGATAACTCTCGCCCTTTTCTTTTTGTGAAAAGTATGACAAGCTATGCGCACAATCGTTCATTCCAACTGGAGGAGCCATGGAACCGAGAGACTTCGTAATCTTCGCACTTGACGTTTCGTCAGTCGACGAAGGCAGGCGGATACTCGAGGTAGTTCAGCCCTACATCGGCGCGGTGAAGATCGGCAAGCGACTGCTTGCCAGGACGAGCATTCCCGATGCCGTAGTGCTAGCTCGCGATTACGAGCTCCCGCTTATGCTCGACAACAAGGAGTTTGACATCCCGGATACGCTCCGAGATGTGGCAGAGCAGTACGCAGACTTTGATCTGTTTGGTTTCACTGCATCTGCAGCGGCAGGCGATGATGCGATCAAGAGAATGGTAGAGGCGACAAGCCCAAAGCAGGTTATCGTGGTCACGGTACTCACTAGCATGACCGAAGAGCAGTGCATGAGGATCTACAATCGTGGCGTGCAGCAACAGGTCAAAAAGCTTTCGCACGAAGCAAGGTTGGGTGGGGCAACTTCGGTAGTCTGCGCTCCTGTAGAAGTGCCAATGTTATTTGACGATCCAGAGCTTGCACATATGAATCCGGTGACGCCAGGCATCCGACCTCTATGGGCAGCGACTCGCAGTCAGAATCCAGATAGGGTGATGACTCCGGCCAAGGCTGTTCTTGCTGCGCACAAGAAGGGGAAGATGGTGATCGGCAGCCCGATTCGTAAGCCGCCTCCTGAGATCGGTAGCCCTGTCGAGGCTTGCAAGAGGATTCTGGACGACATTGCCAGCGTTCTCTAGTAGTGTTCCTAGGCCCGTGTGAATTCGCGGGTTTTTTGTTTTAAATTGGCCTTTTTTCCGTAGTTCCGTAACTTCCGTAGTTCCGTAACACACCTTGACAAAATCGCCAAAATGTGCTATCATACTGTGTTCAATGGGAAGTCCCCCAATGGTCGAAGACACTCTGTGGCTACGCCTTAATTTCAGAGCGAGACAATAACATTGGATCCATGAACCGCGATTAGCTGACGCGTCGTTCAGTCAACCTGAGGTGACACATGTCATGAAATCGGCCATACATACCACGGCCGGCGACCTCCTAGACCCCCCCTCGAACTTCGTTTCGCTGTGGGGGTCTTCTTTTTGTTGATTATTGACGGCAAGCTGATGATCGAGTATGATCGAATTGCTATCGGTGCCGATAGCGTCCGCGAAAGCGGTCCAGCACTCCCCCCTGTCGGAATAGGCCGGCAGGGGGTTTTTCTTTTCGACTTTAGACTTTCCGACTTTTGACTAAAATAATACCCGCCGAGGTGAATCGGCGGGGCAGGGTTAGGCTAGCTTCATTGGCTGGCTGCGGATGAACTTCAGGAGCTCGGTGGGCGAGAGTGTGGAGCAGAGCCAGCTGGGATCGGCTCGCTTGTCGAGCGAATTTTTCCATCGTTCTCCATACTGCCCGGCGCGCTTTTCGATCCAGCCGTCGAACACTTCGGGATCGTCGTCAAGCACCACTGGCGGGCCAAATGCTTCACGAAAGAATGTCACATTGCTATCACAGACCTTCTCATCCCAGTCCCCGTAGCGCAGAGGCACAATGCTGCAACTCGGCAGGCCCTGCATGTTGAGCGCGTACGCGAGCACTCCGGCGAACCTGGCGATGTGTTCAATCGATAGGCACAGGAAGAACGTGCGGAAGCCGTACATCTTGGCATCGAACGCAATGCGTAGGGCTTGATGCCCAGTATTTTGACACAGCGAGTCCAGGTCGACCAGAGAAGTTTCTGCGTAGGCCGGATACTTTGTCAGGAAGAGCTTATAAAGCATGGGCGCAGGAAACATGCCAAGCCCCTTGTGATCCTTGAGGCCACCGGAGAACACGATGTGCGCGTTCGCACCGTACTCTAGTATCGAGAGCGTGCTGGAATTGGCAGCGGCCAGCTGCTCTTCATCAAAAGTGCGTTCCCCGACTATTACTAGACAGCGATGAGCGCGCAGGATGTCGAGTTGCTGTAGTGCATTCTCGACACTCGGTTGCCAATGCCGCGTTAGAGGCGGTAGTAGTTCCACGAGCGCATCGTAGTCCGGGCCGCCCCACAACTTGCGTAGCCTGTTATCGTACGATGCGATTGCTTCGTTCAGGTCCATGTTAGCCTCCTTTGAAAGTGCTTGGTCGATCTTATCAGAATCGGAGGACTTTGTAAATCCGCTTGACCAAATGTCAAAAAGCCAAATCCCGCTCAAGGGCGGGATTTGGCCTGGTGTCGAGGTTCTGGACCCGACGGGATTCGAGCCCGCAACTAGCGGTGACAACACGCTCGAGGTTGCCGGTTACCTCCACAGGCCCGGGTTCTTCTCGACATTTCATAAATAAAACTCCCCAAGAAAGGGGAGCTTTATTTTTGTCACCGCTTTTTAGCCCGCAATGCGAACCTCGAACGTGTTAATTCCAGATTATCATTATTTAAGCCCTTTGTCAAATATTTGTTAAGGAAAATTCAAAATTGTTGCAGTATTGCGCCATTTCCTGTTTTCGACTATGGTATTCGTGATATGCCCGGTAGTACAACTTCGATTTTGAGGAGTATACTATGTTGACCGGGTATTAATCTAATAGATATAACATGTTTAACATTTACAACTGTGATGCCACAGTTTATCGCTGGCATCATTCGAAGTTGTACTACCGGGTATGAAAATCGTACTAATCCACGGCTACAAGGCTGATTCAAATTCAAACTTTTTTCCATGGCTTCGAGATGAGCTACACCGCAAGGGCCATGAGGTCATTGCTCCTGATTTGCCAAATCCGGAAGAGCCCGATCCTGAAGTCTGGACCAAGGCTTTAATTGAAGCTGTTGGCCCGGTTGATGATGAAACGATAATTCTTGGCCACTCAATCGGTGGGGCCGAAGCGTTGCGCTTTTTGGAAGCTGCAGAAGCTAGGTCGACTCCGAGGGGTGTGATTTTGGTCGCCACGCCATGGATGATTAAAGACGAGAAGTTCCGCGGGTTCTTTATGAGCGAGCTGGATTTTGATGTCTTAATGTGGAAGGCGTCCAAATTCATCGTGGTCCATTCGCATGACGACAAGGTGATCCCGTTTGACCATGCTGAAAAGTATGTTGATGTTTTACACGCCTCTTTACTTGAGCGGAATAACGGCGAGGGGCATTTTCAGGGCGAAGCGTATCCGGTATTGCTCGCGCTGATTGAAAAGTTGGTGGCTCTTGAGATCGATGAGGAGCCGGGTAAGGAAGTGGAGGATGAATTTGAGGAGATCGAGTAATAAATTTTCGTCATCGCGAGCGGTCGCTTGTCGTTTAGCGAAGCGATCTAACGCGTAGGTTGCTTCGTCGCCAGATAACTTAGCTCCTCGCAATGACAGATTTATATGAACAGCCGAAGCTACCATGTTTACATAATGACAAATTACACAAATACCACTTTGTACACGGGCATGACGGGAAATTTAGCCGCAAGGGTTTATCAGCACAAAAATAAAGAGGTTCCAGGATTCACTTCTCGGTACAATATTAACAAACTAGTTTACATAGAGGAGTACGATAACCCCTATGACGCGATTACGCGCGAAAAGCAGATCAAGGCTGGGTCGAGGAAAAAGAAGATTGAGTTGATTGAATGTGATAATCCGGATTGGGAAGATTTATCCTTTGACCTATAACTCGTCATCGCGAGCGGTCGCTTGTCGTTTAGCGAAGCGATCTAACGCGTAGATTGCTTCGTCGCCGAGTGGCCAGACTCCTCGCAATGACAGGTAGCGAAATAATATGTTTACAGGGATCGTGCAAGCGTTAGTTAATGTCGCCGAAGTTGAGGATCGACCTGGTTTGAAGTCGTTTGCTCTTGAGCTCCCGCTCGAGACGGTCGACAATCTTAAAATCGGTGCAAGTGTGGCAATCGACGGCGTGTGTGCGACCGTAGTGAAGATCGAAGATCAGAAAGTATGGTTCGATGCTATGGAGGAGACGCTTCAGAGGACCACGATCGGTCAGATTGACATTGGCTCGCAGGTTAACATCGAAAGATCTGCCAGAATAGGCGACGAGATTGGCGGGCACTTGATGAGCGGGCATGTAATTGGCATGACTGAGATCGCAGGGATCGATGAACCGGATAATAATCGAGTAGTGACTTTCAAAGTTCCTATTGATTGGATGCGCTACATTCTCAACAAAGGTTTTATTGGACTTGATGGATGTTCATTGACTATTGTTGATCCTGACACTAGCGAAGGAACGTTTAAAGTCTGGCTGATTCCTGAAACGCTGCGGGCGACCACGTTCGGCTTCAAACAGATCGGCGACCAAGTGAACGTAGAGCTCGATTCTCGCACGCAAACCATTGTTAACACAGTGGAGGAGATAATGAAATCAAAAATATGAAAAACATCGCACTAGTAATTGGCTCGTTTCATAAAGACTTAGCGCTTGAAATGGTGGAGGAAGCCAGGGCGACCGCCAAAGAGGTGGGTGTCAATATCGTTGACGAAGTTTGGGTGCCTGGATCGGTTGAGAAGCCGCTTGCGCTTAAACGCGCGCTTTCGCGTAACGACATTGACGGCGCAGTGGCGCTTGGCATAATCGAGCGCGGTGAGACTAAGCACGGAATGGTAATGGGGCAGAGCTTAATGCATTTTGTAATGCAGTTAATGGTCGACACGGGAAAGCCGATCGGCCTTGGAGTGCTTGGGCCTGAAATTTTGCCAGATCAAATCGAACCACGCGTCCGCCCGTACGCGCGCAAAGCTGTTGTGGCTGTGGCATCGATGTTGGAGGGTGGCATTGAGGACCACGAATGATTAACTGAGGATCACGGAATTGAAAACGCACCTTAGGGTCTGTCCCAAAACTCCTGCGTCAGCAGGAGCTTTGGGACAGGCACCTTAGGGCGCGTTTTATTTTTGCATGTTTTTGTACAAGGCGATTTGGCCGCGGCAGCGGGCGAGATTGTGTTCGCGTCGTGACTTGTAGCGATCTTTATCCCAGCCAAAGTAGGAATCGTTAAAGTAGTCTGCTAAAAATCTTGCAGCGAGTTCCAGCGTCAAGCATCCGACCGCTTGGGGAACCATAATCGTCTCCGACGCAGTAATCATATCGCCAGCGCCCTGAATGTAGCCGTCGAGCCCGGCTTCGTAAATATCCCAGTTGAACTTATTTTGAGGATCGTCCTCGTCACCACCGCACCATGACCGGAACGCGTCGCCAAGATCGACTAAAATAGTGTGATGATTGCAGGTATCAAGGTCGATAGTCGCGACTGCATTATCGTCATCATCGAAAAGTATATTTGAAATTTTGGGGTCCCCATGGATCACTCTCCGTGGTAGACTGTCTGGCAGGTAAAGCGCCGGTAGCTCGTGGGCAATAAATCTGATCTGGTCGCTAACCGGCACAACAAGTTCACGATCGGCATCTTGGATAGCAAGCATTAGTTTTGCAAACTCTGTGCGGGTTCGATGAAGTTTGATTGGCGACTTAAAGCTATAGTCCAGACTGGAGAGTGCCTTGTGAAATTCGGCGTATATCCTACCGGCCTCCTTGGCCTGTTTTTTGTTTGCAACCTTGTCAATCGTTTTGCCTTTGATGAATGTCTGCATCCGCCACGCGTGAGCGTCATCGCGAGTGAGAACTTTGCCAGCTCGATTGAGTACTGCTCGCGGAGCAGGGAGGCCGGCTTCCTTAAGCGCTTTTGTGACCGCTAGGAAGTCTTCACCGATTTGGTCAGACGCTAGGTTCGGATGAAGTCGCTGCAAAATAAAATTTCCTTTGTCGGCGTCGACTTGGTAAGTCTGATGAATCAGCCCAACATTAATAGGATCGACGTTTTTGACTTTGCCGATATTGTAGCTGAGTAGAATTTGGTTTGGTGTTGACATCATATCGTGGAAATACTAAATCCTAAACTCTAAACTCTAAACTCTAAACTCTAAACTCTAAACTCTAAATAAAGTTTAAACTTTAAATCCAAAAAGTCAATTGTATTTTTTAGATTTATTTAGGATTTATGATTTGTGATTTAGGATTTAATGATATTGACGGCCGAATCCAGACAAATGTAGTTCACTTTACAACCGCTAAACTCAGCGATATAATCGACTTATTAACAAATCTGTCGAAATAATTTTGTCTAATATGCCAACCAAGATTACTATAAAACCACAAACGCTGGAGCTTCTTGGACTAAGCGCCAAGGATATGGAGGTCTATGTGAGCGTTCTGCGTCTCGGTTCGGCGCCACTGCGTCAGATTGCCAGAGAATCCGATCTGAACCGTGGGACGACCTACGATTCGCTTAAGCGTTTGAAGAGCGCTGGCCTGGTTAGCTACGTTGATGCCAAAAGCCACAGGTACTTTACTGCGGAGGATCCGCAGAAGTTGTGCGGGCTTGCGACCCGTCGAGAAGTAGCTATCCAGGAAGCGCGTCAAAAGTTAGAAGAATTGGTGCCGGCTCTGAAAAACTTGGCTGGCGAGAGCAAGCACCGACCAGCGGTTCGCTACTACGAAGGGGCGCACGGCGCTCGCGACATTTTAGAGGATGTTCTTTCAATCACGGCAAAGACCAAGTCAAAAACCTACCGCGTGTATTCATCGCCCGGCATTCGCGACCTTATTGCGGCAGCTTGGCCGCGCTGGAACAGTACGCGAAAAAAGAAAGGCGTGCATACCAAAGCCATTGCAATCGGCGAAGGCGGAACCACACACGGACTTGACGAGCGCAAATGGCTCAGCCGCAAACAAAGCGCACCAACGTACATCTTCATTTACGGAAACAAGACAGCTTATGTGGCAGTTGATGAAAACGATCGGCTATTCGGGGTAATAATCGAAGGCGAGGCGATCGCCAAGACACAGTGCATGATTTTCGACGCGCTTTGGGAGAGTCTCGAATAGCCATGGACCTACTGGTGTACTTAAAGTTACTGATTTACCGATCCGTAGATCGGTAGCTATCGGTACATCGGTAGTAACCATGTGAACCATAAAGGAGGACGGCATGACTCATCGAAATGATGTTGCGGTGGTCGTGTTCTGTCCACCGCGCTACAAAGATGCCTATGGCGTCGAGAAGATTTGGCTTGGTAGGCTGCATCGCGGGATCGAACTGGCGCTTCACTACAACTGCCCGCTCGTAATTGTTGGCGACGCCAATGGCGGCAAAGACAACGCTGAATTCGAATGCGTTGCTCGACAGAGCGGCGTAGTCGACGTGGTGATCTCTCGAAACGGGCATCGGATCGAAGACGAGAACACTCGCGGTGACGCTCGCGCGGCCTACCGGGCGCTATTGGACGACACAAGACTCGCAAAGGTTCAGTCCGGCATCTTCGTAACCTGCTGGTACCACATCCCGCGTACCCGACTTGCGCTTTGGCGCGCCAGGCAGGAAGTGTACCCTGAATGCAGTGTGCGCTGGACGCCGTCCGCAGTTTGGCGTAAGGTAATCTACGGCCTGGCACGACTGCTCGATTTCAAAAGCGGAGAGCTTCGAGGTTGCGTGGACTATGTTCTTGGTCGCCCTCAGATAAGTCGAGGTGAGCCAATGGGCAAACCCGACTTCGTGCGACTTGCCAACTGACGGGCGCTTCTTAGGAGGATCCCGTTTTCATTTCAACCGTCGACACGATCGACAAGGAGACAGTCATGGAAGTTTACATAGACTTGGATTTGGTGATCTACAACTGGGTCCCAATGCTACAAGGCGCCATAGAAGAGCTGGTGAGACGTGGTCATTCGCTGGACCTGATCAACGTAGCCATCGCCGAGTGTAACAAAGAAGGATTCACGTTTGAGTTGCTACTGGAGCGACTTCATGTGCAGTATTCCGAAGCCGGTGAGCTGGCGGAGATGTTCAAGGCAATTCTTGCCAATGGTCGACAGTTTGTGTTTCCGGGCATGGAAGAGGTGATCGCGGAAGCTGCAGCTTTGCACACGCTCAATCTTCTAAGCTTTGGCCACCCAGAGTTTCAGATGATGAAATGGGCCGGGCTCAAGTACCTGCACGGGTACTTTGCAACTTCTCGTTTTGTAGTTCAGGGCGGGGAAACCAAAGGCGATATAATTCGACGACTCACTAGCCAGCATCGCGATGTATGTTTTGTAGACGACAGCAGCGATCAGCTAATGGATGTGCTAATCAAAGCGCCTTGGGCGCGCAGTGTTCGTCCAATGTGGACTGGGCTGGGCTTGGACCCCCATGTGTTTGACCGCAGGGAGTGGGTTGTGGTTAAGTCTCCGGAGGAGCTAGGTGAATGGATTCGAAATCTTAACAAGGAGGAGGGCGACAATGGGCGGTAACCTGTTTCTCATCGACGCGTTTTTGGTCAGGTTTGAGTACAGACGGCTTCGTGAGTTCTACAACAGTCGTGGAGAAGATCTGCTTCGATCTGGCAGGCTACCCGTGCTCGCTGGGGAGGAAAAGAAGCTGCTATTTGACGACATGATCGTCTACTGGCCCTGTATCAAGGAGCGTGCCACTGACCGAATCGTGGCAGCCGCTATGCTCTGCAGAGAAGTGACCGCGCGTGGATCAACCGGTATCGTGGAATATGTGCTGGTCGATCGCGACTTCCGCCACAAGGGACTTGGCCGTGCGATCATGAATGATTTGCACCGAAAGGGACTTCACGACTGGAACTGCAGGAAGTTCTTCCTGCACTCGGAAAATGAAGAAGCGCGCGAAGACGCTCGGGGTATGTACGAAAAGATGGGCTACATCCTCGAGGAGGGCACGGACTGCTACTACTCGGCTACTCGCAAGGCGATCCTTGCAAACCTGTAGCCACTCGACCCGCTTATTTGATCGTAACGATCGGAAGGCGGGTTTTTTCTTTTCTACAATTGCCAGGACCTTACAGATGTACAGATGGATCATGATATACAGATCGGAAGGCGAAACTAAACTGTGAACTGTCAACTAGGAACCCTTGAAACCTTTGCGACCCTTGAAACCTTTGAAACCCTCCGCGAGTCCTTGACAATCCGCCCAAAATATGGTAGCCTTGCAGTGCTTTAGGAATGGGTCCTGGGGCAAACTCCCACACATTTCGTGACCTGGCCTGACTGCGAAACAGCGGGAACAAACCGGCGCGAAAAGGAGCAAAAAAACATGCCGACCGTTCGGTATCACATCGAAACCCCTGAGGGGCTGATCGAGCTTCTCGAGCAATGTACCTCGTGCGCTTCTGGCGACAGGGACAAATGGGCAGAACAAAAGCTGAGCGAGTTCTTCGCAAAGGATCCGGTTCTGCGCAGGTTCCGCCCGAGGAAGGAGCTGCGCATCGAGCTCGGGCACGAATACCCGGTGCAGATCCACATCGACAACCCGGAAGTTCTTGTGACGCCCTGGACCGTCCTAAGGGCAGACTCGAGGTTGGTGGGCACCAACAGAGTGGCGCGTATCGAGGTTTCAGCGTTCTTCTCCTTGCCGCAGGGCGAGACGCGCAAGCTCGGACGCTATGCGCTGAATGGCGCGACCGCCATGCTCGCCTGGGAGAACACAAACGGCGGGCGGTATCGCCTGCTCTTGAACAGCAGTGTTGAAGACATCGGCCTGCATGTTGAGAAGGGCGTTATCAGCAGCCTTGCTATCGATATCTGGCTGGGTAAGGGCAAGGCTACCTACCTGGACGCGCCTGAAGAAGGCCAGACCGGCGAGTAGAATCGCCACTTCGCCCGTTCCCTATTGCAGGGAGCGGGTGTTTTTTATCGGGGAGCTGAAGTAAATAGTAAGTAGTTAGAAGTAAGTAGGCGATGAACTGTGAACTGTGAACCCTTGAAACCTTTGCGACCTTTGAAACCTATGAAACCTTGCCTTTCGATCTACTTTCTACCCCGTATTTTTAAGCTTTTTACTATCCCCACTCTATCCCCACCAGATCTCTTGACAGATTTTTACCTATGTTGTACCATTGCGACAGCAACCAGGGTCAGTCACTAAATACCTGTTTGGTCTAAACTACAGAAATTCGGCACCTTCCTCCAAATATTTTTTCGATGATGCTAAGGCATCGCCTCAAAAATCTTTGAAGCAATCTGCTCGAATTTCTGAAATTTATACTCAAACGAGCATTTGGCAACTGCCCCTTCAACTCAGCTCGTCCCCCGGTCTTCCAAATGGGACTTCAGCGAGATATCAATTATGACAAATCAAGCCATACTTAATTGAATCACGCGAGCAAGGGATGTTTTTTACCTCGCGTGTATGCGCGAGATTTTTTATCCCTACAGATTACTGATCAGTACAGATATACAGATCTACAATCGTATCGGAGAACAGCTCCGAGTTAGAGATCGGGCGCTTGAGAAAATCGAGAACCTCTCTCTGATCATTCACAATTGAATAAACGAGACAACAACGTAGAAAAAAATATACTGACACTGATAACTGAAACATTGACGATGACATTGACGATGACTAAGGAATTCGAAAATATCGATATTTAAGAAATCCAAAGTCATAGTTATAGTCAGTTGTCATAGTAGAAAGTTGTCCGTAGTTAGTGAGTGGAGAGCACTCAAAAGAGTATACGGTGGATAGCTAGACAAAACGTGCCGATGAAGGACGTAGCAGCCTGCGAAAAGCTTCGGAGAGGTGGCAAGCAACCTTTGACCCGGAGATATCCGAATGGGGAAACCCAGCCGGGGGAATGCCCGGTTACTTCACAGTGAATATATAGCTGTGCGGAGGGAACCTGGGGAAGTGAAACATCTCAGTACCCAGAGGAAAAGAAAATAATTATCTACCTAGTAGAAAAATTCCCCTAGTAGCGGCGAGCGAACGGGGAACAGCCCAAACCATTGTCGTGAAACCTGCCAAGGCGACCCTTCGGGGAAGTTGCGGCAAGGTGAAAGGTGCCGACCGTTGCGGCGGTGGTGTTGTAAGCTCTTGCATCTAAGTTCGGTGACTTAGGGTGTTTGTATGGCTTCTAATAGAAGTTGCTGGAAAGCAACGCCAAAGAAGGTGATAGCCCTGTATGTGAAAGGGGTCCACACAAATACGGCAAGAATGCTTGAGTACGGCGGGACACGTGAAATCCTGTTGGAATCATCCGGGACTATCCGGAAAGGCTAAATACATGTTTTGATCGATAGTGAACCAGTACCGTGAGGGAAAGCTGAAAAGAACCCCGGAAGGGGAGTGAAATAGAATATGAAACCGTATACTTACAAGGAGTCGGAGCTCCGGGTCTCACTTGCGTTCGACACGGACATCATAAATCCGAAATCTCAAACTCTAAATAAATCCAAAATTCGAATTTATTTAGGATTTAGAGCTTAGAATTTAGAATTTCCTTTGACGAGCGGAGGCGAGTCACGGGGTGACGGCGTTCCTATTGAAGAATGAGCCAACGAGTTTGTGTCTATGGCAGGTTAAGTCCTTTGGGACGGAGCCAGAGTGAAAGCGAGCCTTAACGGGCGATCGTCGTAGGCATAAGACCCGAAACCGGGTGACCTAACCATGTCCAGGGTGAAGCGGGGGTAAAAGCCCGTGGAGGCCCGAACCCACGCGCCGTGCAAAACGCGGGGATGAGATGTGGTTAGCGGAGAAATTCCAATCGAACTCGGTAATAGCTGGTTCTCCCCGAGATATGTTTAGGCATAGCGTCAGTTAATAGCACAATGGGGGTAGAGCACTGATTGGACTCGGCGCCGCAAGGTAGCCAGTCTAGCCAAACTCCGAATACCATTGTGTGTTCCTGGCAGTCAGACTATGGGGGCGAAGCTCCATTAGTCGAAAGGGAAACAGCCCAGATCTCAAGCTAAGGTCCCAAAATCATCGTTAAGTGTAAAAGGTAGTGAGGAGACTTATACAACCAGGAGGTTGGCTTAGAAGCAGCCATCCTTTAAAGATAGCGTAACAGCTCACTGGTCAAGTTTTCTTGCGCCGAAAATATACCGGGGCTAAACGATGTACCGAAGCTGAGGATGCCGTGTCTCACTATCGTTCGTCACGGAAATCATAAATCCGAAATCTCAAACTCTAAATAAATTCAAAATTTGAATTTATATAGGATTTAGAGCTTAGAATTTAGAATTTCCCGTGGTGAGCGGCAGCGAGACACGGTGTGGTAGGGGAGCATTTCTATCGCGTCGAAGTCGTAGGGTGACCTGCGGTGGAGCGTTAGGAAGAGAGAATGTTGGCATGAGTAGCAAAAAGACAGGTGAGAACCCTGTCCACCGAAAGTCTAAGGTTTCCACAGCAACGAAAATCGTCTGTGGGTTAGTCGGGTGCTAAGGCGAGGCCGAAGGGCGTAGTCGATGCACAGTAGGTTAATATTCCTGCACCACGTATTATTTCCGATGGGGGGACGTTTCTTCGAGCTTCCTGCGTCCTATGGCTATGGCGCTGGGGACTTGGGGTGGACCGATAGGTAAATCCGTCGATCATTAACACCCTGGGTAATCGCGACCTTACGAAAGTAAGGGAGAGGATGGAAGAAGGAACCTAGAAAAGCCTCTAGGGTTAAGTAATATGTGCCCGTACCGCAAACCGACACAGGTAGACGGGTGTGAAAGCACTAAGGTGTACGAGAGAAACATTGTTAGGGAACTCGGCAAAACAGCGGCCGTAACTTCGGGATAAGGCCTGGTTCTTTTCGGGAGAAAAGGACCCGCAGCGAAAGATTGCAAGCGACTGTTTATCAAAAACACAGGTCCCTGCTAAATCGCAAGATGAAGTATAGGGGCTGATGCCTGGCCAGTGTCCGAACGTTAAGGAAGGGGGTTAGTCACTTCGGTGGCGAAGCCTTTGACTGAAGCGCGGATGAACGCCGGCCGTAACTATAACGGTCCTAAGGTAGCGAAATTCCTTGTCGGGTGAGTTCCGACCTGCACGAATGGCATAACGATTTGCAAACTGTCCCAACAATGTACTCGGCGAAATTGCGAGGG
>JBDRFP010000025.1:0-32866 GCA_043818555.1 bacterium | reverse complement strand
GCTCTCTCTTCAACAAAAGACTCACCGAGTGGCTAGTAGAATACAACTTCAAAAGACCTCACCAGAGCCTGGATTACGCTCCACCAATTAATTTTCATTTCAAATATCACAAAGTGTTACCGAAGTACCCTTCTAGTACATATGATTGACAGCCCGCAACAAATTTGCTAACTTACCCGCAGTTCCATACAAACAACGGAGAGGATAATGAACCCTGAATACATTACAAAAGCCGCAAGCCGACTTTTCGAGCTCATAGAGCTGGTTACCAACTTCCCAGAAGCTGGAAGCAGAGAGGAGTCGTACTGGCTCTTGGTGTGCTTCAACCTTCTCTCGTCTCTGCCGCAGGTGGAGAGGTATGAACTAGGGGCAGGCGACATTGTAGTCAACTACCTGACAGGCTCCGAAATGGACCAGGCCGTTCTACACCGACACCTCAACCAATGCTGGCTCGAAGCCTACGCCAGGCGTCTGAGCATGAAGGTTGACGAAGAAGGTTCGGAAGAGGTGGCGCAATGGAGCATTGGCAAGAACTTCGTAGACCACACTGAAGTGCTAAACCTGGACAGCGCTGGGCTGGCGCTTGGCAGGATCTGCCAATATTCCAACGAAGATGCCGTCAACAGTCTTCTCAAGGCCATTGGTCTTGTGATGGAAATGCAGCACAGCGTACACCCCAACTACTGGCGCTGCTTCAGGAATGTAGCAGTAGAGATTGTGAAAGCTCGCTACAACATCGAGGATGAAAAACTTGCGCTCGCCATGCTCAGCAGGTTGCTCGAAGAATAGACCACTCGTCCGCGGCCCTCGTGTCGCGGATTTTTTGTTGGGTTTTGGGTTTTAGGTTCTGGGTTTTGGATATTAGGCTCCTGTCATCTTGAGCGATAACGAAAGACCCTTCGCTAAACGGTAAGCGTCCGCTCAGGATGACAAAAAGCGGGCTATTAACCCGCTCTTACCTAAAAAGCTAACAAGCTATAAGCTAACGAAGCTATTTCCCTGTCCACTTCTTTGCCGCCTTTTTAACATCGTCAGCGAGCGAACTTAGATGAGTCGTCCCAGTATCAAATTTAGCCTTAATCCCATTGAGCGACTGTTCAACTCGCTCAATCTGGAATCGAACTTCCCTTAAAACATCGTTAACATTTTTTAACACCATTGCAACCTGGTAAATAAACCAGCACACAAAAAGCGTTATCCAAAGCGCACACAGCGCCAGAACAATGTATAGAATATCGGTTACTTCGATCATATTTGAGAAAGGTTATTGAAGGATATTGAGAGAGTTTGAGAGAGGTTATAGCGAAAAACGAAGAGGTTATTGCAGAAAGCGTAGAGATTGAGGGATATTGAGGGATTTTGAACGAGGTTAAAAAACACTGAGGGAGGAGATCATTCGCTGAAGTAAATAACTAGTCCTTCCCCTGACAGCTTCAATCTCATTATACTGCTCTTTGGTTAAATATCCAAGATCAAGCGCTATTGTCCCTAAATATGCACATTCTGCAAGTGACCCCCTGGCAATTAGCAGGAACCGCCTCGTGTCTTTTAGAGACCCCCCGAGCCTGACCCTCGACAATATTCAGCACAACCGACATAGCAGCACGCCGCCATTGAGACGTCATCCCGAATTTCTCTTCGCTCGGAAATGTTTTAGTAATTCGATAAACAAGCTTGACATATTCATCAGCCCTCTGCCAAACGATTAACTTCTCATACGGTCTTTCATACCCCATAATTATCTTTTCTCAACCTCCCTCAAAATCCCTCAAACCCTCTCAACCTCCCTATCGCATCACAGCATCAAATTGCTCTTTGAGCACCTTTGTGACTTCATCCATCACATCTTCAGCGTATTGTGATGAAAGAGTTTTATCCGGCGCCCTTAGGATAATAGATATTGCAATGCTCTTTTTCCCCTCTGGCACTCCGGTACCACGATATACGTCAAACAGGTTAACTGATTCGATAATCGAACTCTGCTCACTAATCAACTCAGAAATACTTTCAAACTCAGCCTTTTCGTCTACGATAATTGCCAGGTCGCGCGTGATTGCCGGATACTCTGGGATTGGATTGTATCGGCGCGCTTTGTGCATTTGCGGGATTATGCATTCGATGTCGATTTCTGCCACAACAACCGGTCGGTCGATTTTGAATGCTTCGCGGTCGCTCTCGGCAATTTGGCCAATGGTTCCGGCAGGCTGGTCGTTGATAATAACTCGCGCGCTTCTGTTTGGATGCCAATGATTTTCATCAACATCACAATCCAGCTCGAGCTTAAGCCCAGCCTTCTGTGCAATCATTTCCAGAACACCCTTAATACTCAGGAAAGCCTCTTCGATATTTTCAAGTCCGTACTCAGCGATTGTGAGCATTGAATGTTCGTCCGGAAGATCGCCCTCCTGCATTTTGTAGATCCTTGAGAGCTCAAAAACTTTAGCTGCCGGAACCTCGCCCTGGTTAGCATCGACCGCTTTCAACAGCGAAGGCATAAGCGATGTGCGCATGTGAGTAAGGTCGCTTGAAAGCGGATTGTAAAGTGCAAGCGCATCAGCCGGGTCGATTCCGTAGCGAACCATGTCGTCAGCGTTCAAAAACGATAAACTAAACAGCTCAGTGTAGCCGGCTGAAGCGAGCAAATTTTTTGTCCAAGTCTCCCAAACCAATGCCGGATCTTCCGCAATTGTTGGTGGAGGACTTTGCGGAATAACCGACGGCAAGTTGTGATAGCCGTAGATGCGCGCGACCTCCTCGGTAAGGTCAACTTCATTTTCAATATCGTGATCTCGCCAAAATGGAACAATTGCGCGCAACTCGTGATCGATCTTTTCGATCTTGAATCCAAGCTTTTCGAGGATCTTAATCATCTCGTCCTCTTCCAAGTCGACGCCCATAAGGTCACGGACTTTCTGTGAACGGAATGGGAACGAGAGCGGTTCATAATCGTGCTCGCGAACGTCAATAACTTCGCTTGCTGTCTTTCCGCCTGCAATTTCGCGAGCTAACTCAATAGCGCGAGCGAGTGCAAGCGCCGGCATTTCAGTCGAGAGCCCTTTTTCAAACACTAGCTGAGAGTCGGAATACAAATTCAACGATCGCGCAGTTCGGCGCACCGACACTGGATCAAAGCTCGCAGCCTCAAATACAATCGTGTTCGTACCTTCCCAGGTTCCCGACTCTTGACCGCCCATTACTCCGCCAATCGCAACCGGACGACGCTTGTCAGCGATCACCAAGTTTGCATCGGTGAGCTCGTATTCATTCTCATCAAGCGCCAAAAACTTCTCCCCATCCTTTGCTCTGCGAACGACAATCTCTTCGCCTTCAAGTTTTTCATAATCGAAAGCATGAAGAGGCTGACCGTATTCGTGAAGAACGAGATTTGTGATGTCGACAATGTTATTGATTGGTCTGTGGCCGGCAAGTAAAAGTTTAATTTGAAGCCAGGCCGGTGACGGACCGACTTTTATGTTATCCATGGCCACTGCCATGTAGCGCGGGCACAGGTCGCCGTCCCTTACGCTCACCTTAAGCGGTAGCACTGGCGATTCCGGCTCAGTCGGAAGTTCTGGTGGCGTAAAGTCAAGATCGGCGTCAATCGCAGCCGCGCCTTCGCGAGCCAGGCCAACTATACTCATTGCATCCGGTCGGTTAGTTGTAATTTCAATGTCAAAAATTGTGTCGTCAAGCCCGAGAGCTTCCGCAACAGGTGTCCCAGCGCTCGCATCGGTAAGCTCAGAAAGATCCCAAATCCCTCCTGGCGGGCATGGTGCCTTTTCAAACCCAACTTCAACTGGCGAACAAATCATTCCAGTACTTTTTACTCCTCGAATTTCCGCCTCTTCGAGCTCAACCCAGTTGCCTTCGCCATGCCAGCGCACCTTTGCGCCAGGAAGCGCAACCCACACGCGCATTCCCTCAGCAATGTTAGAACCGCCACAAACAATTTCCACCTTCTCTCCAACATCAGTCACCACAATTTTTAGTTTATCAGCATTCAGATGATCCTTGATCTCCTCAATAACGCCCACGACCATCTTTTCAAACCTTTCCGACAAAACTTCAGTCGATTCAACCGACATGGACTTCAAACTCATCTCCCGCGCAAAATCTTCAGGCGAGAGGTTAGTTTTCAAATATTCTTTTACCCAGTTATAACTTGTTAATATGTTCATACTAAAACTGCTTCAAGAATCGTAGATCGTTTTTGTAAAGTGTGCGGATGTCGGCAATGTTAAGGCCTGACTTCATCATCATTGTGCGCTCAATCCCCCAGCCGAATGCAAAGCCGGAATACTCATTAGGATTCAGCCCACCGGCTTTGAGAACATTTGGGTTTACCATTCCAGCCCCTCCGAGTTCCAACCAACCTTCCTTACAGAGTCTGCACGCGCCATTTGGCAACTTACCTGTGCCTTTGCAAACATCGCAAGTAATATCGATTTCAAAGCTTGGCTCAGTGAATCGGAAATGATAAGGGCGAAGTCTGGTTTTGCGATCAGGGCCAAAGAAATTCTTTGCAAAATAATCAAGCGTGCCTTTAAGCTCGGCAATGGTAACTTTGCGATCGATCATGAGCCCTTCAAACTGATGGAACATTGGGCTGTGCGAAACATCTGATTGCCTGCGATAACATTTGTTTATGCCGATCATCCGAATTGGCATGTAGCCCTTTTCCATTTCTCGAACCTGCCCGTTGCTTGTGTGCGGGGTCAAAACAACCTTACCTTTCTCCCCCTCCATCACCTTGTCGCCATCGGCCATAAAAAACGTTTCCCACTCATCGCGCGCAGGATGATCGGCCGGGATGTTAAGCGACTCAAAAGCGTAGTAGTCCCACTCGACTTCGGGATGGCGCGCAAGCACAAAGCCGATTCGATCGAATATATGCGTGATCTCCTCAATTGCCTGCGTGATCAAATGCAGGCTGCCGATTTCTGGCGTAGTGCCCGGAGCTGTAGTGTCGAGCCACTCAACTTGCGTGCGAGACTTGGAATCGATCTGGTGCAGGGCATCGTGCGCCTCAGCAAAAGCGGCTTCGAGCGCGGCCTTTACTTCGTTTGCAAACGCGCCGGCCTCTTTGCGGGCGTCGTCGGCCAAACCGGGAAGTTGCTTAAAAATTGTCGCAAGCTTGCCTTTGCGACCAAGGTATTCAACTCGAAGTTCCTCAAGTCCGGCTGCATCGACAACGTCCTTGATGGCGTTTAGGAATTCGTCACGAAGGTTT
The DNA here is from genome assembly GCA_043818555.1 of bacterium. Taxonomy (GTDB): domain Bacteria; phylum Patescibacteriota; class Patescibacteriia; order UBA9934; family UBA9934; genus JAUYIW01. The sequence continues at coordinate 27,636 of JBDRFP010000025.1, read as the reverse complement.
TCAAGATCTGTACGCATAGCGTAAGTGATTGAGTTATTTAGTGATTGAGTGTTTCGATCAACCCCCTTGGTTGTCGCCTTAACCCCCGCGTATCTCGTGATGGCCCCAAGGCTTTCCGAATTAACCCCCTTGGCAAACCGCTAAATTAAATTCAAAACATCTCGATATGTTACGAGAATAACAAGAATCATCAAAAGTGCAAAGCCTAAATTATGAACTACAGCTTCGAGCTTTGGGCTGACCGGTTTGCGGCGGATTGCTTCAAGAAGCGCAAAAACTACTCTTCCTCCGTCGAGCGCCGGGAAAGGAAGCACGTTCAAAATGGCAAGGTTGATCGACAGGATTGCCGTAAAGTTCATAAGAGCAAGGATTCCCATACTAGCCGCCTGGCCGGTAATCTCGGCAATCCCGACCGGGCCGGAGATGGCAACCGACACTCCTTCGCCTACAATAAGGTCTCTGATGATGTCATAAAACGCGTAGGTGATCGCGCCAGTGTAGAGCACAGTGAGCTCAATTCCTTTTGCGGGCGCCAGGTACCAAGGGTAGCGGACTGTACCGGTGTCGAGCAATATTACTCCAAGCCCAGCACGCTCGAGCTCTTCAACATAAGCTGACTCTACCGAAACAGTCGTTTGCTCGCCTTCGCGGTCAACCAGGAACTCAAACACATCGCCATCTTGTGCTGTAAACAACACCTCGCGAGCTTCGGCAGCGACCGTGTACTCAACGCCGTTGATTGCCAGCACCTCATCGCCAACCTTAAGCCCAGAAGTTTCTGATGGCGACTCAGGCAAAACATCGGTTACACTCACAGCCTCTTCAGTGACAATCGCATACTTGCCAACTCCATCTTCTGTAACTGCAGGAAGACCAACGCCAAAACCAATTGCAAAAATCACTGCGGCAATAACCAAGTTCATGAACACGCCTGCGAGAAGAACGATAATTCTAAGCGGGATTGGCTTCTTGGCAAAACTGTCCGGGTCTTTACGATCGTCACCGGACTCGCCCTTGATTTTTACAAACCCGCCGATTGGAATTAGGTTAATACTCCATTCCATGCCATCTTTCCCTTTCCAAGAAAAAAGCCGCGGAGGAAATCCTAAACCAAATTCCTCCACCTTTGCGCCAATTTTCTTTGCAGTAAAATAATGCCCCCACTCATGCGCAAGGACTAATACCGAAAGTACGACTAAAAATATCAGGATTGTTGTGATCATAGATGGGTCTAGTTTACCCTGTTTTGCAGCTTTGATCAACTAATTTTGACATGCCATTTCTAGCGAATGCCTGCCTGCCGGCAGGCAGGTGAGAAATCTAATCGTTCCACCCCCGGGGGTAGGCTGCTACCCCCGGACCCCCCAGTCCCATTTTTCTTTGCTAGTCCAAAGAAAAATGGAAGAAAAAGAAATGACTTTTCGGTTTTGCCCCATACGGCCGAGCTTCGCTCGACCTACGCCAAATCTAGTTAGTCCGGGCTCCGCCCATGTCTTACAAATTCCGCCTCATAAACCCCCAAGGTTGCTGCAACCTTGGGGGTTATTCGACAGAATTTGTAAGACATGGGATCCCCGTCGCCGTGAAGATTTGGCGTGGGGGTCGAAGGGGAAACGAGACCCGATACTGTCTACTGACTACTAATCTTCACATGCTCGAACTCAGAATCGAAGCCGGCGATTTGGCTTGCGGCACTTCGAGCCTGATTAGCGTCGCCGGTGGTGAAATATTCGCGATCGGCATTTTTGACCAGGCGATCGTTGATGTCGGGATGGCGATTTAAATAATCAACGAGTTTTTCTGCAACGATTGGTCCCTGGTCAAACAAGTCGATCTCCTTCGGGAGGATTTGCCGGATCGTGTCGTAAAGCACCGGATAGTGCGTGCAGCCCAAGAGTACCGCGTCGATTTCGCCACAATCATCAAGCAGAGCATTAACATCGGCCTTGACAATATTACGCGCCTCGTCCGACTTTGCCTTCCCCGCTTCAACCAAATCGACCCAACCCGAAGCTGCGTGCTGCGTAACATGAATGTCCGGATTTATGTTTTTCAGTTCTTTAACGTACGCTTCTGACTTAACTGTCGCCGGAGTCGCCAAAATGCCAATGTGCGCGTAGCCGCGGTCTGCCAGTTCCTCAACAGTCGGACGAATAACTCCCAAAACCCGTCGACCGGGATAATCGTCGAGCTTGGTTTGCTGAATCGTGCGTAGTGCCTGAGCGGAAGCTGAATTGCAAGCCAGAATCACCAACGGACACCCGCGATCAAACAACCACCGCACACCCTCCCAAGTAAACCGCGTGATCTCATCATGGCTCTTATCGCCATAAGGCGCGCGAGCGCTATCACCCAAGTACACCGTAGAATGCTCCGGCAACTTTTTGTGAATTTCGCGAAGCACGGTCAACCCGCCCACGCCTGAATCAAAAATTCCGATCATACCCGGTAGTACAACTTCGAATGATGCCGACGTTCACCGGAGCATCAAAGCTGTAATGTTAAATCTGATAAATTATATATTTATTTACCCGCAAGACATAATACATTCCTCAAAATCGAAGTTGTACTACCGGGCATATTTAGCTTTTAATTACTTCGAGCACTTCGTCTCGTCTCTCTTTCATTAGCTCTTCTGACTTTGCCTCGACAATTAGTCGGATCAACGGCTCTGTATTTGACGGACGCACAATAAACCACCAATCGCGATCAAACTCACAACGTATGCCGTCGAGCTTATTCACGATCGACGCAATCGGCGCATACTTTTCTTCAAGCGCTTTCAAAACCTTTTCCTTATCTTCCACTTCAGTATTAATCTCCCCGCTATTCACATACGACCGCAGGTCGCGCACCAATTCTGCAAACGGCTCGCCGCTCCGCTTCCAGACCGCAAGCGCGAGCGCAAGAGTGTAGTCGACCGACTCAAGATTATTAAACTCGTCATAGAAAAAATGGCTTGAGACTTCTCCACCAAGCGCTGCGCCTTCTTTGTCCATCGCATTAATTACATTAGTCCGCCCAATTCTGCAGTCAACAATGTTAGCCCCAAGCTCACGCATAGCATCCATTGGAGCCCAGCCCTGGTTTGGAGCTGAGATGATTGTTGCGCCTGGTTTTGTTTTCAAAATATGTCTAGCAAGTACAGCGAGCATCTGATCGCCCCGGAGACTCTGCCCTTCATTATCGACAAATCCTATTCGGTCAGCGTCGCCGTCCAGCGCAACTCCAAAGTCAGCTCCCTCGCTTAACACCGCCTTCTTAAGATCGGCAAGCGTTTCTTCTTTCGCCGGATTTGCTTCATGATTTGGAAATGATGCGTCCGGTTCAGGATAAAGTTCAACTGACTCCACACCGAGTCGGCTAAGAAAATCACGAACACTAACCGAGCCCATGCCGTTTCCATAATCAACAACGATTTTAGTTCCAGACAAGTCCGGAGCGTCTGCTAGGTCGATACATTTGCCCAAGTACTCATCGAGAACGCCGATCTCTTCGATCTTACCCTGCTCAAAAGAATCAACCTGCTCTTTCTCAACCAGCTCGAGAATGCTTTGCCCAGAAATCGGTAGCCCACTCGAAAACGCCAATTTAATTCCATTGTACTCCTTTGGATTGTGCGATGCGGTTATCATAAGCCCTGCGTCAAAATCGTCCACGCTCGATACTGCAAAATTAAACATGGATGTTGAACACATTCCAACATCGGCAACGCCGGCACCGGCTTTAGTAATACCTCGCATTGCGGCAACAGCTAATTCTGGACTGGTTTCTCGCATATCTCGTCCAACAACTACTCTTTTCGCCCCAGTCTTTTCAACAAGCGCAAATCCAACCGCTTCGGCGATTTCTGGCGTAACTTCGGCCAGCAACCCGCGAATATCGTATGCTTTAAAAATATGCCTGGGGATATTCATACCCGGATAGTACAACTTCGAATGATGCCAACGATCAACGGCGGCATCAAAGTTGTAGAGTTAAATATGATTTATACTGGATATTAATCATCAGCTCGGCATAGCACACTCTTCAATATCGAAGTTGTACTACCGGGCATAATTTGATTGACAAATGATTAAAGAAACCGTAGGATTATAGTGTATTTCAAAAACTTAATAACTTCAACTTTATGGAGATTTTACTAATATTTTTGGGCGTAGTCGCTGTTGTGGCGATTTGGCTAATTGCCGTATTTAACGGCTTAATTAAGTCCCGTAACCGTGTAGACGAAGCGTGGTCAGACATTGAGGTGCAGCTTAAGCGCCGATACGACCTTATTCCAAACATTGTGAATACGGTGAAAGGTTACGCAAAACACGAGGAAGGTGTTTTCACAAAGGTTACAGAAGCTCGAGCTAATGCAATTCAGGCCAAGACGCCCAGCGAACACTTTGAAGCGGAAAACATGCTTTCCGGTGCGCTTAAGTCTTTGTTTGCAGTTGCTGAAAGCTATCCACAACTTCAGGCTTCGGAGAACTTCCTGCACTTGCAGAAAGAACTTGTTGACACTGAAGACAAGATTCAGGCATCACGACGCTTCTACAACGGCAATGTTCGTGACTTCAACACCAAGATCCAGGTCTTCCCTACCAACATGATTGCCGGAATGCTAGGATTCAAAAAGTACGACTTCTTTGATGCTCCAGAAGGTGCGGAGGCAGTTCCAGAAGTTAAGTTCTAAACATGTACCAGCAAATCGACTCAAACAAACGCAAGACATGGCTTTTAATTATAGCCGTGTCTTTGCTTTTGGTAACCCTATTCTACGTATTCGGCATTGTGCTTAAAGTTGATGTTTATGCAGCGATTATTTTTGGCACCATGTTTGCCACCTGCTTTTCGCTCATCAGCTATTACTGGGGCGATAAGGCAGCGCTTCTTACCAGTGGCGCCAAACAGATCGATAAGCAAAAGGCGCCGGACTTATGGAACTTGGTTGAGAATCTTACAATTACCGCAGGACTTCCAATGCCCAAGGTTTACGTTATTGACGACCCAAGCCCGAACGCTTTTGCAACCGGGCGCGACCCAGAGCATGCGTCGCTTGCTTTTACGACCGGTCTCTTGCGAACGCTCAACAGGCAGGAACTTCAAGGCGTAACCGCGCACGAACTAGCGCACGTGAAAAACTACGACATTCGTGTGATGACTATTACAGTGATTCTGGTTGGCATTGTAATGTTAGTTGCCGATATGCTGCTTCGTATAAGTATTCATGGCGACCGCAAACAAGGCAATACGGCTATCGTCTTGCTGGTCGCAGGCATTGTGCTCGCGATTTTGTCTCCGCTTGTTGCCGAGGTAATCAAGCTCGCAGTTTCGCGTGCTCGAGAATACTTAGCTGACGCATCGGGCGCTCTACTTACCCGATACCCTGAGGGCTTAGCATCGGCGCTTGAAAAGATCCGCGACACAGGCGATCCTCTCAAACGCGCAAACCATGCCACGGCTCACCTCTACATTTCAAACCCATTTGGTAGCAATAAAGAAAAACGCTCCTGGTTCCAGAGAATGTTTTCCACACACCCGCCGATCAACGACAGGATCCGTAAGCTCCGCACCATGGGCCAATAATTCTAACCTCTATATTCTAAATTCTAACTTCTCTCGTGGACCAAATCATCTCCAAATTCAACAATCACCTAAAAAACGTTCTTACTCGAGCGCTGTGTCTTGTTGTTGAACAAAAGGGTGACAAAATTGAACCGACTCATCTTCTGTGGGCGCTTGGAACAGAAGAAGGATCGGTCGCTGCCGAAATCCTAAATAAGGCCGGTGCTGAAAAAACCAAGCTCGACCAACTGGTCGGCACAACCAATGAACCCGAACAAGCCTCTGAACAAACTCCCCAAAACGCAATCCCAGCGCTTTCTGACCAGTCAAAGCTCGCTATTGAAAAGGCGGTCCTCACTGCCAATATGTTTGAGCACCGATATATCGGGACCGAACACCTGCTCTCCGGAATTATGCAAATTGGCATTAGTGATATTATGCAGTTCTTGGATGAGTCGCGAATTGATGTTCAACTACTTAATAAAAGCCTAGCAACTATACTCCAATCCACCGCATCTTTCCCCGACCTTTTCGATCGTCAGCTCGTAGCCCCACAGGCGTTTCCTGACATGGATTTGATGAGCCCGGATTTTGGCAACGACCCGGTCGAAGACGCTTCAAAATCACCGGCGCTCGACTACTTTACCGAAGAACTTACTGCCATGGACGCGGTCGAAAGCGTGAACCCGGTCATTGGCAGAGATTTGGAAATCAGCAGGATGATGAAAGTCCTGTCGAGAAAAACTAAAAACAATCCAATCCTCGTCGGCGAACCCGGCGTTGGCAAAACCGCAATCGTTGAAGGTTTGGCTGAGCGCATTGTGAAGGGCGAGGTGGCCGACACGCTTCTTGATAAACGAATTTTCAAGGTTGACCTTGCCGGAATGGTGGCAGGCACAATGTACCGTGGCGAATTTGAATCGCGCCTGCGTCAGCTGATCGAAGAAGTTACTGCCAGGCCGGAGATTATTCTTTTCGTCGATGAGGCTCATACAATGGTTGGCGCCGGGTCCTCCTCCGGGTCGCTCGACGCTGCAAATATTTTAAAACCCGCCCTTGCTCGCGGTGACATCCGCTGCATTGGCGCCACAACGCCTGCCGAATTTAAAAAAACCATCGAAACTGACGGGGCGCTAGAACGACGCTTCCAGCCAATCAAAGTAGCCGAACCTACCGCTAAGCAAACGCGTGAAATACTCTTTGGCATCCGAAACTTTTACGAAGAGCATCACCGAGTTCGATTCACGGACGAAGCGCTGGACGCTGCCGTTGAACTTTCTGAACGATATTTAACCGGTCGAAACTTCCCTGACAAGGCAATCGACCTCTTGGACGAAGCGGGTGCAGCTGCAAATGTGCGCCGCAGGTCGTCAAAGCACAAGGCCGACCTTGCGCAGGCGCGCGCGCACTTGCGCAATGCGCGCGAGGAAAAACGTAAAGCGGTATTAAACGAACAGTTTGGTGAAGCGTCAAAATTAAAAGAGCGCGAGGAAAAACTTGAGCAACGAATTAATCAGTTTCAAAATTCCGGCCGCAAATCGCCGTATGTAAAAGTTTGCGTGCACGAAATGATTAGCGCCGTTTCCGAAATGACAGGCATCCCAACAAAGACGCTCAGCGTGACCGAGCAAAGAAAGCTGAAAAATTTGGAAGCCGATCTTGAAAAATTTATTAAAGGCCAGAACGATGTAATCTGCCGAGTCGCGCGAACAGTCCGCAAGGCAAAGCTCGGAATCACACAAACTGAGCGTCCGCTGGCGTCATTTATGTTTGTCGGCCCATCCGGAGTTGGCAAAACCGAGCTTGCAAAAACTCTTTCAAAAACCTTGTTCGATGATGCCGAGTCTTTTCTGCGACTCGATATGTCTGAATTTGCCGAAGGCTTTTCTGTCTCAAAGCTTATTGGAGCTCCGGCAGGCTATGTTGGGTATCGCGAGGCTACCAAGCTTACCGACCATGTAAAAAATCATCCTTACTCAGTTGTGCTGTTTGACGAACTTGAAAAAGCGCACGCTGATGTTCAAAATTTACTTTTGCAGATTTTAGACGACGGTATGCTGACAGACTCAACCGGGCGCAAAATCAACTTCCGTCATGCGATTATAATCATGTGTACAAATGTTGGTCACGAACGATTCGAGCGCGGAGGCGTCGGATTTCGCGACAATGACAATGGCCATAACAATGACAGGAATAGCGACATTCGAGAATTGCTAGAAGAGCGGTTTAGGCGGGAGATTATTAACCGCATTGACCATGTTTGCATTTTTGAACCGCTGAGCAATGTGGCGCTAGAAGAGATTGCTAAAAAAGAACTAACTGAGCTTAAAGATCGCCTACAGTCGCAGGAAATCGACCTATTATTTACCAATGCAGTGCTTAAAAACATTGTGAGCAAAATTTCGCCAAAACTCGGAGCACGCGAAATTCGCAAAATCATAGAGGAACAGGTTGAACAACAAATTGCCGAAGCCATGCTTGGGTCAGAAGATGTTGAAAAATCATTTAAACTTGGTGCGAAAAACGGAAAGATAGTAATCGAACAATGAGCGCAAGTGATTGAGTGACTGGACTGATGGCAAAAGTGATTGAGTGATTAAGTCACTCAGCCACTCAATAACTCAATAACTGCTTGTTTTCCGATAATTACTGCACGAAATTCTAAAATACGGTATAATAAGACCAGATCTAATCGATTTGGTCTTATTTTGATATGACGCCAGTTGGCGCAGCAGCTGCAACAAATCCGCAAATGCCGCATGAGATTTCGGCAGAATTTAGGCGTGCCAGATTTCGCGAACGCAGACAGCGCATTGGAGGCCCTACTCGCCCGCGAGTTTCGGCGTCGGCAGGAATCAACGAGTCGCAAGTTTATCCAATGGGCGCAGCAAGCGCTGAGGAACGTCAGCAGCGCGAAATGGAGCGTGCGGCAAAGATGGACGCGGAAAGACGCTGGATTCATCAGCAAACTCAGCAGCCGCCGTTGCCGGCAATAGTTGAGCAGGCACAGCAACAAGGAGTAATGCCGGATATTTCACCAATGGTCGACACTACCAAGCAGCTAATGAATGAAGATCGCGAACTATCATTTGCTGACCCGGCGAGGCGTAAAGTCAAGCGCAAGATACAACAGAACATGGAGAGAATGGCTAAAAAAGCTGCCAAGAAAATGGCAAAGAAATTCAAAGAAGAGACGCGCGACATGATTTGGCACCTTTGGGGACGCGGGGGCAGCGCAGCAGAATCTGAACACGCCGGTGGCGGAACAGTGTTTTGGACCGGTGGACTTATTAGTATTTTCCAAGTTGTAAAAACTATCCTTGTTGGATGGAAGACCGGTGGCAAAAGCATTGTTAACGACGCTGTTGGTGATTTAAAAGCCAACATGCCCGGCCAGGACAACGCTGACAACGACGAGGAAGAGTCAACAGACTTTCTAAAAGGCTTCCTAAGTTTTCTTGAGCCTAACACGCTCGACATTAAAAAAGGTCAAACATGGATTGCAATCAAATATGCAATCCTAGTCTTCTTTGTAATGGTCGCGGTTTTCACACTTATCAACGCAGGCTTTGCCTTCCTGGGCATGATCCTCTTACTTCCAAACTTACTTGGGCTAGCATAATTATATGAACCAAAGACTAAAAATGATCCTGGGCATTGTGGCGCTTTTTACAAGCGCAGGACTAATTGGATTCTTCCTTTACTTTTTAATGTTCCGCTCTGTGCCGGTCGTTGAGGAAGAAATTCCGGAAGAGGAACAAGTTGTTGGCGGTCTTGAAGGCGCTGAAGAGGGTATTGAATACGAAGAGGAAGAAGAGGCTGAAGTGCTGTTCCCTTCCGAAGAAGCCGAGGGCGCTGTTATCCCGGTTCTTCTGACATCTTCTCCGGTTACCGCGCCGACTATTACAAGCGACGGAAACATTGCCTACTATGACCCAAGCGACGGGCGATTCTACACAATCGATTCAAACGGCAATGCAGTAGCGCTCTCAAGCGATCGATTCCCGGAAGCGGAAACGGTGGTATTTGCCGACTCTGCCGATGTAGCTGTGATTGAGTTTCCTGACGGCACAAACATTATCTACGACATGGCAACAGGCTCACAGACAACTCTGCCGAGTCACTGGGAAGACTTTGATTTTTCCAAAGACGGCGAAAGTGTGGCAAGCAAAAGCATGAACACCGACCCAGACAGCCGCGCGCTGGTGGTTACTTCTTCAGACGGAACTCGCACAGAAGCGATTGCGGCGCTTGGCACGAGCGCGAGCAAGGTGACTCTCAACTGGTCGCCGGACGACGCAGTGGTAGGATTTTCAGAAACCGGGCAGGTGCAGAGCGGGCTCGGAAGACAGCAGATTTACCTAATAGGCATGGATGGCGAAGCTACCGGCGCGATCGTTGTCGAGGGTACTAATTTTGAGGCAATCTGGGCGCCAAGCGGAAACTACATCCTCTACTCTGTTGCAGATTCAGGCAATAACTACAGGCCGTCCTTGTGGTATGTAAACGCTTCCGGCAGCAACATTGGCAGCGACCGCACAAAATTCTCAATTGAAACATGGGTGGACAAATGCTCGTTTGCGTCAGAAACAAAGGTTTACTGCGCGGTGCCGCGAGAAGTCACAAATTTCAGCGGAGAGGACCCAAAACTGGTTACTGCCGGAGATGATGTCTATTTGCTAAACCTTGCAACAGGCCGGTCTGTCCTAGTCGCATCCCCAGTTTCGGAAATTCAAATGTTTAATGTTACCATTAGCCCTGATGATTCAGTCTTGTACTACACCGATAGCACAGGCAGACTAAACTTTGTTCGGCTGGACTAATATGACCCCGCAATTTGTTAAATCAAAAAAATTCATTGGCATCGTCGCAATAATTTTAGCTCTTGCCTTATTGGCTTGGCTTTTTTCCGGTACAAATTCTTCCGTGCCAGCCCTTGCTGAGCTCTACGGAGTAAGCGATGGTGACCCGATTATAGGCAGTGCAAATCCTTCGGTTGTAGTTGTTCACTATGGCGACTTTGAAAATGAAGCCTCTCACAATGTTTCGCTGGCGCTCTCTGCCATGCTAAGAGAGTATCCGGACGATCTTCTTGTTGCGTGGAAAGACTTTCCGAACACATCGCTCAACGCAGAAGCCCTACCTGCCGCCGTAGCCGCCAGATGCGCCGGCCGTCAGGGCTCGTTCTGGCCATTCCACGACCTTCTTACAACTTATTACAACCAGCTAGGCGATGAGCTTTACACGGATATTGCAGCTGAACTAGCTCTAAACGAGCGCTCGTTTGCTTCATGCCTCGACAAACAGAAAACTCTTGACCTAATCAACACAACATATCTGCAAGGGCTGGAACTCAACCTAATTACCGCTCCAACTATTTTTATAAACGGCAAACGACTCACAGGCACCATTACCGAACGCCAGCTCAAATTAATGATTCTTGACGAGCTTGGGTTATGAAAAAACTGATTACTGTTTTCGCAATGCTTATCATAGGGCACCTCCCTGCCCCTGTTTTTGCGCTCGATGTTGAAGACTGCGACTTTGCGGACGAATACGAATGTTACTGCCCTGATTCTGTAACAGTTGACGACATCAATCAAAGCACTGTAAATTCAAATGACGAATGTTATGAAGAATGCAAAGACCTGGCAGAAGAAGACCCTGGAATTTCGCGCTACGCTGCAAGATGCCCGATCGACGGAGAGCTAACAGGGCTTATTAATCGATCGCTCGATAGCGGGCAGGCGCTTGTAGAAGAAGGAACTGAAACAATCGAAGCGTTTGAAGAAAGCTACTATGCCCCGCCTGCGCTTGGAGTTGAAATCCCCGGGCTTGTGTTCACTGATGCATCCAAAGATGAGGGCGTAGTATCTTCAAACTATCTTGGCGAATACATTGAAGCGGTTTACATTTGGCTTATCAGCGCCGCATCGATTGTGGCAATTGTGGTTTTGATGCTCGGCGGGCTTGAATATATGCTCGCCCGCGGAAAGCCGGCAATGATAACAAAGGCTACCGAAAGAATGAAAAACGCCGTTATCGGGATGATGCTCTTGCTTGGCGCGTACACAATCGCCTTCTTGCTCGATCCTGCAACGGTCCAATTTAGTAGCTTGCAAGTTACACACATCGACACTGAGCAGTGGTTCCCTCCCGAAGGAGAGGATGTGAATGTATTCTTCCGAGATGATATCCCTGGAAATACCGAGCTCGTAACTGGGGACTACATTTCTCCAGCTGCAGAAAACAACTCGCTTAACCCTGACGCGGCAGCAGCGCTTGAAGCAGCCTCAATTGAATTCCATGAAGCGACTCAAAGTAACATTGTTCTATCCTCTGCTGCAAGGTCGGTGGAAAAACAAGCAACGCTTTTTTACGATAATTGCCTTTCAAGCTCAAATCATTCTTGCTCAGTAATCACATGCAACCCTGCGGCAGGATCGTCAATAATCTCTGGTAACTCAGCGGGGTACACCTTGAAGGGCGCGCTAGCAGGCGCAACCGATAGGACCACGATAATTAACGCACTTGTTAGTAACGCGAACTTAGCAAACTGTCCTCACACATCAACGATCGCAGTTGACGTTTGGTGCAATGATGGCGGCGGGAACTATGTCCACGATCCAAGCTGCCAACATCAGTTAAGCAAAATCATGATCAATAACGGGTTCTGCCGAATTACTGCAGAGGCCTGGCACTTTGAATTAAACTCATTAAGAGTGTCTTCGGCTTGCTCAACAGCCAACACGCTCTCATACACTATCCGCGGGACTACTTACACACCTGACTTGTCGTGTGACAGCTGGGATTATAAAAATCATACTTGCAAATAATATGTACACTTGTTCTAACTGCGACTCGCAGCATTTAAAATGGCAGGGGCGATGCACTGAGTGCGGAAAATGGGGGACGCTCTCCGAGGGGGCTCAAAGCTCCAAATCACAAATATCAAAAAACAAGGGGGCTGTTGCAGCCCCTATTCTTGACCTTGCAAACGCCCGGACCGAGGTGGCTAATCATAAAACAACCGGAATCGACGAACTGGATCGAGTTTTGAATGGCGGGATCGTTGCCGGGTCGGTGACACTTCTTGCCGGCGAACCCGGAATCGGCAAGTCAACTCTTGTGGCCCAAATCGCAGCGTCAAATCAGGAAAAGCCCTTTTATGTTTCAGGGGAAGAATCCGAAGGCCAAGTTTTAATGAGATTCAAACGGCTTGCGATCGAGCCGGTAAAAATTTCTTTTTCAAACTCGGTTGAAGTTGAGTCGATAATTGCTGCGGCAGAAAAACTCAAACCAACGCTTCTCATAATCGACTCAATCCAAACAATGATTTCCAACGAGGCAGACGCTCTCCCCGGAACCCCGACAGCAGTTCGGGCAGCAACAGCTCAACTCATCAACTTTGCCAAATCGACGCACGTGCCAGTGCTCATTATCGGGCAAGTCACAAAAGAAGGTTCTGTTGCCGGCCCAAAGACGCTGGAGCACTTGGTCGATACTTTGCTCACCATTGAGGGCGATCGCAACTCGTCGTATCGCATACTTCGAGCCGGCAAGAATCGATTTGGAAGTACTGACGAAGTTGGAATCTTTGAAATGACTTCCGAGGGCATGAAGGCGGTTGCAAATCCGTCGGCCCGATTTTTAGAAGAGCGATCCCCTTCTCCCGGATCGATTGTAACTTGCGTAATGGAAGGTACTAGGCCGATCTTAGTTGAAGTTCAGGCGCTGGCTGAGAAAAGTTATTTTGCAAATCCAATCCGGAGAACTTCGGGTTTTGATGCCGGGCGGCTACAGATGCTGCTCGCGATAATTAGTAAACGCGCAGGAGTGAATGTGTCCGGCCACGATGTTTACGTTAATGTTGTCGGCGGCATGAAGATCAAAGAGACCGCTGCCGACCTGGCTGTATGCGCCGCGGTGATAGGTTCGATGAAAGACAAAACCGCCCCAAAGGAGGCGGTGTTCATTGGCGAGCTCGGCCTTGGCGGCGAATTAAGATCGGTTCCATTCCTTGACCGTCGACTAAAAGAGGCTGAAAGGCTTGGCTTAGGACAGGCGGTGACCCCAAAAACACTAAAGTCGATCAGCGATTTAACACTCTAATTCACGCGACTAGCGCGGCCTTTGCGCCGCGTTTTTTTATTTTTATCAGATACTTCACTTCACCAACTTTTAAATTCTCTTCTTTGATTTCCGAATCGACTTCAATTTCGTCTTCATGGTCAGCGAGCCACTCTAAAACTTCTTGCTGATTTTTAGTGCTCGATACCGGATAAATCCTAGCTTCACCACCAGGCATTAAAACTCTCAAAATCTCATCTAGAGCTTCGTTGATCTCCGACTTGCTTTCCAAATACATTGGTACTGAAAAATGTGCCAATACAGCATCGATGGATTCATCTTCAAATGGCAAATCCTGCGCCAGTGCACCAACGACTTCTCCAAACGGCTCATTGCGACCCAAAATTCTTGCTTCCGCTTCTTCTTCGAGCATACCTGCCAGATCCTCCTCTTCAGAGAGCAGTAAGCGCGGATCGACAGAAATAACCTCTGCGTCAAAACCTCCAGCACTTACTTCGCGAGCAAACTCCTGCCGCGTACCTGCGCCCAAATCCACAATCTTATCCCACTTATTCAACTCTTCTGCAGTGATATCCAAGTTGTCCTGATATTGCCTAAAGTCGCGCTCTGATAAAATCGCGCTCTCAACCGCCTCCATGCGTCTTTCGTGTAATTGTTTAACCATATGGCTAAATGATACCTATTCGAAGTGGACTTCGTCAATGTAATCAAGCACACGGGATTTTAAGTTTGGCCACTTATTTAGATCAACATCTTCATCGAGCATTGCCTTGGCGTCGTCTTTGGCGATCGATATTAGATCGCGATCTGCATATGTGCCAAGTTGGAATTGTTCAAAACCAGACTGGTCTGTTCCAAAAATGTTTCCAGGCCCACGGAGCTCCAAGTCGCGGTCGGCCAGGTCGAATCCGTTTTGCGATCTTACGACTGCCGAAAGCCGAGCGCGTGACAATTCTGACAAATCTCCGGTTGGATGCAAGTAGCAGTAACTTTGCAAATCAGAACGCCCTACTCGCCCGCGGAGCTGATGAAGTTGCGCTAGTCCAAATCGCTCCGCTCCTTCAATAAACATCACTGTAGCATTTGGCACATCCACACCAACCTCGACGACGGTTGTCGAAATCACCATGTCGATCGCGCCACTTGTAAACGCTGCCATCACATCATCTTTCTCCTGAGGCTTGAGCTTGCCGTGCAACATGTCGATCTTATAATTCTTAAACGGTCCTTTTGTGAACGCATTGTAAATCTCGCTTACCGAATTCACACCAAGCGCGTCTGACTCCTCAATAATTGGACACACAACAAACACCTGATGCCCTGCGTCCATTTCTTTGCGCATCTTATCGTAAGCTTGTTTTTCCTTTCCGGGTTCAACCAAATGCGTCTCAATTGTTTTGCGGCCTTTTGGATACTCGTCCAAAATCGAGCGATCCAGATCTCCGTAGAGTACAAGCGCGAGCGATCGCGGGATTGGCGTAGCGGTCATGGAAAGTAAATGCGGAATGCCGTCGGAATCGCCCTGTCTGTCTTTAAGCGCCCGACGCTGCTTAACACCAAAGCGATGCTGCTCGTCAACGATTATGAATCCTAGCCGATTGAAGATTACATCGCCTGAAAGAAGCGCGTGCGTACCGACTACCAAATCGACCTTGCTGTTTGCAAGCGCGTCGAGCATTTGCGCCTTGGTGACTTCCTTGTCGCCTACCCGACGTTTTGTACGAGTGAATATGGCGATCTTGAGTTTGTTGCCAAACATTTTGTTCAAACCCTGCGCGTGCTGGTCGGCCAAAATCTCGGTAGGTGCTAAAAATGCAGTCTGCCAAGTCGACGACGCTGCGTTGATCGCCGCAATCGCCGCAACCACGGTTTTTCCTGTTCCAACGTCACCCTCAAGCAAGCGATTCATTGGCTCAATACGATCCATGTCCTGAATTATCGCCCAGGTGGCCTTGCGCTGCGCATTGGTAAGCTCAAACGGCAAAGCCGAAACTGACTTTTTGACAACCTGTTCGTTAAATTCAATAGCCGACGCTTTTTGACGCTTTAGTTCTCGACGAGCCTTGCCGTGCAAAATCTGGTGAAGGAAAAACTCGTCGTATTTGAGTCGGCGCAGAGCTTCGTTTTGGCGAGATAACGATTCTGGATAATGCATTTGTCTGACCGCATCGTGCAAGCTCATGAAGCTTTCGCGATCGATAATCTCGCTCGGTAGCCACTCGTCAACCTCGTCAATGTTAGAAACCGCTGACTCAACTACCAGTCTACGAATCTTTTGCGTCAACGCGCCTGCCAACTTGTAAACCGGTACAATCCTCCCCGTGTGTTTAGTTGTCATCTGTTTGCCAAGCACCTCATAAATAGGGTTCACAAGCGACAAGCCGTAGCGGTCGTCAACCTTGCCCGATAGAGACACGACCGTGCCCGGCTTTAGAGTCTTGGTCAGAAATCCTTGATGAAACCAAACGACTTTAATGCTACCGGTTCCGTCTTCCACCACAGCTTCGGTGATTGTCATGCGGCGAAACTTGCTGCTTTTCCGATTCTTGATGATGCTGATTGTTCCGCGAACTGTAATTTTTTGGCCTGGTGTAATTTGAGCGATCGATAAAGCTTGCGATAGGTCGTCGTAGCGAAACGGAAAGTCGAACAAGGCGTCCTCTAATGTAACCAAACCAAGCCGAGCAAAATCCTTTGCCCGCACGGCACCTACTCCTTTAATAAATCTAATTTGAGTTTCAAGTGATGGCATCCCCGGTGGTACAACTTTGAATGATGCCAACGGCAAACCTGGCATCAAAGTTGTAAAGTTAAACTTAATTATTTTGATAAGGTAAATACTAGCTCGGCATTGCCAACCCCTCAACATCGAAGTTGTACTATCGGGCATCTACTTATCTTATCAAAAAAATAGGAAAGCCCCAAATTAACCAACCCCTCCTTTGCCAAAGGCTACGGAGGGTCTTCGATTATCCCTCGCTGAGGCTACGGATAATCTCCGACAAAAAAGACCCAAATCTGGGACCCTTGTGGCCGAAGGTCGCCCGAAGCTCCTGCGGCTTCTTCGCTTCTGAGGCCACCCTTTGCTAAAGCTACGGGTGACACCCTTCGCTACTTCTTACGTATGGCCAAAGGCCACCCGAAGCTTTAGCGAAGGGTGGCGGAGAGGGAGGGATTCGAACCCTCGAGCCGCTTTCGCGACCAACACCTTAGCAGGGTGCCCCGTTCAGCCACTCCGGCACCTCTCCATATTTACACTAAGCGCTTATTTCTAAACGCCTGACCTGATCCTGATTTTAAGTATCGTTCGAATCTTCTAGCCCGCAGTTTTGTCCGGAAGGCGCAATACCATACTAGCTCCAACGGCCTGTGATCCCTCGTCGATATTACATAACCTGATTTATGTTGGTTGACCCGAATTTTTAAATCAGGTGTACTGCCTGTATAAATCCGATTATCGCATAGTCTAATCAGGTAAACGTAGTACATATCCTACCACTGCTCTTTCTGAGGCCACCCTACGCCAAAGGCTTCGGGTGACACCCTTCGCTACTTCTTACGTATGGCCAAAGGCCACCCGAAGCTTTAGCGAAGGGTGGCGGAGAGGGTGGGATTCGAACCCACGGTACCCTTCCGGGCACAACGGTTTTCAAGACCGTCCCGTTCGACCGCTCTGGCACCTCTCCACAACTTTTCCTCCTTGCGGGCACAGTATACACTAAAACGCTAGTGATTTCAAGAGGCTTTTCTGGTATACTACCAATGTATGGAAAAAGAAGCAAAAACACTCGATAACGAGCAAGAATTTGAAGAAATCGATGTTGGAGAATCCCTCGTGTCCTGGGAAACGTGGGAATTCCCTCCGCATGAGCGATCACGGTTGTGGTACATCGCAACTGTAGTGGTTGGCATTGGATTGTTAATTTATGCAATTGCATCAGCTAACTATTTGTTTGCGATCATTATTTTAATGATGGGTGTGATTGTTATGATCAGCGGTTTGCGTCATCCGGATCAGGTTATTGTCCATATTACCGACCAGGGCGTGGTTCTAGGAGATGAATTTTTCTCATACGACGAAATTAAGGATTTCTCAATCGTCTACAGCCCGCCGGAAGTAAAACTCTTGTATGTTGATTTCGTAAGTATGCTAAAGCCAATGCTTACGATCCCGCTCGAAGATGCAAACCCGAATGTTATCCGAGATGCTTTGCTGCAGTACTCTTTTGAAAATCTTGAGCGCGAAAGTGAAACAGTAAGCGACTTGTTCAGAAGGCTGTATAAATTCTAGCGTTGACAAAAAAGGTGAGTTGATGTACGATTGGCAGGCAATAAGCGCCCGTAGCTCAGTTGGATAGAGCGCCAGCTTGCGGAGCTGGAGGTCGTACGTTCGAGTCGTGCCGGGCGCGCCATGAAGAACCCAGTTTGGGTTCTTTTTGATTAGTTGATTGACAAAATCGAATTATCGCTGTAAGATCGGCACAACCATAAAGGAGGAATTATGGTAAGCATGGCAGAAGTTCAAGCATTCTTTTTCAAGGCCATGTCCCGAGGATGGGTAGGTGGCGGTACATTCACCGATGTACTCGATATGCCCGGCTACAAACGGTTCGTCTACGAGGACGGCGACTTCAAGCTCATCGACCAGTACTGCACACGCCCGGGATCGAACAGGTCATCAGGAACTACAATCATCTGGCACTGCAACATCCCAATCTGGGTCATGCACTACGGCGGGTGGTACGACGAGTTTGCGATCAGCATTGTGAAAGAAGCGCTGAAGAAAGCCTATGGGTCTCACGTCTTCTGCGGTGGCCGCGGGCTGCCAACCGAAGCTCGCAAAACAGGCCTTACTCATTACATCTACTCAAACGTAGTCCGTCGAAACGACTTCGATTGCTTCGAGGGCCGCGAAGAGGTTTACTGTGTCACGGAATATGCCCTCAAGGGCTACCACGACTACTGGGGCATGAGTCTTCTCTAGGCTCGCGATCCCCTCAACCACCTCCTTCGGGATGTGGTTTTTATCTTGGGTAAATTAGAAAATTGGAGAGACTAGGACGGATTATTATGGCGGATCAAAAAATCCGGGTAACTCACAATGGATTTTCGCCACTATACAACGATCGGGGTATAATGGTTAAATTTATTTCGCCATCTTACTACAATCGTTGTAAGATGGTAAATTATATTTCTGCCCTCCCTCATTGGAGGGTGTATTTATATTAAATTGTTAAATGGGTATAATGGGATTGTATGATGTTTGAAGATCGAATCGATGCCGGGCAACAGCTTGCCAAGGCCTTGGAAAAATATCGCGATGATGACAACGCGATCGTTCTCGCGCTTCCGCGCGGTGGCGTGGTCGTGGGCGGCGAGGTTGCGCGCGAGCTTGGGTTGCCGCTCGACATCATCGTTCCACGCAAAATCGGTGCAGAGTTTAATCCTGAGTATGCTATTGGCGCGATCACAGAGACTGGTGAAGTGGTTTGGAACGAGGATGAGCGAAAAGGCACAAGCCCTGAGTACATTGATAAGGTCGTTGCTGACGAGAAAACCGAGGCTGAACGTCGATTGGAAAAGTACCGAGGCGATAAAAAGCCTCGTGATCTTAAGGGCAAGACGGTAATACTCGTCGACGATGGAATTGCTACGGGCCTGACTATGACAGCGGCAATCAAAACCGCGCAGGCTGAAGGGCCGTCCAAGGTGGTGGTAGCCGTGCCGCATGGTGCAAAAGACTCGCTCGATACTATCAGAAAGATGGTCAATGAAGTTGTGGCGCTTGATGAACCTGAATGGTACACTGCGGTTGGAGCGTTTTATAAGGAGTTTGGGCAAACTGAAGACCAGGAAGTCGTGAACATCTTACATGAAGTGGACAGTAGACGGTAAACAGTAGATTTATGAAAATATTTTCTACAAGCTCAAATAAAGAACTTGCGAACAAAGTCGCTAAGGCGGCGAAAATGGCGGTCGGTAAAGCATCTATAAAATCGTTTGCTGATGGTGAATTATGCGTCAGAGTCCCTGCGACAGCGTCGCGACAAAACATAGTATTCGGATCGACCCAGCAGCCGGACTCAAACTTGCTTGAGCTGATTTGGCTCGCAAGCGCCTTTAAGAAACCAACAATCATTGCGCCGTATTTGGGTTACATGCGACAAGATCGCGCATTCCCTTCCGGCTCAGTCGTGGCGGCCAAAATCGTCGCCGACTTAATTTCATCGCGAGCGAGCAAAATCATCACGCTCGACATACACGGCCCAAAAGCAATGGCTCACTTTGGGCCAAAATTAAAAAACCTCACAGCGCTCCCAATCTTGGCCGACGAGATCAAAAAGTATGACGATAACGCAGTTATCGTCGCGCCCGATCTTGGCGCACGAAAAAGATCTAAGACACTTGCCAAGATGTGTGACGGCCTTCCGACCGCGGTGATAACTAAAACGCGACCTTCGGCCGGTCGGGCCGTTGCCAAAAGCATCAAGGGCAATGTAGCGGGCAAAAACATAATTTTAATCGACGACATGATCGACACAGGCGGAACTCTAATTGCCGCAGCTCGACTCTTGAAGAAAAAAGGAGCAAAAAAAATAATCGCCGCAGCGACTCATGGGATATTTTCCAAAAACGCGCTGACTCGACTTAAAGTCGCGGGCATTGAGAATATAATAGTCACCGACACAATACCGCAGAATAACCGACCTAAGTATTTGAAAGTTGTGTCGATCGCCGAAGTGATAGCCGAGGAGCTGAGGTAGATAATAGATGGCAAACAGTAGATCTACAAGCAATGGTTCACACTTTACAGCCCCGGTCCTTAGTTCCTAATCCCTATCGCCCCTTGGCGATTGTGTAAACCCAAACCAGCTCGACCCCTCCTTCACGCAATGTGCGTGTTGCGGCTGCGGCTGTGGCGCCAGTTGTCCAAACATCGTCGATTAGTAGGGCTCGGCGAGGTGATTCGTCACCAAGTGACCGACTATTTCGTCCGTCACTTGGTGACTGAGCGATCTTGAACGGTGATTCTTGCATTGCGCTAAAGCGATCCTGGTCGCTTTTTTTATCTGCCTGGCTTTCCGTTGACCAATTCCTGACTAAAAGTCGACAAACCGGAACATCAACTTCACCCGCAATGAAATCTGCCAAATCAGCCGCCTGATCAAACCCGCGCTCACATAAACGTCGGCTGTGAAGTGGAAGCGGGACTACAGCGTCGATCTCATAAGTAGCAACAAGGTCGCGAATCACAGACAGCCTTGGCGCAAGCTGGCCGCGCAACGCTCGCCACGCTGTAACATCAAAATGAAACTTCCAAGCGCGAATCAATCCTTTAACAACAGGGTCGGCATAATGAAAACTTGCAATGTGACCGTCCGGGATGCCAATACCCTCAACGCAGCAAGTCTTTCCAAACTGCGACGGCCCGTTGCAAGCAATGCAAACTGCATTCGGCGGCGCTGAACTCCAGTCAACCGCGCATACGCTGCACATGAGCGACCCTTCTTTACCACAATTAACACAGTAGCGCGGGAATACTGCATCTACAACCAGCTTACCGAGTTGTTTTAGTCGATTAGACATAAAAAAGCGGAGTCTCCCCCGCATCGATTTAACCCTCAAGGTTCAGAAACCTTGAGGGTTCTTATTCGCTCCATTCAAAATCATCTACCAGCCAGCCGCTACCATTATTGATCAGCTCAAGCTCGATCTCCTGATACCTAACTCGTGTGTTCGCAGGACTGTCGATCGATTCCATACGCTGCGTGGTCATAGCCAAGATTGCCGATTCATCGCCCTCTTCTACAACCCGCATAGTCAACACTCGAGTTGAAACTCCGTAGTAATTTGAGTTGTCAGTAGCGCGCGCCTCATCTGCTATTGAAAGCAGGCGTCGCTGCAATCCTTCTGTTGCGAGCGGTAGGATATCGGAAACATTAATGTAATTTGACTCGCTTGAAAAACTACCAAGGCGCTCAACAAACGACCTAGCAACGGGCTGAGGGGTAATTTCGACCGGTTCTTCAACGGCTAAATCTCCTCCATCTACTTCGGTCACCGGCTCCTCAACTTCAACCGCATCATCTACCTGATCAACTCCTTCCGGACGGAATATTAACCAAAGAATAAGTATCAGGACTGCCAGTACCGCAATTGCAACTACGAATTCGATGGTCTTTTTTGTCATAATTATTTCGTTTAAGTAGTCGGGGCTTCACTTTCACTTTTTTCACCTTCTTTCACTTCTGCCACATTTTCAACAGCGACCTCCTCGGCCGGCGCAACTTCCTCGACTTCTGCCGGCGCGACAGCTTCCTCCTCACCAAACGACTCTTCAAACTCTTTACGCGCGCGCTCAATTTCGAGCAGCTGCTCCGGATTAGTGGTGATCAACTGATCCTCAGCATACGATGCAATAATCTTTATTGCTGCGTGCTTTGGCCCTGCAAAGAAAATCCCCTCTCCAACCGCGGCTTCGAGCAGTAGGTACTTTTCGCTTTGCGTTAAGTTGAATGTGTCGGCAATAACATCGATTCCTGCCGGTGACTGCTTCATTAATAGCTGCAGTGCCGAGTTGGTCACAATTGCCTGACCATACTGACTTCGCAAAAAGTCATTTATGTCCTGGGTGATTGTTGTAACGCCAAGGTAATACTTTCGAGCGCGCTTCACAAGACTAAAAATAAATCGCGCTGAGTCTTCGTGTTGCATTAACCACCATGCCTCGTCAATTGCCAAAATCCTCTTCTTACGCTCACTTCTTACCACATTCCAGATGTAATTGACAATTGTGTAGATCGCCATTGGTCGAAGTTCATCTTCCAAATCGCGCACTGAAAAAATCACAAGCTGGTTGTTTGTTTCAACAGTAGTCTGGTAATTGAGGAACCCGGAAAATGTGCCTTCAGTGTACTTTCGCAATCGCTCAACCAAATCGCCGGTGCCCTCCATCCCTTCCAGAATGTCCTGCAAATCCTGCAACACCGGGTACTCAACGGTTTTTAAGTCTTCAAGCGTTAAATCCGGAGTGATGTCCTTTTTTGCATACGCCTCAATTACGGCGCGGTCGAGCGTCGAATCCTCAGTTGGCGAAAATCCGAGATGACCCTCCTTACCCTGCGGCTGACCGATCATAATCCGGAGCAGCCCTTTGAGCGTAATAACAGCGCTTCGAAGAATATCTTCAACCGACACCTCTTCGCCAACCGGCCGTGGCAATTCAAACGGATTGATTTTACTTTCCGAAGCCAACGACACATTAATGTAAGTCCCTCCAACAGCGTCGGACAGCGTCCGGTATTCCATTTCAGGGTCAATCGCAATAACATCAACCCCCATCATCATGGAGCGCAGAATTTCCAGCTTGATGGCGTAACTCTTACCGGCGCCGGAAGTGGCAAACACCACCGCATTGGCGTTTGCAAGCGAGAAACGATCGAATAGCACAAGCGAATTATTGTGCCTGTTTATACCGTAGAGAATGCCACGGTCGCTCGTAAGGTCAGAGGAAATAAAAGGAAATGACGACGCGATCGGCGATGTGTTCATGTTAAAGGTTATCATGAGCTCATCGTTTCCGAGCGGGATTGTGGAGTTGAACCCTTGTTCAGTCTGGTAAAAACCGCGCTTGCTGTAAATTAGCCGAGAGCCGAAAATCGATTCAATGTCGCTGGTGCGCTTGTCGAGCTCTTCCTTGTCATCTGCGTAAATGGTTACATAAAATGCAAACTGGAAAAAGTGCTCAATCCCCTGCGTAAGGTCATCGCGAAGCTGTTCCATGTCGCGGAGCGCCGTTTCGCGGATCGGGTCGCGCGGGGCGCCCTTCTCAGCATCGGCTGTAAGAGTGGCTTCCAAAATTCCAACCTTGTTCCTAAGCTGCTTTAAAATCACCTCAGATTTCACAGGGTAGAAAAACATTCCAATATCGAGCGTGCTGTTATAGTTGATTATTGGCGCTCCCCAGCCTATGCCGACATAGCGCGGGTAGGTAACTATAAAAAGAGTCCGGATGTGTTTACTTCCGATCTTCAAGAAGTCAGGATTTACCTGGAACGAAGACGGCGCCACAATGTCGCGGATTGTAACGGTTCCACGCCGATAAATACGCTCCTCTTCCAGCGTCGTTTTTTCGGCCATCACCTTTTCCTGCTCAGGCGTTAGCTGTTTAGGCTCCTTCTGCGGCGCCTTTTCTTGATCTTGGAGTTTGTGAATGTCGATTGCCATATCTTATTTTAATGCCCAATGGCCAAATAACCGATTACCAATGAATATCCAATGCGCAATGACCAATTGAGAATTGGGTTTTTGGTTATTGGAAATTATTATCAAAACCCTTCCTCAATTCGAAGATTATTTATGTCGCTCATTGGTTGCTGGTCAAAAACCTCAGGATTGTAAACCGTGTAGTAAAGTTCAATAAGGCCCTGGGTATCGAGCGTGGCGCTTTGAAGCCCCATTCCGGTGAGCCCTCCCTGAATAATATTTACGCGCTGCATTAGGGCGTCGCGATGCTCTTTAAATTTCTTCTCGCTTAATTTTACCACTGCTGCCGGCGTAATAGCTTCGCTCAATTTCCCCCAGAAATTCTTGTTCTTATCGGTTGACGGATCGTACGGTACAACAACATAGAAACGCTTTTGCATAATTTCGCCAAGCTCTACCAGCTCGCTAATAAAAGTGCGGTAGTCCCTGATTTGTGCTTTAAGAAGTTCGTTTTCGATTTTCCCTTCCTGCTCACTTAGCGCCGCAATATATGAATCAATGTCCATTTTACGCGACTGGATTACAATCTGGATTGAGTACTCAAGCCCGTTTAAAAACTGCATGTACGACTGAATCATCGCCTGCTGTTCGTCGACTGATTTAAGAGCAAAATTTATGCTCGACGCCATAATTACAGACCGGAGCGTTCCGTCCTTCAGAACAACCACATCCTCCCGAATCTCGGCAATGTCAAGGAATCGCTGAGTTGGAGGGCCCGGCTTTGGCTTGGCTAATTTCTTAGATTGCATTGTTTGTTTTTTCTCTGCCATAGGATCGTAGGACGCATTATTACAAGGTAGGTCTTATTGGTCCTATAGGACCTATTAAAATTACTCTTCAGGTTTATATACTCCGCCGGTGTTCACAACGAGCGTCATTTCCGCAAGCCTTGAGCGCTCAAGTGGGGCTTTGCGCGGTATCAAAATCACAGGCGGCGCCTCTTCTTTTTTCATTTGTGCTTTAATTTCGGCATCGGTAATCCTCTTGTCCCAAACCCGCATACCGGGACGCCGGAAGGTTTGGATCATGTTGAGCATAATGTAGTGGAATGGCTGGCCGTTGATTTTAGCAAATGAGAAAATTAAACCAATAAACAAAACCGGCAGGCCGAGGCCAAGGATTGCGACCAAACTCAGAAATACCCTGTAAATGATAAACTCTACCAGTAAAACGCCAAGCAAAATCGAAAACTGCCGGCCTGTAATCGGGCCGATGATTTTAGTCTCAACATCCAGAAACTGAGGTACTACAAATTGTGTTCTTGCTCCGTCTGGCATACCCGGTAGTACAACTTCGAATGATGCCGACGGTAAACTGTGGCATCAAAGTTGTAGAGTTTAATAAGAACTTAATGATTTGGTTATTTCGAGCTCGGCACAGTACACTCCTCAAAATCGAAGTTGTACTACCGAGCATATTTGCAGTATATCAGAACTTCAGCCTGCTGTTGAGCGAAATTAGCGTCTTAATCTCAGCAGGAGACAGGCTTTCTTCGCCTGCATTGCGGCGCCTAGTTGCGATTTCTGCAACCGAAACACCGGTTCTTAAAGCCTCTGAAGACATTTCCAAATACAGCTTGCTAATTGGACTCCTGCGCCAGGCCTTCACACCGCGCACGCGGTCTTCGTATGCTGATTCCTCCAAAAGAATCAACTTATCTTCAATCTTTCGTGCCGCTTCAACAGGATCGCTTGAAAGTCGGCGAAATTCCGCAGGTGTCATTGTCCCAAGCTCCTCAACCGGTCCAATCAGTTTTGGTACAAATTTGATGTCTCGAATCTTCCCTTCCGGCTGTGGCGGCGCGCTTTGCACTGTGAGTTTCGCCTTCGCTTTCTTTGGCATGTTTCTCGACTCAGCCCTGGCAAGCTTTTCTGTGTCCAGGCCATCTGCCTGACCCTTAAGTTCTTCAAGCTTAGTCCGCGCCGCGCTAACCTGCGCGTCCGGCATTGGCGACTCAATCGGTCCGGTAGGCATTCTTCCGGTCACAATCGCGTGCCGCTTGTCGAGAACCTCGCGTTCGCGCGCGGCAACATCTTCCTTTAGCTCCTCCTGTTTTGGTTTGATTTCGGCTCTGTGCACTTGATCCATCTTTATTCTGGCTCGTTCAAAAATACTCATGACAGAATCAAGATCGCTGCCTCCTAGTTTGTGCTTGTCTTTCAAAAGTTGCTCTGTGCGAAGCTTGCCTCTGAACCCGCGCACATATTGTCCTGCCACATCCTTGAATACTTGCTGGGCAATCTTTTTTTTCTTAAAAATCGCAATCGCCGGCTTTAACATTTCGTTAACTTCGGCCTCAAGCTTTTTCTTAAATTCCGGGTCTTCTTTTACTTCCCGCTTTTCGAGCTTCTTTGCATGACCTGCGAGCTCAGCTTCATCCTGATCGTCCAAAATTGAGCCTGAAATAACTGGCACACTTTTTGTGAGCGCATGCGTTACCGACTTTGCAGGAAGGCTTTTCTTGTCATCGCGTAGTTTCACCTCTTTCACCTTTTCGGCCCTTTTTGGCTCAGGCTCGGGCTTGGTCTCAAATGTTACAGAGGCTTCAATGGCCTTTCCCGACTCGACAACATCTTCCTTCAGAATCGCAACTAAATCATCTTTTGTGACAACGACCTCCGGCTCAGGCTTCTTCTCAATCTTAACCTCCTCGTTTTTCGCAGTAGCCTCTGCGCCTTTCGTTATAACCTCTTCGACCTTAGGCTTGGGCTTAGGAAACTTGGTTTCAAAGGTTTCAATCGTTTCAAAGGCTGCCTTCGGCTCAACTGTAAGCTCCTTCTTAAGCTCGTCGCTCTCCGGTTTAAGCTCCGTGCTTGCCGTCTTAACCTCTTTTGCCCCGAGCTCCCTATCCAGCATCCCCAACAACTTTTCAACCTGCTCGTCGTTCAAACCAAGGCCACCAATTGTCAAAGGCCGCTTCATAAGCGTAGCCGTCGCATCCCGCGCGCGCTCTTTGGTTAAATATGCTTTTGAAAGATAAATGAACCTTTTCATTAAATGGTCAGGCAACTCAAGGCCGATTTTTTCCGCAAGAGCAACAATCGCATCTTTCTCTTCGGTTTGTTCCTTGACCACCCTCTTTTTTGGATAGTCGGCGATCTTCCCGCCCCAGTCTTTTATTTGCTTTGCGACTCCGGGCATGTAAGCCTCGAGCGGCAAGAGGCGATACCCGGCCACATCGGCAGCAATCAATTTTGCCTTACCCTCATCCACCCCAAACGCACTTGCGATCATTGCGGGCATTTTGCCAAGCTCCAAATCGCCCCTAATAATCGGATCAGTTAAATCCAAAAACTCGGTCGAGCGTTCCACCTTTAATGAATGCTTTCCCGCGATTTCCTCCATTCGATCGTAAATGTCTATGTTGAGAAGAAAATCCGTGACCGGTTTTATTTTGCGGATATCCTGCATTATGTACCCATTAGCCGCCTTGTGGCGTCAACTTGACGCAGTTGCTTAGTAAGATCTTTTTCTCTAACCTCATCGCCATCGTCAATGGCGCGGTAAATCTCAGCGCTGACAGCTTCTTTAATTTGATCCATTGAATTTTTAATTGCATCCGCTTGAGCTGTTGAGGTGGCAGCGCTATGTTGAGTCCCCATGTCACTTATTGTCTTTGCGTCTACCACTTCTACTACCGCTCTTGTTGTGTCGTTTCCTGTCATCCGACCTGCTGCAATTTCAGTGGCAAAATTCTGAATAACAGTTGGGTCTGATTGAATCACT